>NZ_CAJQZB010000014.1:0-121517 GCF_907164545.1 Paraburkholderia gardini | reverse complement strand
CGCTTATCCCCGCTATGGGGGTGGTAATCCGCCCGTGCGGGGCCCCCCCCAACCCCGGCGCCACGGGCGGCGTCGCGGTGATCGCGCGCGACGCATACGGCGCGCTGACCGCCGCAGCGGATCTCCAGCCGGTATGGAACGCGGGCGCCGCCGCGAAACTGTCGAGCGCGGACATCGACGCGCGCCTTGTCGAGACACTCGACAAGGACAGCGGCCACGCGTTCTATACCGTGGGCGACGTCGATGCCGCGCTGCAAACGGCGCACCGCACGATCAAGGCGGAATATCGCGCGCCGTATCTCGCGCATGCACCGGTCGAGCCGGTCAACTGCACGGTGCAGTTCAAGGACGGCACGGCGACCGTCTGGGCCGCCACGCAGATGCCGACGCTCGCGCGCCGGCACGTCGCTAAAGTGCTGGGCATCGACGAAGACAAGGTCGACATGCAGGTCCCGCTGCTGGGCGGCGCGTTCGGCCGGCGCCTCGAAATCGACTTCATCACGCAGGCCGCGGCCATCGCGAAGGAGGCGGGCGGCCGGCCGGTGCAGACGCTCTGGTCGCGCACGCAGGACACCCAGCACGATTTCTACCGGCCGGCGTGCCTGTCGCGGTTCGAGGCCGGGCTCGATGCCGACGGCAAGCTGGTGGCATGGCGCAACACGTCGGCGGGCCAGGCGATCGTGCCACAGGTGCTCACGCGCACGTTCGGCCTCCCGGACCTGCATCTTCCGTATGACAAGACCACGTCCGAAGGCGCGTTCGACCAGCCCTACGAATGGCCGAACGCGCGCGTGGCGCACGCGTTCGTCGAGTTGCCGGTGCCGGTGGGTTTCTGGCGCTCGGTCGGCCATTCGCATCAGGCGTTTTTCACCGAGTGCTTCATGGACGAGGTCGCGGCGCTCGCGGGCAAGGACCCGGTCGAGTTTCGCGCGAGCCTCCTGACGCAGCATCCGAAGCATCTGGCCGTGCTGCGCACCACGGCTGCACTGGCGGGCTGGGGCAAGCCGGTTGTCGGCCCTAAAGGCGTGCGCTGCGCGCGCGGCATCGCGATGCATCAGGCGTTTGGCAGCATCGTCGCGCAGGTCGCCGAAGTCTCGCTCGATCCGGACAAAGGCGTGCGCGTGCATCGGGTTGTCTGTGTCATCGACTGCGGCACGGCAGTCAATCCGAACCTGATCGCGCAGCAGATGGAAGGTGGAATCATCTTTGGTCTTTCCAGCGCATTGCAGAACGAGATCACGCTCTGCGAAGGGCAGGTGATGCAGACGAATTTCCTCGATTTCCCGGTCGTGCGCATGTCGAACTGCCCCGCGATCGAGGTTCACATCATGCCGGGCGACGGGCATCCACAAGGCGTCGGCGAGCCGGGCGTGCCGCCGGTTGCGCCGGCCGTCGCGAACGCGCTCTTCGCGCTTACCGGCGAGCGCCGCTATTCGCTGCCGCTCGACCCCGTCGGCGTGCGCCTGAAAACGCCCTGTCCGCTCAACCCCGCCAACACTGCGACGACGAAAACATGTCCTCCCTCAACGTGAACAGAAAGACGGTGGCCGTCGTCTCCGACCCCGAGACGCCGCTTCTCTGGGTGCTGCGGTGCGAACTGCATCTGACCGGCACGAAGTTCGGCTGCGGCGTCGGCGTCTGCGGCGGCTGCACGGTTCATCTGAACGACAAGGCAAGCCTTGCCTGCCAGACGAAACTCAGCGAATTGCACGGCGAGAAGATCACGACGATCGAAGGCGTGCAGGGTGCCGAAGCGAATGCGCTCAGGGCCGCGTGGCTCGACGTCGATGTCGCGCAGTGCGGCTACTGTCAGAGCGCGCAGTTCATGGCGGCCTGCGCGTTGCTCAGGAACGTGAAGCGGCCAGTCAAACCGGCGGAACTGGATGGTGAAATCGATGCGGCGCTGTGCGGCGTCATCTGCCGCTGCGGTACGTATCCGCGTATCCGCAAGGCCATCCAGCAGGCAGCGAAGACGCTGCATTTTTTCTGAATGACCCGCTTGCGCGACCGTGCCAGCTAGAGGTTTTCGGTAAACATCGGCTGGGTGCCGTTGTTGTCCTCGTAGTATTCGGCGCTCGCGGCGCCGCCCGTCTCGAGCCGGACAATCGTGAAGCCGTGCATGTACGTGCGGCCTTCGACACCCAGTTGCACGTCCGCCACTTTGGGCGGCCTGGCGATGCCGGGCATCGGCGCGAACGGTGCTGTGTCATCGTCGACGAACACCGGCACCGCGCCGTGGCCGATGCAGCGCCCACGTTGCAGCCCCTGAAACGGATCGTAGACGGACAGATTGTGCTCGTGGCCCCAGAACCACGCGGCAACCGGCTGCTTCGCGGCTTTCGCGAAGCGCTGATAGCTCGCGACGAGCTTCGGGTTGTACGCGGTGAACGTGCCGTCGGCGCCGCGCGGGCCGATCTGCGAAAACGCCGAAAAGAGCGGGTGGTGCGACATCAGGATCGTCTTGCCGTCGAATTCGCTGAGACGATCGATGATCCAGGCTTCTTCCTCGGGCTCGATGAACGTCAGCACGTCCTCGCCGATGACCGGGATGTAGTCGTGCAGGCCGGTATCCATCGCGATGAACTGCCAGTCGTCGTTACGCAGACAGAAGTAGCTGGCCGGCTGCAACCACGGGCGATCGTTCAGCGAGGCAATCAGGCTGTAATAACCGGCACCGCCTGAATACATGTCGTGGTTGCCTGAGAGCGTGTATACCGGCAGGTCTTTTGTGTCGCGCTCGAGCACCGCATCGATGATTCGCCTGAAGTTCACGTCGCACTCATGCGCCGTGCCGGAGTAGTAGATATCGCCGAGATGAATCACGACATCCGGATTCTGCAGCGCCACTTCCTTCAGCAGATTCACGGCGATGTCGGTGCCGGTTCCCCAGTCGGCGATCAGCGCGACTTTCGCGCCGGCCTTGAGCGGCACGGTGACAGGGCCGACTGTCGCAGGCCGGATGTAGGGGATTTTGGCGCGGCTGCCGTCAGGTCCGAAGTACTGCACGTAACTGGAAATCGTGCCTGCCCAGCGCGGGTCGCAGACGTTGTAGCGCATGACGTCTTCGATGCTCTCCGCCGCGGCCGTATCGCCGTGCGCCCGCGCTTCCATGAGGGCGAAACCCAGCTTCGCGCACTTCCACAAGTCCTGTGCGATGCCGTCGGGCGGCGCGTCGGGTAACGCCGCCGCGCCTTTTGCCTTGAGTGCCGCCACCTGTTCCGCCGCATGCACGAGGCCGTTTTCGAGACCAGGTCGCGACGCAAGGCCAGTCGCCAGATCGCAGGCCGCGCGCGCGACCTGATCCACGACAGACTGGTAGAGCGAAACAAACGGATTGCGAAAGCTCTGCGGCATGGTCATGAGGATTTCCTTGCGGCTCGCGCGCAATGCGCGGACTTCAGCCGTCTTCCGTATTGGTGTAACGAATGTGGTGTGAGTTTTTTCAACGCGGCTGGTGTGAGAAGACGTGAGCGCTGAAACTGGCCGTTACCGCGCGACGCCCTCGCCGTTTCGGGCGACGATCCGTCCGTGAGAGATGACGCGCCTCCTCACCGGTCGCGCGGCGAGCGCATGGGCGACCGTCTCCGCGTCAAGCAATACGAGGTCGGCGCGCGTGCCCACCGAAAGACCGTGATCCGCGAAGCCGCAGCCTCGCGCCGCGGCGCCGCTGACGGTGTCGAAGGCGAGTTCGAGATCGTCGTCGCGGCGCAGGTCGTAGCGCATGCCGACGAGCATCGCGCGTTCGAGCATGTCGGGCGAACCATACGGCGTCCACGTATCGCGGATGCCGTCGTTGCCCGCGAAGATCGTGACGCCGGCCGCCATACATGCCTTGAGCGGCGGAACTGGCACGGAAGGCGGCGCCGTCGTCAAAAGCGCGACCCGCAGACGGGCGAGGCGCTCAAGCAGCGCATCACGCGCGCGCTCCGGCAGATCGCCGAGACAGAACGCATGGCTGATCACGACGCGCCCCTGCATGCCGAGCGCTTCGACACGATCGAGCAGCAGCGTCATCGTGCGCCCGCCGGTTTCGCCGGGCTCGTGCAGATGGATATCGACGGGCTTCTGATGTCGCGACGCGATATCGAACGTCGTATCGAGCGAAGCGACCGGATCGCCGTCGATCGAAGCGGGGTCGAGCGCACCGAGCACGTCGGCGCCTTCGGCGAGCGCGCGATCGAGCAGCGCGGCGGTACCGTCGCGCCTGAGCAGACCCGACTGCGGGAAGGCGACAACCTGCAGGTCCATCACGCCCTTGAGCGTTTCGCGCGTGGCGAGCACGCCTTCGAGATGGCGCAGGCCGGCATCCGTGTCGACGTCGACGTGCGTGCGAAGCCGCGTGGTGCCCGCGTGCAGAAACGCGCGCGCGAGGGCGAGCGACTGCACGCCTGCGTCATGCCCGCTCGTCGCGCGCCAGCGTCGCTCGTTCTCGATGCGGTCGGTGAGCCTCGGACCGACCTCGTTGCGATACCACGGCATGCCCCACATGGTCTTGTCGAGATGCGTATGACCTTCGACGAAACCCGGCAGCACGAGCGCACCTTCGCCGTTTTCTTCCGTCACGCCGGGTTCGCGCTTCAGGTCGGGACCGATCGCCGCGATGCGCGAGCCGGCAATCGAAATGTCGACGTGCCGGCCATCCGCGAGACGCACGTTGGTGATCATCAGCGTGTCGCTCATGCCGGCCCCGCCGCTGCGTCAGGGGTTGCGTCAGGGGTTGCGGCAGGCGGCGCGAAGCGCGGCTGCACGGCGACGAGCTGGTCGTCGCTGGTCGCGACGATCCAGCGGTGCGCGCGTTCCACCTGATGCCGGTTATGGTCCTTGAGCGGCCCAAGCGCGCTTGCGGCTTTCCACACCACGGGCGCCGCCTTGCTCGTTCGTCCCGAAGAGCCGCCGACGAGCAGCGCGTACGGCCCGAGCGGCAATGACACGAACGGCAGCGCGGGCACGATCCGCACGCGCCAGTCGATGAACGGCGCGTCGCTGCACATGAGCGGCGAGGGCAGCCCGTAAAGCACGGTGAAGTCATAAAGCGCGAGCTGCTCGCGCATCGGTGCGTACATCCTGCGGATATCGCCGACCACCGCCGCGCGGATTTCGTCGTCGAACATCGCTTCTTCGGAATAGCGTGCGTGGGCGGCGTGCGCTTCGCGCTGGTAGGCGCTGAATACGCCGAGCTCCACGCAGTCGTGCACGGCGCGCTGCACTTCCGCGGCTGAACCGGCCTCCTCGGGCTTGCCCATCTGCGCGGCGCGCAGAAAGCGGGCGAGGCCGGCTTCATGGATCGCCGGGCCTTCCACGGTGGGGTCGTCTTCGACATCCTTGCCGAGCGGCACATACAGATACTTTTCCGCGGCAAAGCGGGACTTCTTGCCTTCGTCGAATTTCACGCCGCCGTCGGTGCAGTCGAGAAAACGTGTGCCGACGTGTCCATGCTCCCAGACGTAATTCTTCAGAAAAGGCCTTAACGGATGGAGGATTTCATGTCCGGTCATTCATACTCCCTGTCTGGTTTTCGAAAATAGCTTCGCCGCGACGTGCATGCGCACACGCACGCCGGTCGCCTATCCGGGCTTGCGCACGGCCGGCGCCTCGTGGCCCACATGCACGGGCGGCACGAACCACGCGAGACACAGGCCGATCAGCGCGGCGAGGGTCGCGAGCGCGAGCCCGACATGTATCGATGAGACCAGCGCATCGCGCGCGGAATTCATCATCGCATTGCCGGAATGCCCCGCGCTGATCAGACGGTTGATCAGCGCGGCCTGTTCGTCGCGATCCACGAGCAGTTCGGGGCTGGCGAACGATTTGAACCATTGCGTCGCCTGATACGCATCCAGCGAGCGATGCACGCCCATCGTGTACAGATGCCCGAGCAGTGCGCCGGTCATCACCGTGCCGAGCATGCCGCCGAACGTGCGTAGCGATTGCAGCAGCGCGGTGGCCGCGCCGATATGATCGCGCTCGACGATCTGCTGCGAAAAGATCGTCAGGTTCGCGGCGACGAGCCCCAGACCCAGGCCGCTCACGCCCATGCACGACATCCACACGATGTGCGGCTCCATGCCGTTTAGCGCGACGAGCACGAGACACGCCAGCGCGAATAACGCAAAACCCACATACATGATCGCGTTCGCGCGCCGCACGCGCGTGACAATGCGATTGTTCAGCACGCTGCCGACAGTCGTGCCGAGCAGGAGCGGCGTGATCAGCATGCCGGAATCGTGCGGCGACATTGCATAGCCGCCCTGAAACAGCAACGGCACGTAAAACACGAGCGAAAACAGCGCGAAGCCGCCAAGCACCGCCATCGCGAAGAGCGCGGCGAGCTTGCGGTCGAGCAGCATGTCGATCGGCACGATCGGGTTGCCCATGCGTTTTTCCCAGAACCAGAGCGTGATGGCGCAGCCGATGGTGACCGCGCCGAGTGCCATCGTCGCGCGTGTTACACCTTGACGGGGAAACAGTTCGATCAGCAGTTGCAGCGCGCCGAACGTAATCGCAAGCACGACTGCGCCGAGCCAGTCGAGGCGCACCGGTCCGCTTTGGCGCGCGTGGCGGATATGCGGCAGAAAGCGCAGCACGAACAGCAGCGAGACGACGCCGATCGGTACGTTGACGAAAAACACCAGCCGCCAGCCGCCGTATTGGGTGAGCATGCCGCCTAGCGTCGGCCCGACGATGTTGGCGACGCCGAATGCGGTCGAAACGAACACCAGCCAGCGCAGTCGGAGCTTTGTATCGGGAAAGAGATCGGCAACGGTGGCGAACATCGTGCCGATCAGAATGCCGCCGCCGATGCCTTGCAGCCCGCGCGCGACCACCAGAAACAGCATGTTCGTCGCGACGCCGCACAGGATCGACGCGATCGTGAATACAAGAACCGCCGCGACAAGAAACGGCTTTCGTCCGAACAGGTCGCCGAGCCGCCCGAAAATCGGAATCGTGATCACGGACGCCAGCATGTACGACGTCGCGACCCACGCGTAGAGATCGAAGCCCTTGAGGTCCGCGACGATGCGCGGCAACGCGGTGCTGACGATGGTCTGGTCGAGCGCCACGAGCATCGCGACGAAGGCCACGCCAAGCATGGCCATGAGCGATTCGCGAAAGGGCAGCAGTTGCCTGTCTGGATCAAAGGCAGCGATGCCGGGAGTCATGACGTGTTCCACGGAATGTCGGGAAGGGTGACGCGCGGATGGGCAGCCAGCATGCCTGCGGATGCCGGGCTCCATGAATGTCGCACCGCGAATTGAAAGCAGCAAGCCATTTGATTGATCCGGTGATCCTTTCGACGGGACGCACGGGCAAGCGCAGGCATGGCCTCGCGCCCGGCGCCGTTTGTACATGTGTCGTTACAAAGTGGCCTTCGCAGGACCAGATGAGCTGCGTGTCGCAGGGACTTGTATCAGGAGCCGGGTTTCCAGGCGCCGGCGCCATCATCAAGCTGAGTGCCGGCCGGGAGGGCGCAGCCATCCTCAGTGTGGCCGCTGCACGCAGTGTCAAAAGCCAGAAGAACTGCCTCTTGATTAAGGGAAAACCCTGAGAGAGAAAACGACAATAGCGTGTCAAACCGGAACGACTAGACTGTAACCAAACGTAACCAAGTGTGACTAAGCAGTAAAGATAAGCACGAGGTTGGAAGCGAGTGGGACCGGTAAGTCGGGGAAAACGAAAGTTCGGGGAAAGGTAGTTCGGGGAAACGAAGAAGCAACCAGAAGAAGAACGAAAACAAAAACAAAAACAAAAGAAAACGCAGCGGATTCAAATCCGCATGCATGGGGGTAAATGGCCGCTGGTTTCCAGCGGCCATTTTTTTGTCCACGCGCATGGCGGCGCAGCGCGGGGGAATCCTCCGCTGCAACACTTCTTCAGGCAGGCGTGCGAGCGGGTATCGTCAACCCTTTCCCGACGGCCGGGCGCGCGATGAACGCCTGCAGTGCGCGTGTGACGTGCGGGAAGTCATGGATCGCGACCAGGTCGCCCGCTTCGTAGAAGCCGACCAGGTTGCGTACCCACGGGAACGTCGCGATATCGGCGATCGTGTAATCGTCGCCCATGATCCACTGGCGTGTGGCGAGACGTCCGTTCAGCACGCCCAGCAGACGCTTCGATTCGGCGACATAGCGGTCGCGCGGACGTTTGTCTTCATACTCCCTGCCCGCGAACTTGTGGAAGAAGCCGACCTGTCCAAACATCGGCCCGATGCCGCCCATCTGGAACATGACCCACTGGATCGTTTCGTAACGGCCGGCGGCGTCCCGCGGCATGAACCGGCCGGACTTGTCGGCGAGATAGATCAGGATCGCGCCGGATTCGAACAGCGCCAGCGGCTTGCTGTCCGGCCCGTTGGGGTCGATGATCGCCGGGATCTTGTTGTTCGGGTTCAGCGAAAGAAACGCGGACGACATCTGGTCGTTCGTCTCGAAGCTGACGAGATGCGGCTCGTAAGCGAGGCCCGTTTCTTCGAGCATGATGGAAATTTTCACGCCGTTCGGTGTCGGCAGCGAATAGAGCTGGATACGCTCAGGATGTTGCGCGGGCCACTTCGTTGTAATCGGAAAGGCGGAAAGATCGGTCATCTCGAGTTCCTGATTCGGGGTGGTGAGCGGTGACGCCGCGCCATTCAATGCATATCTGGCGGTATTCGGCGGTATGCGGCGGTATTCGTCGGACAGGACGATAAATATAAACACTTCCATGATTTCCTGCCCGGGATGGCGGCCAGGGTGCTGAAGTTAAAATGGCTCATGTGCCTTACCCATGCCGCGCGGCGCATCGTGCGCGGCACACTCCGACCTCACATGAACCACGAACTCTTTCCGGACGCTGCTCCTGGCCGCGTCGGTCACACCAGCCAACCCGTTGCATCGACAACCTTCACGCGCGAATCGCTCGAAGCGCTGCTTGCCGGCGCCACGACACCGCCCTCATTCGAAGACTGCGCGTTCGACATGGCCGATCTTTCGCGACTCGACCTGAGCGGATGCCATTTCACGCGCTGCACACTGGTGGAGGCGTCGTTCTTCGGCGCGCAGCTCAACGGCACGCGCTGGCGCAGCTGCCGCGGGCGGCAGGCCGATTTCGGCGCCGCCGATCTTCACGATGCGACGTTTCGCTCCTGCGATCTCAACAACACCAGCTGGCGGCGCGCGAAACTCGCGTCGGTATCGTTCAGCGAGAGCAAGCTGACGGGTGCCACTTTCGAACATGCATCGACGCTCGGATTGCAGTTCAGCGAGTGTCTGCTGATCGGCGCGGACCTGCGCGGCGTGTCGTTCAGAAAGGCGGCGCTCGATCAGCTCGATTTTTCCGATGCCGATCTCGGTGGCGCTGACTTTCGCGATGCCGTGTTCAACGGCGGCAGTCTGCGCAACGCGCTGTTGAAGAACGCGCGCTTCGCCGGCGCGGATCTGCGGGACGCCGACCTCGGCGGCCTGCGCCTCACGGATGCCGCGCAGTTTCGCGGCGCGACGATTTCGCACGCACAGGCCGCGTTGCTGATGGAAGAGCTTGGACTGCGGGTCGCGTAAGCGAACGGTGCAACGATCTGCTTACCTGTGAGGTAATTGAACGTCCGCGTGAGGCTGGCGAGAATCGGGTCGTAGTCGGGCCATGCAACCACCGGAGAAAGCAGATGACCAACGTCTCGTTCGTCGCACTCGCATGCGGCCTCATCATCGGACTCGGCGCGATCGGCGCGTGTATCGGTATCGGCATCATGGGCGGCCGCTTCATCGAAACATCCGGCCGTCAGCCGCAGATGATGACCGAGCTGCAAACACGGATGTTCCTGCTGGCCGGACTGATCGACGCGAACTTCCTGATCGGCGCCGGCATCGCGATGATGTACTCGTTCGCCAACCCGTTTCACTGACGGGCCTTACTGGAACGTCTGCGCCAATAGCTGTGCGACCTGCCGGAATGCGCCGGTAAGCGCGGCATCGATGCCGTATCGCTCGCTCAGCAACGCGCCGGGATCAAGATAATCGACGCATACCGGTTCCTGCGGGTCCTGCCAGATCGCGATCTTCAGCGGCAATTCCAGCGCGGCGTGCGGATTGGCCTGCATGACCGGCGTTCCGCCCCTGGGATTGCCGAAGAGAATCAGCCGCGTCGGACGCAGCGTCGTTCCAGATTTTTCCGCGGCGGCGGCCTGATCGATGTCGGCGAAAATCGTCATGCCGCGTGAAGTCAGTGCCTCGATGACAAGGTTCACGGTGCGGTCGAAATCGAAACGGCTTTGCAATGTGACGACGGCGGGCGGCGCGGTGAAGGCAGGCATGGTCATGATCCTTTGCGATTGGCTCGCTGCGGGAAGCGCAGCGCGGCTGCCGCCAGCATACTGCGCTTCGCGATGGCGGACAGCATGCGTGTACGCGTAATCCCTGGCGGGTGTGGGCATGGTCGTAGCGATAACATCGGCCGGCAAAACGCGCCGGCATGTCATGTCGCGAACCCGTCTGAATCTCACCACGGAACCCATCCGATGACTTCGACCGAACACCCCGTCAGCGAAGCAGCGCTCGAACAACTGCGCCATGTCAGCACCGCCACGCTCACGACGCAACTCTTCAAGCACGGCCTGCGCAACGTGTTCATCCAGGGCATCGTGCCGCTCGTGAAGCCCGCGGCCGGTGCGCCGAATCTCGTCGGCCCGGCCTTTACGCTGCGAAATATCCCGGCGCGCGAGGATATCGATCACGTCGGCATTTTTCAGGATCCTGATCATCCGCAGCGCAAGGCCATCGAAACCGCGCCGCCTGGCAGCGTGTTCGTGCAGGACTGCCGGGGCGAGCGCAGTGTCGCATCGGTTGGCTCGATTCTCGCGACGCGCCTCAAAATGCGCGGCGTCGCGGGCATGGTGTCGGACGGTCCGATCCGCGACAGCGCGACGATCGCCGCGCTCGGCCTGCCGCTCTTCTGCGCGGGCGCAAGCGCGCCGCTGAATCTGGCGAAGCATCACGCTATCGACGTCAACGTGCCGATCGGCTGCGGCGGCGTGGCGGTGTATCCGGGCGATATCGTCGTCGGCGATGCCGATGGCGTCGTGATCGTCCCGCGCCATCTCGCCGAAGAGATCGCACACGCGGCGGGCGAGCAGGAACTGATGGAAGCGTTCATCACGGAGCGCATCGAGGCGGGCGCGCCGCTGCGCGGCACCTATCCGCCGAACGAAGAAACGCTGGCCGCTTACCAGCAGTGGCGCAAATCGCGCAGCAAGCCGGAGTGACCGGCGCCGGATTTCATCTGCCCGAACACGAAACCGTTTGATGCGCCGCAGCGTGCCGGATGGGATTTCGACCCTTGAAATCAGGCACGAAGAATGCCTCTTTCTGACCTCACACTCCGTGGATCAATGAGGTCAATATGGAAATCGAATCAACTGCGTGGTTCCCGTTAGACCAGCACGCGCCTGTCCGCGACGGCTGGTACGAGGTGCAGCTCGTTAACGGAGACACGGCCTTCGCGAAGTTCAGCGAAGGCGAGTGGACCGAGAAACCGATGCTCGTTTTTACACACTGGCGTGGCCTTGTTTCCGATCCCGCCCAGTCAGACGAAACAGAAACCATCGACGCCGAAGTCACGGCGGCCGAAGGCGTCCGCGCGGCATGGAACGCGTTTTTCCCCGGCATCGGCGGCGAGGCGCATCAGAAACACTAAAAAGCGCTCGCTCGCGCGCCTGCCAGCCGCAACTGTCAGGCGCAGCACATCAATGCTCGTCCGGTGCGACGAGACCTGAACGGCGCTGCTTGCCCCACGAGCGTCCGCCGCGCAGGAAATGCAGCCAGCCCAGCACCGCGCCCGCATGGCGAATCAACTGGAACGTGAACGGTTCGGCGATCGCGGCCACCATTGCCATTCCGATGCTCGAGCCCGAACGGTCGCCCGTCCAGCGACGGTACAGATGCACGCACCACAGGTAGAACATGAGATCGATGGCGGTTTTCAGGCCAATCACGCCAAAGATCGAAATGACGATTGCGCCATGTCCGCCGAACACGAAGCCGAGCAGCAGCACGAATGCGGTGAGCCCGTAGACCGGCTGCATCGTATCGATTGCCTTGACGGGCAGCATCAGCATGCCGAGCGTGCCGTAGCGCGGATTGCCCGTCATGTCGCGATTCCAGTACTGCGTCTGCAGGAAGCCCGCGAACCAGCGACGCCGCTGGCGAAGAAAACCCGCCAGCGTGCCGGGCGCATCGGTGCGCGCGTGCGCGTTGCCGATCACGCTTACGTCCCAGTGCAAACCGTGATCGACCGCGTAACGGCGCAGGCGGTGAATCAGCTCGTAATCCTCGACCAGACACTGCGGATCGAAGCCGCCGACGGCGAGCAGCGCGTCGCGCCGGAACGAGGCAAACGCGCCTGAAATCAGCAGCAGGCTGTCCGCGCGCATCCAGGCAAAGCGCGCGATGAAATTGCGCATGTACTCGTACGTCTGGAAAAACTGAAAGAGCCGCCCCGCCACGGTCTTGCTGCAGACCGGCACGAGAATGCCCGCGGCGGCGACCAGATCGGGGTTCCCGGCAAACGCGGCGCGCATCGCGAAGGTGGCGTCGGCGGCGAGCAGCGTGTCGGCGTCGACGGTCATCACCGTCCCGGTCGTCATGACGGTAATGGCCGCGTTCAGCGCGCGCGCCTTGCCGCCGTGCGGCACGCGCAGCCAGTAGAGGTTCGGATACAGCGTGCTCGGCGCGCTCAGCTCGCCTTCGGCGGGCGAGATCAGACCAAAGCGACGTGTGAGGAGATCGTGTGTGCCGTCGGTCGAACCGTCGTCGGCGATGACGATCTGCGCCGGCCCGTGCGTCTGCTGCAGCAGCGCGGCGAGCGTTACGGGCAGCACGGCCGCCTCGTTATGCGACGCGACGATGACGCCCATGTCCGGCATCGTCGGGTTAGCCAGGTTAGCCAGGTTAGCCGCGCGTGCCGGCACGGCTGGCGGTTGCACCGGGCGGATCAGGGGCAGCGTTTTCAGCGTGACGAACGCGAGCAGCAAGGTGTCGTAGATCACGTACGCGATGCCCGTCGACCACGCGACGACGCCGTGCAGGAAGAACGCCCGCGCGAACAGCACCAGCCACAGGGCGACGACGCTGCAATGAATCGCCATGCCCAGCATCGTCGCCGGACGCGGCAGGATGCGCGGCGAGGCGAGCGCGAGCGCGCTTTCGAGCGAAGCTTTCGCGCTTCGCGCCGCGTCGGCGGAATTCACCGGCGCAGCCTCGACGGGAAGATCGACATCCTGGGTCACGGCAGCATCCGTTTCAGTACTGATTTGCGGTCGATCCATTCGTGCTTGAGTGCGCCGCCGATATGCATCGCGAGGAGCGCATACAGCGCGTAGCCAAGCCACGTATGCAGCGTGCCGAATCTGTCGTGCAGGTGCAGATGTTCCTTCACGGCCGGATCGATGTTCATGATGAATCTGATGCGCGGCCACGGCACGATGCCGAAGAGACGCATCGGATGCGTTGCCGCGTCTTTCCACGCGGAGTCGTGCATCCATCCCGAGAGCGGCAGACCGATCATCAGCAGGTAGAGCAGAAAGTGCGCGACGTGCGCCGCACCGCGCTCCCAGTCCGGAAAACTGCGCGGCAGCGGCGGCGGCCGGTGCGACGCGCGCCACAGGATGCGCAACAGCACGAGGCCCAGCACCGTAATGCCGATCGACTTGTGCGTATCGATGACGGGGCGCACCCAGTCGTCCGGAAGCGAATCCGCGCTCAACCCGAGCGCAACGTTGACGAGAATGAGCACCGCGATGATCCAGTGCAGCAGCATCGCGGTGCGGGAATACTGCGAAGGCGTCGTCGCGGCGGCCCGCTCGGCGCGCGACGGGTTGGCTTGTGTATTCATCGGTGGCGTCTTTAGAAGGATGAGGCGATGAAAGCTGTTAGAAATGGGGCGCTAGTGTATCCCGCTCGCGACCCTGTCATGGTCTCAAGTCAAACGCCGCTCGCGCGTACTTTATTCCGGATGCCCCCCTTTCGAACATTTCCGGATATTTCACGGAATAACCTGGTACTGGATGTGTAAACAGTGCAGGCGTACTGTCATTTATCGGCGCGTCGCGCGACTCATGCTCACGAACGCGCAAAAACGTTTGGCGGGCCCCGCAGGCAAACGTGCGGATTCCGGCCAGCGTCAGGCGCCGTGGCGGCCCTGACACCGGGGCCGGAGACATTACGCGGATGAATATCATGAAACGCTCGAAACGGATTTTCCTGAAGGTATTCGGGGCGACCACGCTCGCAGGCGGCACGGCCGCGTGGCGCCTGTTCGGCGCCGCGCCCGCGCAGGCGCAGGCGGCCGGCACGTCGTTCGAAGTCAGCCATTCGAACGCCGAGTGGCACAAGATTCTGACTGACGCGCAATACAACGTGCTGCGCGAGGAAGGCACCGAGCGCCCGTACAGCAGCCCGCTGAACAGCGAGCACCGCGCGGGCATCTTCGCGTGCGCCGGGTGCCGGCTGGACCTGTTTTCATCGAAGACGAAATTCGAGAGCCACACCGGCTGGCCGAGCTTCTGGAAGCCGCTGGATGGCGCCGTCGCGACGCAGACCGACACGTCGTTCGGCATGGCGCGCAACGAGGTGCACTGCCGGCGCTGCGGGGGGCACCTCGGACACGTCTTCGATGACGGCCCGCCGCCCACCGGTCTGCGCTATTGCATGAACGGCCTTGCGATGACGTTTACGCCCAAGGCCGTATGACGCCCGTGCCGCGACGGCCGTGTCCCGGCGCGGTTATCCGCACGTAAGGCAGCAACGGTCCTGCGCCGGCCGGGCATGACGCGAAACGGCGCGCTGAACGAGGACGTGGATCATGAAGTTCCTGACTCAAACTTTCAGACGGTCGACGCGCACGCGTGCGCTGGCCGTCGTGGTGGCGCTTGGCCTCGCTGGCGGCGCGCTTGTCGTCACGCAGCGCACGGCGATGTCGGCGGAAGCCGCTGTCGTGATCGCACCGCCGGCCATGGACGAACCGCCAACGGCCGCGCATACGGAGACGGCGGTGCTCGCGGGCGGCTGCTTCTGGGGCGTGCAGGGCGTGTTCCAGCATGTGCGCGGCGTGACGAACGTCGTCTCCGGCTACTCGGGCGGCGCGCGCGATACGGCCGAATATGAAACGGTCAGCACCGGGCAGACAGGCCATGCGGAATCCGTGCAGATCACGTACGACCCGTCGCAGATCACGTATGGGCGGCTGCTGCAGATCTACTTTTCGGTGGCGCACGATCCGACCGAGCTGAACCGGCAGGGCCCGGACGTCGGCACGCAATACCGGTCGGCGATCTTTCCGGCAAACGACATGCAGAAGCAGGTCGCGCAGAGCTACATCGCGCAGCTCAACAAGTCGCACGCGTTCCCCGCGCCGATCGTGACGAAGACCGATTCGCTGAAGGCGTTTTATCCGGCCGAGGGCTATCACCAGAACTATCTGACGCTGCACCCGGACTCGATGTATATCGCCATCAACGACCTGCCGAAGGTCGCGAACCTCAAGCGGCTTTTCCCGACGCTCTATCGCGACAAGCCGGTGCTTGTGACGACGGCTTCGAAATGAGCGCTGCCTGCGGTCTCGCCGCAGGCAGATAGTCGTTGCGTGTCAGGGACTTGAGCGAGGTGTGCGCAGGTTGTCCACAGCCTTGTGAACAAAATGTGGGGATAACCTGCGTGGGCCGGGGATGTTAGTGACGTCGTGAGCAGGGCGGCCGGCCGGGCAGGCCGCCCGTGTCGTTTCAGGCAGGCTCAAGCGCCACATCGACATGTGCCGATGCGGTCGACACTCAGCGCGCGGGCTTCCTGCGCGCTTTCGGCTGCGGCTTCTGGGCTTGCCAGCTATCTTCGTCGAGGAGACGCTCGAACAGCCTGTTCCGCGCAGCGTTGCTCAAAGGTGACAGTCCTAGCAGAGAGTGAAATGCCAGACCGCTGGCAGCGAAGTATCGCAACAGCGATAGATCGAGGTCGGTCGCTTCATCCTGCAACGCTTTCATTTTCGCTGCATCGGACGTCTTCATATCGTCGAGCAGAGTGGGATTTTCGACCAGTGCGGCGAGCACCGCCCGCGCCACGGAATGCGGCTGGTTGATGGACTCCCGATAAATCGCAATCTGGGCCGCCAGGTTCGGTTCGGCCTTCGATGCGCCTTCCTTTGCCATATAGTCGCGCGCAATCTGCTCGAACTGCTGTTGCTGATATTCCAGCAACGCGCACAACACGCCGTGCCTGGTGCGGAACTGATGCAGCAGTCCACCTTTGCTGATGCCGCTTTCGCGCGCCAGCGAATCAAACGTGAGCCCACCGACACCGTCCCGGGTCAGAATGACGAGAGCAGCCTCAATGGCCTTTCTGCGGGAAATCTCCGAACGGGTCTGGTTGTCCATTATCGATATTGATGACGTCGCGACGATTGTGGTGCAGCCCTGATGGCTGCCGCGACGTTATGGTGTTGTGCGGGTAATTCGTTGAAGTGAACCGGTTCGGCACGCGGCCTCGCCAGCTGCCAGCGTGAAAAGCGTTCGCCTCTGAAGGACCGGATTGTACCGCGCTGATTGTCAAAGAAACAAACCGTCTGGACGGTTTACATCCGGCCATGGTGATGCTACTGTTCGGCCTTATCGGTTCTCGCCTGAACTGAACGCCGTCCGGCACTCACCACCTGGCAGTCAATTTGCCCTTCAAGGAACACGCAATGTTCACGAACAAACTCGTCCCGCTTCTTTTCGCCGGCACGGTGGTACTGGCTCTCACGGCATGCGCGGGTGTGCAACCCGTTGCATACACGGGCATCTCTTCTTCGTCGCAGTTGAAGCAGAACCGGGATGACGATGCGGGCAAGGTGCCCTACAAATACACGGCTCCTGTGGTCTTGGCGCGATACACGCAGATCGTGCTGGACCCGGTGGTCGTGTATCAGGGTCATGACAACCAGTTCGGCGACATGAAGGCCGCCGACAGGACCGCGCTTGCCGATTACATGGCGAAGACGTTTTCGGACAGGCTGGCGAAGCGGTTCGACATTGCGAAGCAGGCCGGCCCGAACACCTTGCGGGTCAAGCTGACGCTTACGGGCGCCGAAAGCACGACATTGCTTGTCGGACAGGTCATGCATTTCGACCTTGCGGGCAATCTCTATAACGGAGTGCAGTCGATCCGCGGAGGGCAGGGCGCATTCAGCGGATCGGTTTCCTACGCGGTGGAAGTCTATGACAGCGAGAGCGGCCAGCTGCTAAAGGCATACGTTTCGAAGCAGTATCCGAATGCCATGAATCTGCCGGCAGCCTTCGGTTCATTGAGTGCTGCAAAGACGGGTCTCGACAAGGGAGCTGATGCGCTAGTAGCACAGCTTCATTGACCTGACTGGAGTCCGACGCGTTGCGCGCCCCCTGCCGGCAAGCCGGAGCCGCAGGTCAAAAGGCATGGGGCGTCGGGATCGTGCGCCAGAAACCGGATGCCGAAAATGAATGAAATGAAGTTGATTGCCTGTCGCGAATGCGAGTTTCTCCAGTGGGAGACGCTACTGCCGCAGGGCGGTACCGCGAAATGCCGACGCTGCGATGCCGCGCTCTATAAAAATTCGCCCGCGACGTTCGATCGGGCGCTGGCATTCACGCTGGCCGCCGCGATCCTGTTCGTGGTTGCCAACTGCTTTCCGGTCTTCGGGCTCTGGGTCAACGGCACGCTCGTTGAAGCCACGCTTTTCGGAGCAGCTTCACATCTGTACGTGAACGGTATGTGGCCCATTGCAGGATTGGTCCTCGTGACCACGCTATTGATGCCTTCGCTGAACATAGCGGTTGTGATCTATCTACTCTTGCCGTTGCATCCTGGACATATTCCCCGACGGCCCGAGTCCGGTCTTCGTCTGCTGCGACATGTCGCGCCATGGGGAATGATCGAGGTGCTTGTTCTTGCCATGCTGGTTGCGCTCGTCAAACTTCAGCATTTCGCAACCGTTGTCCCCGGCATCGCGACATGGGCGTTTGGAGCGGTGATGGTGTTGCTCGCGGCCGCGGCCGCCGAGTTCAATCCGCGTGAAATATGGGCACGTATCGAGTCTGCACGAGGCAACGGCGTCATGCCGCACGCCATCAAGACCATTACCACCGGGACTACCGCCGCACGCGCCGGTCTATTCGCCTGTCACGACTGCGGCATGCTCGGCAGCCCGCTCCCCGCTGATGTTCGAACCAGGAAGTGCCCACGTTGTAGTGCATCCCTGCATCTGCGAAAACCCGCCAGCCTCACACGCACCTGGGCCTTCCTTTTCGCGGCCATGGTTCTCTATATCCCGGCCGTACTTCTCCCGGTCATGGTCACCAGTACCCTGTTCGGCGTTCAAGCCGACACGATACTGAGCGGCGTCGTCTATCTCTGGAACGCTGGATCGTGGACGCTTGCAGTCATTGTCTTCATCGCGAGCATCGTAGTGCCGATGCTCAAAATCCTGTCACTGGCTTTTCTAGCCTGGAGTACCCAGCTGAACTCCCCTCTCATCCCATGTGGGCGAACACGTATCTACCGGATTGTGGAGTTCATCGGCCGCTGGTCGATGCTCGATATCTACGTCATCACGATTCTGGTCGCGTTTGTGCAATTCGGCTCGATTGCAACGATCGATGCGGGCCCTGGGGCGCTTGCATTCGGTGCGGTCGTCGTGCTGACCATGTTCGCCACGTTGTCATTCGATCCGCGACTCATATGGGACGCCGTGGAGCCGGGCGGTGAATAAGTTACCTGAGCAGAACGATGATCTCACCGCACCCGATTTTCCCGTCGCGGTTTCTGTCACGCCATCGAAGTGGCGCATGCAGCTTGTCTGGTTAGTCCCGCTAGTCGCCGTGCTGCTAGCCGGCTGGCTGGCAGCACAGTCGATCCTGCAAAGAGGTCCGACCATCACGATCAGCTTTGCTACCGGTGAAGGTATCGAGGCCGGCAAGACGAAGATCAAGTTCAAGAATGTGGATATTGGCGTAATCAGGAGCCTGACACTTTCCGACGATCACAAGACCGTGCTTGCCACCGCCGAAATGTCCCGCAGTGCCTCACGCATGCTCGTCGACAACACGCGCTTCTGGGTGGTGCGGCCACGGATTACAGGCGGCACCGTGTCGGGCATCAGCACACTGATATCTGGTGCTCACATCGGCATGGACATCGGCACATCGCACACGGCGCGACGCGACTTCACCGGTCTCGAGTCGCCGCCGGTCCTCGCATCGGGGGCGCCAGGACGGGAGTTCGTGCTGAAGAGCGACACCATCGGCTCACTGGATATCGGCTCGCCAGTATTCTTCCGGCGCCTTCAGGTGGGTCAGATCGTCTCTTACGCACTTGACGCCGATGGCACCGGAATGACCCTGCACGTCTTTATCAATGCTCCTTACGACAAGTATGTGACGAATGACACGCGCTTCTGGCACGCGAGCGGCGTCGATGTGACTCTGGATACAACCGGCGTGAAGATCAACACCGAATCGCTCGTATCGATCCTGGTCGGTGGCCTCGCATTCGAGAACCCGCCAGATACAACGGACAAAAATGAAGCAGACGCGCAACACCGGTACGCGCTTTTTCTCGACCGGGCCGACGCCATGAAACGGCATGACGCGATCGTCGACAAATATGTGCTGACCTTTAACGAATCTGTGCGTGGCCTGACGGTTGGCGCCCCCATCGACTTTCGCGGAATAGTTATCGGTGAAGTCTCGGCGATCCGTTCGCAGTTCGATCCGGTCAGGAAGGAATTCAGCATCCCTGTCGAGGTAAGCATTTTTCCTGAGCGCCTGATATCGCGCGACGACTGGCACGGCAACGTCGAGGGTACGCAGTCGGAACGAAAAACGTTCGCTGACTACCTGGTCGCGAAAGGGCTGCGGGCGCAGTTGAGGACGGCGAGTCTTCTTACCGGACAACTGTATATCGCGTTCGACTTCTTCCCCGCCGCGCCTAAGGCGACCATGGACTGGAGAAAAAAGACGCCGCAACTCCCAACGGTGCCAGGCAATCTGCAGGGCTTGCAGGACTCCATTACAAGCCTCGTCGCCAGACTGAACAGCATTCCATTCGAGGGAATCAGCACGGACCTGCGTAAAACGCTCAATGACGCCGACACGTTGCTAAACAAGCTCAATACAGATATTGCGCCTGAGGCAAAAGCAACACTAAGCGCGGCTCGTGAGGCACTCACGTCGGCGAATCGCACGTTGCAAAGCGACTCGCCGTTGCAGCAAAACGCCGCGGAAACAATGCAGGAACTGTCACGGGCTGCCGTCTCGATCCACTCGCTTGCCGAGTATCTCGACCGGCATCCAGAGGCGCTTCTCCGTGGCAAGGTCGAGGACAAGCCATGAACAGGTTGACGTCGTTATCTTTCACGATAATCGCGCTGGGTCTTCTCGCGGGGTGCGCAACCTCGCCGGAGTCGAAGTTCTACACGTTGAGCCCGGCTCAGGTTGCCGAACCGTCGAAAGCGGTAGATCGCGTGATCATCGCGATCGATCCGGTTTCGGTTCCCGAACTGATCGATCGACCGCAAATAGTCTCGAGGCTGAGCGCGAACCGTGTGTCGATCGACGAATTTGCTCGTTGGGCGGAGCCCCTGAAGAGTCAGATCGCACGCGTACTTGCTGCGGATCTTGCACAGTTAATTCCGGGAGCCATCGTATCCACTTATCCGCAGCGTGTGGACGAAAACGCATACCGCGTATCGGTCGACGTGCAAAACTTCGATTCATCAATGGACGGCACAGTGATGCTACGTGTGATCTGGTCCGTGCGTCCGCCGAAGCAGGGAGAAAAAATGAGCGGGCGCTCTGTTGTAACCGGGACGGCTACCGGTCCTGGCTACGACGCCCTCGCTAGCGCATATAGTCGAGCCCTCGCTTCGGTGGCAAGCGATATCGTTGCAGCGACGCATTCGGCGATGCGGCAGTGAAAGCGAAGAGTCGCCGGGCCTGACAGCAATTGCACTGGCGAAGCGAACGGCGAACAGGCTGAAGCGCGACAAACGGCGTTTGCACGCGGTCAATGATGAAAAAAGCGCAAAGGGCGGATTGCCGTCACTTGCGCCGATTCTGTTTCCCCTGAGCGTCGGGCTGAACTCAATCCCCGCGCCATCCGCCGTGACGCCCACGCCATTCGTGTTCGCGCCAGGCTTCACGATGCCACTGACGCTGACGCCATTCGCGCTCACGCCACTGACGCGCGCGCCAGTCGTCGTAGCCGCCATAGCCGTAGCCTGCGACGACCGGCGCGGGCGCCACATAGACAGGTGCGGGTGCGTACACCGCAGGGCCCGGAATGCCGAGTCCAATCGCCACATCGACATGCGCGGATGCGGCTGACGACGCCGCGAGCACGGCGATACCCAGTACTGTTCCAAGGATCTTCTTGTTCATCTGTTTCTCCTTGCACGTCGTGTGCGTTGTCAGTGACCACGGCTCGAAGTCTATGAGGCGAGGTCGGACACAGGTGAAACAGCGATGCGAGAAAGGTAACGCTACGTTACGAAGCACTTACGGCCTGCGCGCGATGAAATCGATCTCCACGAGCGCGTCGCACGCGAGCGCCGTCACGCCGATACATGTGCGGGCCGGCAATGCGTTCTTCGGAAAATACGCGCGGTACGTCTCGTTCATCGACGCAAAATCGCGTTTGAATTCGGTGAGGAAGATGCGTGCCGATACGACGTGTCCGAGTCCAGATCCCATGCCTTGCAGCACGAGCACGAGGTTATCCATCACGCGCTTTGTCTGCGCGACGACGCCCTCGGGTAACGCCGCGTGATCGTCGTCGGGTGACGTCGGCATCTGTCCGGTGATGAAGATCCAGCTGTCTGATTCGGTGGCGTGACAGAACGGGCCGACCGGCGTCGGCGCGCCCGGGACCATCCAGAACTTGATGTCGTGACTCATGGGCGTCTCCTTGTGTGGGCGACCGGCGTGATGGGGTTCCGTCAGAAGGTAGCGCGCCAAAAAAAGCGCTGCGCAGATCACGCGCCTGCGTTTGCATCGGTGGGCGATAGTCGTTTCCGGTCATGCACTTGCGACGTATCCGGCGCGGTTGTCCACAGGCTTGCCAACACAAAGTGGGGATAACCTGCTGGTTCCCCCATCCGGCACGCAATCGGCGGACTGCTGTAACAGGCGCGCATTTTTCACATGCTACGATGACCCGCAATGTGATCGACAGGCTGACAGGCAATGACAACCCTCTATAACACGCTGGGCGTGTCCGCGAGCGCCACGGGCGAAGAAATCAAGCGTGCTTACCGGAAAGCCGCGATGCGCTGGCATCCGGACCGCAACGCCGGACACGAGGAGCTTGCGCGCGCGGCGTTTCAGGACATCAAGAGCGCGTACGCGATCCTCTCCGACGTCTCGCAGCGCGAGGTCTACGACGCCGTGTACGCCGAGCAGATGCGTGGGTGGGAAGCGCACCGGGAACGTGAAGCGCGCGAGCAGGCCGAACGCGAAGCGGAGGCGCGCCGGGTGGCCGAAGCGGAATACGCGGAACGGGTCGCCGTGGCAATGCGCTTCGCTGACGAGGGACATAATCGCGATGTCGTTTTCGGCGTGCTCATCGGTCAGCAATGCGAAGCCGGTCTCGCTGCGCAGATCGCGGCAAGCGCGGTGGCGTTGCACGCGTCGCGGCAGACATCACCGGTGGTCGAGGAGGCTCAGGTCGCAGCCGCTGACGCCGCACATCACTCCGCTGCATCCGACGGAGATACCCGCCATGCAAATGCAAAAGCAGATGTGCCGGGCGGTGGCCTCGGTACGCTGTGGTATCAGTTCCTGAGCGGACTACGGCTCTGATCGAAGGTACCCCTTGTGCGGAACTGAGTGGTGCCGCACTCTCGCCTGTAGACGCACTCCGGGCGCCGCAGTAGAGTTCAGAAAAATTCTATCTGAAAAGAACGCGGGGGCGACATGACATACAGGTCATGGACGGTCAGGACACTCGCTGTCCCTTCGGCAATCTGGCTGGCGTTTGCCTGCGGTTTCGCCGTTCACACACTCAATCCACTGTTCGCGATGCTGGCGCTCGGAATGGGGCCGATTGCCTTGCTGTGGGCCATCGTGTGGCTCTTCGCAAGCGCGATGGGCAAGGAAAGGCTGCCGGCGACGCAAGGCGATGTCACGTTTAAAACGCAGCCGTTAGCCAGCGTCCCGCATGCAACATCGCCCGCCGGTGCGCCGCATCTGGCAGCCGTGAGCGCCGATCCGACGACGGTCGCACCGGCGGCGACGGGCGCATGGCGTCGCTACGCTGCGCGGACACTCGACCTGCTGCTCTGGACGTTCCTTGCCGGCTACGTCGTGGCGTTTGTCAACACGGTGACGGGTTGGCACCTGCTGCAGTTTCGCTCGATGCTTATGGTGAACATGAGTTTTCTGGGCATGGTTTATCTGCCACTTGCGCTCTTTCTCGACGCCCTGGTTCACGCCGCGTGCGGGAATAGCATCGGCAAGGCATTGCTGGGCATTCGCGTCGTGGAGCCGGATGGCGCCGCGCCTTCATTTGGCCGTTATCTCGCGCGTAATTTCTCGGTGTGGGCGCGCGGCTTTGCGTTTGGCCTGCCCGCTGCGCAGCAGCTTGTCATGATCCTGAATGCGGTACTACTTAAGCGCGACGGGATTACCGCATGGGATGCGCGTCTGAAGTTTCGTGTGATTCGCGAACCGTGCACGGCCGTTCACTATCTGCTGGCCGTTGTGTTTGCGGCGTTGCTTGTATCGACGGTTGCTTACCATCGCGCGATGCATCACAGCACTGGCGCCTTGCCGCCAGCAGCGAAAATGCGGCCCGAAGCGACACGTGTGAAACCCGCAATCAGCAAAACGCTGGAGACAGTTGCGGGCGCTAAAAAGCTTTAGTCATTGCAGATGTGGATGCGGTGCCCGCTGATAACCAGGACCATGCTCGCCGTGTCGATCATGCGTTGGGCTAGCGTCGCGTGCCGAAGTCGCTCGCGGTAACGACGACGCGTCCACCAGGATTAGCCAGCAGTTTTCTTTCCGCGACGGCGAAAATGCGTTTGCGGCCGTCGTTGAACGTTCTGAGGATTCGCGCTTCGGATGCGCCGGGCTGCAGCCAGAAATGCTGCTCCAGCGCTTCGCGCGTTATCGAGCACTCATGGTCCTTCTCCCGAAGTGACAGAACGAAGATCACTGCCCGTCTGTCGGGCGAGATACTGGGCTCGATCTGCACAGTCTCCATGACGTTCCTCGCAGCATCCGGTTGGCCAGCGAAACCTCACACTTCGCGTGGCGCCCGGATTAATTTAACTAACAGAAGCACGGAGCGTGCGCGTTTTAGCGTTGCCACCGGAACGCGCCGCCCGGTAGCGTCCATGCTCCGGCAGGAGGCCACGCGGGACATTTCATCAGCAATTCGTGTACCAGACCGTTAGCCGCCGCACGGTAATGTCATATATGCGGGATCTGGCTCGGGCTTTCGGGGAGTCACCCCTGCGGGTATTGCAAGGCCGGACCTGGGTTGTCACCTGGGAGAGCACCGACGCTATTCGCGCCGTCGTCGCCCGCGGGTGGTTGCGAGGTGGGACCGGGTGCGCTTATGACGCTCTCCTCACCGGTGTCATTCACCGGTCGCGCAAGCTGCGTGCCCGCCGTAACGATTGCGGAATACACACGGCCGACTGGTTCGCGCGTCGCTGCATACGTTGTTTCGCTGCCAGGCCTGTTTAAATCCAACCTTTTACGTTCGCCTTAAGGCTCGCTTAATTGTTCGCTGCGACTATGAGTCGACCCCTGTTTGGCCGCCAGTTCATCGGCGGCAATTTTTTTAGGCACGAGGGGAGTTCGACGTGAAGCGAAATGCAACCAGCAATGGAGAGTCGACGATGGTTCAGGATAATGTGCGTGAACAGCTTCGGGCCATGTCCAGCGCGGAGCGCGGATTCGCACCACGGACGTGCCGGATTTCCGAGCCTTTTCAGCCGCTCTGGGGGCGCCCGTACCGGTTTGTCGAGTGGTCGCCGCATGCGGAAGAAGATGCGTGTCGCCGCGTCGTGCCTGCGGAAAGCAGCGCGGAAGAGATTGTCGCGACACTCATGGCTCACGTTCCCGGAAGGCGTGTGCGACTTTCCGGCGAAGACGCCTGAGGCAATACCTGCGACAGCGGTGCTGGTTTCACGCGTGCCTTTTTAGCAACTGCTAACTCCACAGCCTGTTTAGACGCATGCTTCGCGAACCGTAGCTTGAGATTCGCGAGATGCCGCCGCGTGCCTGTTGTCGGTCGCTTTAATACCGCCACCTTATTCGGGGGCGACGAGTTCCGTTTCATCGGCAAACACGATTGAATGTGGAATGAAAAGCGTCTGATACCTCTTTTCCCGGGGTTCCAGACGGCTTGCTGCTCTTCAAGGAAAGCATCATATTCGAGACGATCCGACCCGGCATATTCGCCACCCGGCCGGATGTTCTCGCGTATTGAAAGATAAACAGTCCCGACATCTGCGCCCAGCCCGTCGAAGAATCCGAGGTCGCCCGAGACACGGGTAAGCGCTTTGCCGGAACAGTTTGCGACGTGGATCCTGAGTGTCCGCGGGGCGTAGTCATGACGGCCTGCCGTCTGGAACCCATGGATGGTGTTTTTCAGCAGTGCTGATTCCAGTCCGGGACGGAGCTTTCGAAAGCGATGCAACCGGCTGTCGTGATTTTGGTTTATGCAGCTAAAGCGAACGGCTTTCAGAATCTGAATCCGGTTGGCGGAGATATGAAGCAAGCTTGAAAAGCGGCTTTAAAGTGAATGTCGAAAGCGAAAGAAGCGAGCGGTGAATGATGCAGCTGTTGCTTTAAAAACGTGAAGTATTGACAAAACTTTTGTCATTGAGTGGTTGTACGTGGCATAGTGCGACCATCTAAACCTGAAGGGAGGCTCTGATGGCCACACTGGAACAGATCCAGGCGCGACTGAAAAAACTCCAGGCGCAAGCCGATGCGCTTATCGCGCGCAAGACACAAGTAGCGGTAAACCAGATTCGTGAACTGATGCTCAAGCATGGTCTGACGACAGCGGATATTGAAGCGAAAGCAAAAGCACGACGTGAGGCAAATGCTTTAAGCGGTCGTTCGGCGAATGGCAAGGCAAAACCAGTCGGTGCTGCCAAAGGCAAACTTCCGGCGAAGTATCGCGACCCGAAAACAGGTGCTACATGGAGTGGCCACGCACGTCCGCCAGTCTGGATCAAGAACGTCAAGGACCGCACGAAGTTTCTGATCGATGCGGCGGCGGAATCGGCCGCTGCGGTATCGGGTGCCGCCGGGAAAGCGAAGGTCACGGCTAAACGCGGCGCTGCTGCTAAAAAGACAACGGCAAAGAAGGTCGTTGCAAAGAAAACGGCGGCTGCAAAGAAAGTGACCGTGAAAAAAGCCGCCGGTGTAAAAACGGCAGTAAAGCGTACTGCCGCGACTGCCGGTAGAAAGGCTGCTGTCAAAAAGACGGCAGCTAAAAAAGGGGCGGCTAAAAAGGCAACAGCGGTGAAGAAGGTCGCGGTCAAAAAGATCGCTGCTGCTGCGGACACTGTTGCTGCGTCGTAAGTCGTGGATGCGCGTCGTCGGGCGCAAATGGTTCGACGACGCAGTGGACACGGCCAGAACCGGAACCGGTTTTGCCGTCGTGCTCGCCATGTTGTTAGCGATCGCCACCTGAAGGCGCCATGATCGCTCGGGTGACTTTAGATTTCGACTGAAAACCTGATCCGTTTTTAAAGACGATGTCCATGAATACCGGCTTGGGTATGTAAATCTCGCGATCCGCTTCCGTAAGCCTTGCCTTCGACAGGCGCATAGAATTTCGCTGCCTTGCGGGTAGCGAATTCATCACCGAACACCATGTGAAGCGCGAGTGCCGCAATGATGCCAGGCACGATCGCGAGCGCCGCCTGGATGAAAGTTCTGCCGGGCGGCGATCTGGCAATTCTGGCCAGACGATGTTGCTCACTACGCGCCCCGTGGTCCATGTTTGTTTTTCAATGGCTTGTTTTTCAGTGTCCACTCTCCCGTCATAGGGTCGAGAGCACTGCTCTCCCGTGCGTCTATGATGAAGCAAGAGGATGCGCACGCGCGTTGGCAATCTCTTTTCCGGGTTCGCATAAAACCCTCTTCGTGTGGGGGATCGAATGAAGCGCGACGATACAACTGACACAGGTACCGGCATTGAAGCCCGGCAGGACGCTGCTGCCGCATTCTCATCGCTTGCGTCGCCGCTCGTTCACGAGGCAATCGCATGCGCTGCGCTGTTAAGCGAGGACGCCGAGCCCGAATCGATTCACGGGCTGCGTGTCGTGCTGCGACGCTTGCGTTCGCTGTGGTGGGCCTACAGGCCGCTCTTCGATAAAGACGTCGTCAGGCAACAGCGTTCGCTGCTCAAATTCCTCGCGACGACTGCCGGCAAAACGCGCGACTGGGACATTCTCCTGCAGTTGCTCGAAGAAGAAGTAGAGGCCGAATCCGCCTCTTCGAGCGAGCTAAAAGCGGTGCGTGCACAGGCACTGACCATGAGTGTGGAGACACTCGCGAACGCGGGCGTGAAAGACGTGCTGCGCGCAACGCTTTCGGACGCAGCGAAGGCGCTGAACACTGCGCACGAGTGCGTATCGCTCCGGAAATTTGGAGACCGTCGGGTCGCGGCGTGCGAAAAGTTACTGCGCAAACGGATGAAGCGCGCTTCACGTGCGAAGAAATCCGACTACGCGTCGTTGCATGAAGTGCGAAAAGCAGGCAAGACACTGCGCTATCTGCTCGAGCTGTTTGAACCGGTATTGAACGGCGATCATCGCCGGACGCTCAAACGCCTCACGAAAATCCAGAAGCGGTTTGGTGCGCTGAACGACGTCGTCGCGAGTGAAGCACTGCTTGAACAGAACGAAAACCTGTTTGAGGACCGCGGCGCCCGGGATTCCGTCTTGCGATGGCTGAAGCAGGAGCGCAGGCGGCGCGTGCGGGCCGCGCGCAAGCTGTTGTGCGATGCGTAGATGTGCCGTTGCCGTCGCGCGATACGAACGACGAGGCGATGGATCAACACGTTGAATACCCGTGCGGGTAGAGCGGCATGAAGCGCACGACACGCGCAACACCAACGACCCGTCACGCGGCGGCGACTGTTTCGCTGCCGTTAAAGTACGAATGGCCCGCGAGGGCGGGCCATTCGTAGTCGCAAAACCGACTTGTCCAGCTGCTTACAGCGGCTGGATGTTGGCGGCTTGCTTGCCCTTCGGTCCTTGCTTCACTTCGAAGCTAACCTTCTGATTTTCTTGCAGCGACTTGAAGCCGCTACCTTGAACTTCAGAAAAGTGTGCGAACAGATCTTCGCCGCCGTCATCCGGCGTGATGAATCCGAAACCCTTCGCATCGTTGAACCACTTCACGGTACCAGTTGCCATTTTTAATCCAGTAAAAGTTGTGTTCCATCGCGGCCGCCGTATTTCTGGATCGGCAGACGCGAAGTTAGAGTTGTACCACGCCTTTATGAAAACCGCCTATCAGCAAGTACACGGGGTAACGATTTTTTGCGATATTCGCGCCTTCTTTTGGTGCGCCCGGGTGGTCACAAATCGTCGCCGATAGTGACCAGGGTAAACTGGACCCACACATCCAGGAACTCCATGACACATTATTTGCAAGATGAATTGACTGCCTTTTGGGGCCGGCTCACCCCTTATTTCGTAATTCTTGAGTCAAATCAACAGGATGGAACCGATCCCATCGGCCGCGTGACGATCGATACCGACGACCATCAGGCCTTCGCGCTTCACACCACCGACGTCAAACCGGCAGGCGATACATCGGAAAATCCGACCGGGCAGAGTGCGACCTACACCCGTTTCAAGCTCGCGGGCGCTGAATGGGGTCCGTGGCAGCGGGAAACCTGGCAGTAACGCGGTAAAAGGGACGTCACCGTCCCTGTCTCTTTCGCCAGCGGTGCGACAGCGGGCCTTGAGGTCGCTGGATGGCCGCCCGGCACAGCAATCCAGAAGCCTGTCATGCCCAACTTCAGATTTATCCCCAGTATGCCCCCCACGTCGGAAGACGATTTCGACGTCTTCGCCACGACGAAACTCGCCGGCTATCTCCGGTTCTACGGGGTTTTGCGGGTGGTTCGAAAGACGGATGGGAAAGTGTTGTTTCCCTTCGACGGTGCGCCGGAATTCGGCCCTTTCGCGACGAAAAACGAGGCGCTGGCGGCCGCCCAGGTGCAGGGCGAGCAGATCGTCGCCGGCGACCTGGCGCACCCGGAGCTGTAGGCGTTCAAGCCTTTCAGGTCCGTCACCAGAGCGCCGGCAAGCGGGTCGGCGGCGCGTTGCGCGTCTACCGGCCCGCCCGCCAGCCAGAATCAGACGATCCCGGTCGTGTAGTACACCGTGATCACGAAGAACACCGCCAGCGTCTTGATGACGGTGACCGCAAAGATATCCCGATACGATTGACGGTGCGTGAGGCCGGTTACCGCGAGCAGCGTGATCACGGCGCCGTTGTGCGGCAGCGTGTCCATGCCGCCGCTGGCCATGGCGACCACGCGGTGCAGCACTTCCATCGGGATGTGCGCGGCTTCCGCGCCCTTGATGAACAGATCCGACATCGCGGCCAGCGCGATGCTCATGCCGCCGGACGCCGATCCGGTAATCCCCGCCAGTGAGCTGACCGACACCGCCGCGTTGACGAGCGGATTCGGAATGCTCTTGAGCGCGTCGCTGACCACGAGGAACCCCGGCAGCGCGGCGATCACGCCGCCAAAACCGTATTCCGAGGCCGTATTCAGCGAAGCCAGCAACGCGCCGCCCACGGCAGCCTTGGTGCCGGTCGCGAAACGCTCGCGCACGCGGCCGAACGCCGTCAGCATGACGAGCAGGATGCCCAGGAGCAGCGCGCCTTCCACCGACCAGATCGCGACCACGGCTTTCACCGATGTCGTCACCGGCGCGTGCACGCCCGGCAGGATTTCCGGCGCGACGGTGTAGCTTGCGCCATACCATTCGGGAATCATGCGCGTCAGCATGAAGTTCGCGACGCCCACGAGGACGAGCGGCGCGACGGCCAGCAGCGGATGCGGCAGCGCCTTCGATTCGACACGTTCCGGCTCGTTCACGAGTTCGGTGCCGTAGCCTTCGCCCGTTGCCATCGCCGCACGGCGACGCCATTCCAGATACGTGAGCCCGACCACGATGATGAAGACCGAGCCGATCACGCCGAGCCACGGCGCGGCCCACGAGGTGGTCTTGAAGAACGTCGTCGGGATGATGTTCTGGATCTGCGGCGTGCCCGGCAGCGAATCCATCGTGAACGAGAAGGCGCCCAGCGCGATCGCACCCGGCATCAAGCGCTTCGGGATGTTGCTCTGGCGATACAGTTCAGCGGCGAACGGGTACACCGCGAACACGACCACGAAGAGCGAAACGCCTCCGTATGTGAGCAGCGCGCACACCGCAACGATCACCGCATTCGCCCGCGAACGGCCGATGTAGCGAATCGCGGCGGCAACGATCGATTCGGAGAAGCCCGACAGCTCGATCACCTTGCCGAACACGGCGCCGAGCAGAAACACAGGGAAGTAGAGCTTGACGAAGCCGACCATCTTTTCCATGAAGATGCCGGAAAAAACCGGCGCGACGGCGGCCGGGTCGGTCAGCAGCACGGCGCCAAGCGCGGCAATCGGCGCGACGAGGATCACGCTGTAGCCGCGATAGGCGGCGAACATCAGAAACGCCAGTGCGGCGAGGACGATGACAAAGGACATTAAGTCTCCAGAACTGGTTTGTTGTGCGCACGCGCGTCGACGGCCTGACCGTGGACGCAGCGAGCCGGCGCTCGCGTACGCAGCTTCCGTGCCAATCGCCGCCAGACGGCGTCGGAGTGGGGGTGCCAGGTACGTGAGCGGCCCGCTGTCCAGCGCGCGGCGCGACCGATTGTACATAAAGTCTCGAATTGGAGATTGAAAGCTGCAATCCCGGGCGCCTGAAACATGGCAATATCAAGACAGACGGCCTTGCTGGCGATCTCGACGTTGAGATAAGCTGTCTATATATGTAGACGGCGGCGCACATAAAACGATAGTGGGAGACAGCGACATCATGATGAACGACTGGGCAGGCCTGCCTGATAACTACAGCGATGTATTGCGAAGGGCGATGGATTCGCTCTTTCGCACGTTCGAGAATTTCAGCGAAGGGACCTTTATCGTCGACGCCGATGCGCGTGTCGTCTGGATCAACAAGCGTTACGCGGCGCGTTTCGGATTCTCCGATCCACAGCAGGCCATTGGCCGCGATTGCGAAGCGGTGATTCCGAACAGCCTGATGCGCGACGTCGTCGCGACGGGCAAGCCGATCCTGCTCGATATCCTTGAAACCGACCGCGAGCCGCTCGTCGTCACCCGTCTGCCGCTGAAGGACGACGCGGGCGCGACAGTCGGCGCTGTCGGGTTTGCGCTCTTCGACGAACTCAAGGCGCTCACGCCGCTCTTTTCGCATTACTCGCGCGTCCAGCAGGAACTGATCGCGACGCGTCAGTCGCTCGCGCAGGCGCGGCGGGCGAAATATACGTTCGCGAGTTTCGTCGGCACGAGTGCGGCGAGCCTCGAAGTCAAGCGCCAGGCGCGGCGCGCGGCGCAGGTCGAGTCGCCGGTGCTGCTGCTCGGCGAGACAGGCACCGGCAAGGAATTGCTGGCGCATGCGATTCACGGCGCTTCCGCGCGGGCGAACAAACCGCTGGTGACAGTGAACGTCGCGGCGATCCCGGATACGCTGCTCGAAGTCGAGTTCTTTGGCGCGGCGGCGGGCGCCTACACGGGCGCCGACCGCAAGGGCCGCGTCGGCAAGTTCGAACTCGCCGACGGCGGCACGCTCTTTCTCGATGAAATCGGCGACATGCCGCTACCCCTGCAGGGCAAGCTGCTGCGTGTGCTGCAAGACAAGGAGTTCGAGCCGCTCGGCTCGAACCGGATCGTGCGTGCGGACGTGCGGATCATCGCGGCGACCTCGGCGGACCTGCCGGCACTCGTCGCCGCCGGGCGCTTTCGCGCGGACCTCTTTTACCGGCTCAACGTGCTGACGATCCACGCGCCGCCGCTGCGCGAGCGCGCGTCGGATATCGAAGCGCTGGCGTACGCGATACTCGAGGATCTGTCGTTGAACGTGGCGGGCGCGCATTTCGAGGTGCAGGACGACGCGTTGCGCCTGTTGTCCGCATACGCCTGGCCGGGCAACGTGCGGGAACTGCACAACACGCTGGAGCGCGCGGTGATGCTGTCGGACAGCGAGCGCATCGACGCCCGGGCGCTGGCACCGTTCCTCGGGCCGGCGCGCGCGCCCGTTGCGGCATGCGAAGCGGGCATCGACGTCACGGGCGCGGCCGGCTCAGGTTCCACGGCCGCGACGGATGCCGGGCACGAAACCTGGACCGGCGCGATGGCCGCGTTCGAGCGACGGTTCCTGAGCGACGCGCTGCGTGCCAGCGGCGGCCGCGTGACGGAAACCGCGACGCGTATCGGTATGGGACGGGCGACGCTCTACAAGAAGATCGCCGCTTACGGTATCGAGGTGTGACATGAATCACGGGCGATTCGCCGTGATGCTGCTCGCGACGGGCATCGCGTTCCACGCACAGCACGCGTTCGCGCAGATGGCTTCCACGGCTCCGGTCGCGTCGGCTGCGTCGACTGTATCGGGCGCGGGCGCATCGGCGGTCGAGCGCAAGAACTGGTACAACGACCCGTTTTTCGCGTTGTCGCACGCGGTGGCGGACTGTCCGGTGCCACTCGGTCCGCTGATGACGAGGGCGCAGATGGAAGACGACGCGCACTATCGCGTCGAGCGCGGCACGACGTGCTGGCTCGCGCACAAATGCACGAAGCCCAACTCCTATATGTACGACCCGGACATCGCCGCTGCGATTCGCGCGCGGTTCGCCCAGCCGGAAGAACTCGCCGGCACGAGTATCTGGATCACGGTGCAGCGTCGCTTCGTCTATGCGGAAGGCTGCGCGCCGGCATCGTTCGATGCAGCCGCATTGCAGAAGCGTCTGGAAGCGATTCCCGACGTCGAGCAGGTGTTCATGCGCGTGACGCCCACGCCGGGCGGCCCGCTGCCCTACAAGACGCTTGCGGCGCCCGACTGACGCAGCGCCGCGGCCGCGTGGCAAAATCGCGGGATCGGCAGAACAAGAGATCAACCGGGGTTTTTCAATGAAACGCAATCGTCCGTTCCGCGCGCAACCGCGCTTCGCCGCACGCGCCCTGTCTGCCGCCGCTGCCGCATGCGCGGGCATGGCACTCGCCGCGCTGGCCGGCTGCAGCAGCGCGCCGCCGCTGTTTTCTCCCGATGGTCTGCCCACCACGCAGGTCCAGTGTTCCGCGGCCGGCGGCGATGGCTGCGAGCAGCAGGCGCGCGGCATGTGTGGCGGCCCGTTCGAGATCGTGCGCCAGACAACTGTCGACGGCGTGCGCAACCTGATTTTCGCGTGCAGGAAGGCGGGCTGAATCTGGCCTCAGTCGGCTCACCGCAATGAACCGACTTCCTACTGGCCGCCGCCGTTTCCAGGTAAATGGAGCAGTAGCCGGACCAGATCGGGCTGCCGGTTCGTCGCTGTCTTCTGATAGATCGCCTGCAACTGCTTGCGCACCGTGTCGTGCTGTACGCCGATGCGCGTGGCGATTTCCTTCGGCGACATGCCTTCCGCCAGAAAATGCGCGACGCGGCACTCGGCAGGCGTCAGATCGAACGCGGCGGCGAGCAGGTCTTCGTCGACGGGCGGCGCCGACGGCGGGTGATAGAAAATCAGCATCACGATTGCCCGCAGCCCGAACACGGCCGACACTTCGCCCGGCGCGATCAGGTTATAGAACGCGTAGAGCGTGTCCTGCGGGAATGGGCTCGTGCTGTCCTGAATGCGCATCACGCGATAGCGCGCCGCATCCGCGTGCACGTCGGCGTTGGCGACGCGCAGATGCGCTTCGGTCGCCGCGCAGTCTTCCAGAAAGCGTTGCTGGAACGGCGCGGGCAGCGTCACCTTGCGATTGTTCGTGCGCACCATCATCGTGGTCTGCAGCAGGCGCTCGGCCGCGCCGTTGAGCCGGAGCACGTCGCCTTCCGTGCTCGCGAGAATGACCGGCTGACGCCAGCGGTTGACGAGCGCATGCCCAACCAGCGCGTCCGTCGAAAACACAAAGCGCTGTACCTGAAATTTGACCGCGCGGGCGAGATGCGGCGTCAGGCGTTCGAGTATCGCTATCGCGTCCAGAGCGAATGGACCCTGGTCAATGGTTCTCAGACATGCGAAAAAAACGGTAACCGTTTCATCGTCGACGAGTTTTACGCACGACGCATAACGACGTCCGCCTGGTAAAAGGAATTCCTGAAAGAACCGGTTATTACGGACAAATTCTTCGTCAAAATGCTCGTGACAATGTAACCACTTGAGTACCGGTTGAGACCACAGCATCGAAAGCCGCGGATCAATGTGGTGATAACGGCGGATGTAACCGAGTTCACGGCCTGGAAGCAGATTGAAACCGTCGCTAAATGAAAGCGCATTGTGCTTTTTATCGAAACCAACGAGATGAATGGTTTTCGCGTCAATGAGTTCGGCAAGCTCTGCGTAAAGTACCTGCCAGGTTTCTGAAGCCGTGACGGTGTCATATATCCGGTGTACCAGCCGGTCATACCGTTCTTCGTCCCGTTCCACTGCGCCCCCGTGTCGTCGCGGCCCTGGTGGTCGATGGAAGATTCAACCGGCCGCGCATTTCCGGTCTTTTCCGCAAATGAGGAATATACAGTCCAATTAACCGCCGTTAACCTTGGCAGCCTTTGCGACAATCTCGCGCATGCGGTGGTGTTTTTCCGTGCGGCGGCTAACGGATGAATGGAAGATCCCTGTCTTATAGTCTTCACCGATGTTCCGCAGTATTGCCGTAACATGCGTTTCCTTGCATTTTTCAGACGACGCCGGGCAGAGCGTCGGGAAGCAGGATTTTCCTTTTTCAGGTAAAACGCGTGATTGCGGCACATTTCAAGCGGAGAGAACAGCATCAGAAACAGCAATTCCGGGGAAAGCAATGAATCATCACCAACTCGAAAAAGATATTGAGCATCTGGAACACGTAATCTCGCGACTTTCGGATCAGGATCGCATTCCGCTGTCGTACTGGCGTGACCGGATCGATCGCGTGCTGGGCGCGGCGCTCGTGCCTTCGCAGGCGAGTCGCGTCAAGCGCCTGAATGACGCGCTGCGCGCGCTGGAAGCGCGCATACAGGTCAAATGACACATCCGCGCGCGTGGCCGGCTCGCCCGCCGCGCCACGGTCTATTCCCGTGTGACAATCCTCCGGCGGCGCGGATGCGCCTCGCGCACCGCCCTGTGCGAGTGCCGCTTCACCCGTGCAACCAGGACAACTCATGATCCACGCAGGATTCTCAGCCGCGCGGCTGGCGAAGCTGACCGCGGCCATGCAGGGCTATGTCGACCGGGGCGAGGTGGCCGGTGTCGTGACGCTGGTCTGGCGTCGCGGGGAAATCGCGCAGATGGACACGCTCGGCGCGCTCGACGACATTTCCGGGCAGCCGATGGCACGCAACACGCTGTTTCGCATCGCCTCGATGACGAAACCCGTGACGAGCGCGGCGATCATGATGCTCGCAGAGGAAGACCGGCTGACGCTCGATGCGCCCGTTGCACGCTGGTTGCCGGAACTCGCGAACCTGCGGGTGCTGCGCGACCCGGCTGGCCCGCTCGACGATACCGTCGAAGCTCGCGCGCCGGTCACGATTCTCGACCTGCTGACGCATCGCGCCGGCTTTGCCTATCACTTCACGGCGCTCGGGCCGCTGGCCGAAGCGTATCTGGGCGCCTTCAACGGTTTCGAATCGTCGGAGGGGCCGGACGGCTGGCTCAAACGCATCGCGGCGCTGCCGCTGATGTTTCAGCCCGGTTCGCGCTGGCACTACAGCATTGCAACCGACGTGCTCGGCGTGCTGGTCTACCGCATCACGGGCATGTCGCTCGGCGACTTTTTCCGCACGCGCATCTTCGAGCCGCTCGGCATGCGCGATACCGCGTTCTGGGTGCCCGAGGCGCAGCTTTCGCGCCTCGCTACTGCCTACGCCATCGATCCGGTGACGAAACAGCGGGTTGTCGAGGATCACCCGGAACGCAGCCGCTGGGCCGATCCGGCGCGCTTTCACAGTGGCGGTGGCGGGCTCGTCTCGGCCGCGGAAGACTATCTCCAGTTCGCCCGCCTGCTGCTGGGGCGCGGCCGCGTGGACGATACGCGGTTGCTGTCGCATCGTTCGGTCGACCTGATGCGCTCGAATTTCCTGAGCCGTGACCAGCGCCGGCAGCCGTCGTTCGGGCACATCGTCTGGGCGGGGCAGGGTTTCGGGCTGGGGCTGGCCGTCGTCGACAATCCGGCGCAGCAGCTGCCGCTCGGCTACCGCTCGACGGGATCGTTCGGCTGGCCCGGCGCGTACGGCACCAGCTGGCTTGCCGACCCGGTCGAAGACATGGTCGCGATGATGCTGATCCAGCGGCGCGATATCGAGCTGTTTCCGATGTCGGTCGACTTCGAGCGCCACCTGTACGACGCCATCGACGACTGATTCACGCAGCACGCAAGGCAGGTCGCGTAGCATGCCGGAATGACGGCACATGGCCAGCGTCTTTTCGGACTGGTAAAGTCAGACCGTCATCGACACTGACTGGAGACCCTGCCTCATGGCCAGCTACAAGCAGTTGACTGCGCAACTCGAGAAGCTTCACAAGGAAGTCGCGGTCGCGCGCGAGAAGGAGATGGCGCAGGTCGTTGCCGACATCAGGCTGCTGATCGAAGAGTTCGACATCACGGCTGAAGAACTCGGCTTTGCCGCCTCCGGTACGAAGGGGACGAAGAGCGCGAAGGCAAAAGGCCTCAAACCGGCGTTGCCGGCGCGCTATCGCAATCCAAAAACCGGTGAAACGTGGAGCGGACGTGGACGCTCACCAGGATGGCTCGCCGGCAAGAATCGCGAACGCTTCCTGATCGAAAGCTGATCAGCTGCACAACGCAGTGTGTGGTGCTGTGCGCTTCGTGCGTACGCGGGTGAGTTGCGCTGCTGCCGCTTCTGCACCGTTTCCTCTGGTCCCGAAAACTCTCACCTTTGACGATCGGCCGCTCCCTGTTGCCGCAGATGGAACGATGCCTCGACGTCCGTGCGCCATGTATCGCGACGCGACACCGGTGTCATGCAACGCGGCCTCGCATGATGACTGCGCGAGGTGAACGCGCAGCGCGTGTGTTATTCCTCGTGTCTCGCAAAGCCTTCCAGTAAAAGGCTCTCCGCCCGACAGGACCATGCGTGCATCGCGCTGACGATCGACACTTCAGCGATGTTATCGGCTCGATATGCACGCACGCGTGCATGCCATCGTGGTTCACCCGCGTGCCTTCGCTCTTCACCTGAAACACGTCGCCAACGCCATTGCCGGGCAGGTCCCGAAAACCCTCACCTTTGCCGGAAACCGGGCCCGTGTCACCGCATGCGCCATGTCCGTTTCGATTGCGTGGGCGCCGGAAACAAGGCCCCTCACGCTGAACGAAGCCAGCCGGAGCTGATCGGCCGTCCGACGGCCTGCCCCGTTTCCCGACGCGGGCGCCCATGACGTGTATCATTCGTCCCGGCGCTGTTCTGTGCCGGGATTTCCCGTTTTTCGAGCGGTTTCCCCCACCTTCGCCGCCCGCGTCTGGCACAGCCGGCGCACCAGCCAGCGCCGGCCGTACGCCGTGGCGCGCGCTCGAACCCCTACCGTGATTCCCAGCACCGATGTCAGTCTCCGAACTCAAACGCCGCCGCACCTTCGCGGTCATTTCCCACCCCGATGCGGGCAAGACCACGCTTACCGAAAAGCTGCTGCTGTTTTCGGGTGCGATCCAGATCGCGGGCACCGTGAAGGGCCGCAAGAGCAATCGCTACGCCACGTCGGACTGGATGGAGATCGAAAAGCAGCGCGGCATTTCGGTCGCGAGTTCGGTGATGCAGTTCGAGTACGGCGAAGCCGTCATCAACCTGCTCGACACGCCGGGCCACGAAGACTTCTCTGAAGACACGTACCGCGTGCTGACCGCGGTCGACGCCGCCGTGATGGTGATCGACGGCGCGAACGGCGTCGAGGCGCAGACGCTGAAGCTGCTCGAAGTGTGTCGCAGCCGCAAGACGCCGATCGTCACGTTCATCAACAAGCTCGACCGCGAAGTGCGCGAGCCGCTCGAACTGCTCGACGAAATCGAGCAGCATCTTGGCGTGGCGGCGGTGCCGTTCACGTGGCCGATCGGCATGGGCAAGGATTTCCAGGGCGTCTACGACATCCAGCGCGACCAGGTGCGCGTGTTCCGCGCCGGTCAGGACACGGCCGGCGGCGCAGTGGAAACGCTGCATAACCCTTCCGATGAAGAAGGCGAAAAGCGCTTCGGCCAGGCATGGATACGTGCGAAGGACGAGATCGAGCTGATCACCGGCGCGTCGCCGGAATTCGATCGTGAAGCGTTCCTGGCCGGCGAGCAGTCGCCGGTACTGTTCGGCTCGGCGATCAACAACTTCGGTGTGAAGGAAATTCTCGACGCGCTCGTCGACCTCGCACCGCCGCCTTCGATGCGCATGGCCGTGCAACGTCCGGTCATGCCGGACGAGCCGAAGTTCACGGGCGTCGTATTCAAGGTGCAGGCCAACATGGACCCGTCGCACCGCGACCGGGTGGCGTTCATCCGCGTGTGCTCGGGGCATTTCGAGCGCGGCATGGCGCTGAAGGTGACGCGTTCGGGCAAGACGTTCCGCGCGAGCAATGTGGTGACATTCCTGTCGCAGCGCCGCGAAACGGTCAGCGAAGCCTACGCGGGCGACATCATTGGCATTCCGAATCACGGCACGCTTTCGCTCGGCGATACGCTGACCGAAGGCGAGATGCTGCAGTTCGTCGGCCTGCCGTTTTTCGCGCCGGAAATTTTCCAGACCGTCGAGGTGGTCGATCCGATGCGCGCGAAGCAGCTGGGCGAAGCGCTCAAGCAACTGGGTGAAGAGGGCGCGATTCAGGTCTTCCGTCCGGACCTGGGCGGCCTGACGATCCTGGGCGCGGTCGGCCAGCTGCAGTTCGAAGTGGTGTCGCACCGGCTATCGACCGAATACAAGGTCGACGTGCGGATGGCGCCCGCGCGTTACCGCATGTCGCGCTGGGTGACGTGCGACGATCCGGCGGAACTGCGCCGCTTCACGGATTCCTACGCGGCGCGGATCGCGCTCGACGCATCGAACGCGCCGACGTATCTTGCCTCGCACATCTCCGAGATCGAGGTCGCGCAGAAGGCATGGCCGAAGATCGTTTTCAACGAACTGCGCGAGCATTCCGGCGCGCCGTTCAAGAAGGCGATGTAGCGGGCAGCGTTCCGTTCACACTGACGATTCCGTGATGCTGGTCGAAGGAATATCATCGAGCGATCTCACCGCCGGGAACAGAGCCGCGTCCGCCTGCCGATACGCGGCCCGATGACAGAAAACGCCCGACGAGGCGATCTAACCCAGCACAGGCGATGCCTGAGGAGACAGTATGGCGACGGAAACAGCACCGGACACGAACCCCGCGGCTGCGGGGGTTCAGGCGAAGCGCCGCACGCGGGTCAGGTTCGGCATTCTTGCGCTGCTCGCGGTCGGCACTGCGATCAATTATCTCGACCGGTCCGTGCTCGGGATCGCCGCACCGGGACTCAGCAAGGAGCTGGGTCTGTCGGCCGTGGCGATGGGCTTCGTCTTCTCGGCGTTTTCGTGGACCTACACGCTCGCGCAGTCTCGCCGGACCTGCCGCGAAGACTGATTCCCCGATCTGACGATGCTTGAGGATCCGGCGCAGCACGATGCGCGGTCAAGAAGACATCGCCTTACCGCTCATATGTGAGCGATAAGGCGGGTTTACAACTCACGTACGAGCGCTAAACTATCACGCCGACCGGGCAGTCGCGTCATCGCATCAACGTAATGCCGAGGTAGCCGAGGTAGAGCAGCCCGTTCACGAGCAACGCCCAGATCGCGAGACCGGGCGCGCGCGAATTGATGCGTATCCACGCGGCCGCGATCAGCGTGATGACGATGCCCGTCACCACTTCGATACGCGGCTCCCACGGCGTCAGCAGGATACCGATCGCGGGCAGCAGGGTGCCCTGAAACACCATCGCGCCGGTGATGTTGCCGAACGCGAGCGTGTCCTTGCCGCGACGGATCCACAGGATGCTGTTGACCTTTTCCGGCAGCTCGGTTGCGACCGGAATGATCAGCAGCGAGAGCAGGAGCGGCGAAATGCCGAGCCCTTCGGAGACGCCGCGCACGCCGTGGATGAAACCCTCCGCACCCCAGACGAGCAACGCGACGGCGAGCAGCAGCTGCACGCCGATCGTGAGCAGGGTGGCCGGCAGGCCGATGCGCGCGAGCAGCATGCGGCCCGGTGCCTCGGTGCCGTGTCCTTCCGCGACGAGACCGCTCGATGCGCGGAACGTCATCGCCACATACGTCACGTACACGCCGACCAGCGCGACGCTGAAAAGCGCGCGCACGGACGTGCGTTCGTGCGGTACGTACATCGCTACCGCAGCAAGAAAGAACGCGAACAGAAAATAGTTGAGGTCGCGGGTAAAACCGGTGCGCTCGGGCACGATGCGTCCATTGACGCCACGCGTACGCAGCACGGCGAGCGTCATCAGAAACGTCGACAGCGTGGAGAGCATCAGCGGCGCGCCGAGAATCGCGCCGACGCCAATCTCCTGGTTCACGCCACCAGGCCCCGTGCTGCTGGCGATGGCGAGGAGCGGCACGATCGTTTCGGGCAACGCGGTGCCGACGGCCGCGAACAGCGAGCCGGTCACGCCTTCGGAAATTTTCAGCCGTTCGCCGAGGTGTTCGAGTGCGTTCGTGAAGAGCTCGGCCGCCACCAGAATGACGACCAGCATGATGGCGAGTTCGACGAGGAGTGAGGTCACGCGCATCCCTCCGCACGGCAAGCGCGGGATGGCGTATCGATGGACGATGCGGCTGGAAAGGAACAGCGATGCTTCACAGGGAGTCTCCGGGGCCGGACGTACACGAACCATGACGCACCGCTTCCCGTCCGACCCGGGACGAAGCAGTACGCCAATGGTCTCGCCAGACCGGTGCGGTCGAATGCGCCATGGCTCGAGGCGACTGAACCGCCGGGCCAGATATGTTGACGCATTCTCCTCCGGGGAAGGAGGAAGGCTACTCCCCAATGACCGGGCGATTCTAACGGCACGCGGCACTTTCAACAAGCTTGCCGCCCTGGATTCGCCATGCCGCTGCGGGATCCGGGCGAGCCCGGCGCGCCGACTTCGCCTATCCTGTTGGAGGATGCGCACGTCCGTAGCGCCTGCGTGCCTCCTCCCTGCCTGGGTCGACCCGGGCTCATCTTCTCGCTCTCGCGGAGTGCCTGTGACCGTTCGCAATCTCGACGCGTTGTTCCGGCCGCAATCCGTTGCCGTCATCGGCGCCTCGAAGCGCGCGGGCAGCATCGGCGAAATGGTGTGGACACGCGTGCTCGACGGTGGCTTCGGCGGCGCGCTGTGGCCGGTCAATCCGAAGTGCGACGAACTCGACGGACATCGCGTGATGGCCGACGTCGGCGATCTGCCCGGGCCGCCAACCGTCGCGCTGATCTGCACGCCGCCCGCGACGTGGGCCGCGATCGTGCATCGTCTCGGCGGCATGGGCACGCGCGCGGCGATCATCGTCGGCGAAACGCGCTGCGATGAAGACCGGACCGCGCTGCGCCACACGCTGGCTGCGGCGAAGCCGCATTTGCTGCGCATTGTCGGGCCCGCCAGTCTCGGCGTCGTGACGCCCGCGCTCGGCGCGCATCTCGGCGCGCCGTCGTGCACGGTGAAGGCAGGTGGCGTCGCGTGGGTCTCGCAGTCGAATGCGCTGACGAACGCCGTGCTCGGCTGGGCGCATGCGCGCGGGCTCGGCTTTTCGCATGCCGTGGCGCTCGGCGACGAAGCGGACGTCGACGCGGGCGATGTGCTCGACTATCTCGCGAGCGATCCGGGCACACGCGCGATCCTGCTCGAACTCGATACGGTGCGTGCGGCACGCAAGTTCATGTCGGCCGCGCGTGCCGCGGCGCGAAACAAGCCGGTGCTCGCGTTGCGCGCGGGCCGCTCCGATCCGGCCGATGCGCTCTACACGGCCGCGTTTCGTCGCGCGGGGATGGTGCGGGTCGATTCGCTGGACGATCTGCTCGATGAAATCGAAACCCTGGGCGTAGGCCGCGTGGCCGCGAGCGATACGGCGACGCTGATCACCAGCGACCGCGGCGTCGCCGCGCTCGCCTGCGACGCCTTCGCGGCATCAGGCGACACGCTCGCGCGCTGGCCCGACGACGCCACCGAGGTCGTCGCCAACGCGCTGCCGAAAGCGACGCCGGGCAACCCGTTGCTGCTCGGCGACGATGCGCGGCCCGAGCACTTCGGCATCGCGCTCGAAATGCTGGCGCCGAGGCGCGCGACAGGCACGGCGTTCGTGGTCCACGCATCGACGCACAGCGCGCCCGCCGCAGAGGTAGCGCGCGTGCTGTGCGCCCAGCAGAAATTTGCGTATCGCGGGCTACTGGTGTGTTTTTTTGGCGGCGTCGATACCGCGACGCGCGATGCGCTGCACGCGCACGGCATTCCGGTGCACACCACGCCGCAGCGTCTTGCGAGCGCGTTCGCGCGTCTTGTCGATTACCGGCTTGGCCGCGAATTGCTGATGCAAACGCCGGAAGGCTTGCCCGCGCAACTGCCCGAATCGATCGACGCGGCGCAGGCCCTGGCATGCGCCGCGCTGACGGCGGCCGAAGCGGGGCAGGTGGCGGACGCGACGACAGTCAGGCTCACCGGCGAGGAAGCCGCGCGGCTACTCGGCCACTTTGGCCTCGTTGTAGAGCAGCAGGAATCGGCGGAGCGGGCGATCGTCGACATCGCGGTTGAACTGCATGACGACGAAAACTTCGGCCCCGTGTTCCGCTTCACGGCGCCTTCGACCGATGGCGTGTCGCCGCCGATGCACACGTACGGTTTGCCGCCGCTCAATCCGGTCCTCGCGCGCGACATTGTTGGGCGTTCGCCGTATGCGCGCCTTGTGTCCGCGGAACCGTCACTGGTTGCGTTGACCGGGCTTTCGCAGGCAGTGTGCGACGTGCGCGAGATCGTCGGACTCTCGCTGACGCTGCGGGTGTTCCAGACGCGCACCGTGCTCGTCGCGCCGTGCGTGCGGCTTGGACGCAAGCGCAGCCGCCTTGCGATCGTGCCGTACCCGCGCCGCTTCGAAGAGACGCTCGACTGGCACGGCCTGCGCGTCACGATCCGGCCGGTTCGCCCCGAAGACGAAGCCGCGCACAACGAGCTGGTGAAAGCGATGACCGCCGACGATCTGCGTCTGCGCTTTTTCGGCGCGGTACGCAGTTTCGATCATTCGCAGCTCGCGCGGATGACGCAGATCGATTACGACCGCGAGATGGCACTGATCGCGACGATCACCGACGAGCACGGTTCGATGCACACGCTTGGCGTCGTGCGCGCGATCGCCGATCCGGATAACGAAACGGCTGAATTCGCGGTGGCGCTGCGCTCGGACCAGAAGGGACGCAAGCTCGGGCGTCTGTTGATGGAGCGGATCATTGCGTACGCGCGGGCGCGCGGCACGCACTGGCTCGTCGGCGAGGCACTGCGCGAGAACACGCCGATGATCCGGCTCGCGCAGGCATGCGGCTTTAGCGTGACGAAGACGGAGGACCCGGGTGTGGTGGGGTTCCGGATGGCGCTGGATGAAGAGGCGGGCGGTAGCGGGGCGTGAGGGTGACTATGCCGAACGTTCTATTTATCGGAATGTCGTTCTGCTTTACGCTTCGTATTAGTTAGTTATACGGAGTGTGATCATGGTGAAAGTAGCAATATTGAACGGGCGTCGCCGGGCAGGATGGTGTAGGATTAAATCCTATACATTTGGCTCGGAGAGTCGTCATGCGTTCCACCCAACAATTCAGCATCACCTTGCCGAACGAAATGGCTGACATGGTGCGGTCAAAGGTTGCTTCTGGCGAGTACGCCACTGAAAGCGAGGTGATCCGCGATGGCCTGCGCACGCTGGTCGCTCGCGATCGTGCCGTCGAGTCATGGCTGCGCGAGCAGGTCGCGCCGGCCCACGATGCACTGGTGGCCGATCCCTCACGGGCACTTGGCGTAAGCGAGGTGCGCTCGGCGCTTGCCGCCAGACGAAAGAAAGGAACATAGAAAACGCATGACGACACCGCCGGTCAAGTTTGCGCCTGAAGCGCTCTCGCAACTCGAGGATATCGAGCGATATATCGCCGAGGCTGCTTCGCCGGCGCTGGCGGCGCGCTACGTCGATGGCATCCTTGCGTATTGCGAGAGTTTGCGGATCTTCCCGCGCCGGGGCACACGTCGCGACGACATACGACCGGGCCTGCGTATTACCAGCTACCGCCGGCGAACAGTCATTGCGTTCGCGGTTCGTGAGGGACAGGCATTCATCGAGGGTGTGTTCTATGGTGGCCAGGATTATGAGGGCTCACTGAATCCTGATCCAGGTGTGACGATGAGCATCGCATGGTCACAGAACACCGATACCTCATCCGCTGTACGGGATAGCGGTGAGCAGCCAGATCGCGCGCAAATGAAAGGCGCAATCCCATGCGCCTTTTCGCAGCAGCCTGGCCCGCCCATGTGGCCAGTTGTACGGCCAGTTACGCCGCCAGCTTCGCCGCCTGCTCCTCGACCTGCGCGCGCGACACGGCCAGTTCTTCAAGCCACGCTTGCGCATACACAGCGCCGGTTTCCTTTTCCAGGCGCGCGATCGTCGCGGCGCACCGGAGCACGTCTTTCGGCGTGGCGATAAAGCCCTTCACCGACTGGCCGCCCGTGAACGCTTCGAACAGCGGCATGCGGATTTCCTCGGGCAGCGCGCGCGTCCATTGATATGGCTTGCCGTTGAACGTGAACGAAGGCGGCAGCACGCGTTCCTTCTTCGCCGCCGGGATCAGGCCGAAGGTGCGCGCTGCGTCGGCGATCTGGTCGGACGAGAACAGCTCGTCGGGCGTGATGTCGAACTGCCGGATGTGCGCTTCGATCGCCTGCATCGCCGCTGCGCGATCGTCGCGTTTTTTCTGCGCGCGCGCGACGATGTCGCGCAACTCGTCGGCTTCCCCGCTCGTGATCGTGAAGCTGGCCTGCTTCTGCTGAAGCTCGGAAAAACGCTGGAATTCGTGATCGTTCAGAAGTTTAGCCATGACGTATACATTGGGCGCGCACGACACGGGAATCGTGCGGCGGTTTCGGAAAGGGCCGCTATTCTAACGCGTCCCGCGCCTCGCACAAGTCCGTTCCCGCCTGCCCCTTCATTCGTCGTCAGACACGCTCGCGAAACATCGAAAGCGCGTCGACCGTCTCGCGCAGCATCGCCGTCGCCGCTTCGAGCGTGGGCGCGACATACTCGTCGATACGGCGCAGATACGGACACGTCATCGCCGCGATCGCCTGGCCGGATGGCCCGAGCACGGGGAACGTCAGGTCGGTGACGCCGACCGTCTGCTGGCTGTCCTTCCGCGAAAAACCCGCCTTGCGCGTCTCCTCACATACGCGTTCCAGCGCGTCGCGATCGATGGTGACTTCGCCCTTCACCTTCGTATGTTCGGCGAGCAGATGCGCGCGCTGCTCGGGCGTCTGGAACGCGAGCATCACGCGGCCCGAGCCCGTGTCGATCAGGCCGACGCGCGAACCCAGCCGCACCGAAATGCCCCACGTGCCCGGACCGTCGACCTGCGCGATCACAAGCAGATTGCCGCGGTCGTACACAACAAGGTGACACGATTGTTCGGCACGATCGGCAAAGCGCTGCATGAGCGGCAGGGCTTCGGAGATCAGCCGGTTCATCGGCGGATGCCGGTGTCCGAGCGCGTACAGCTTCAGGCTCAGCGAATAACGGTCGCCGCCCGGCGAGCGCACCACGTACTGCCGCGCGACGAGCCGCTCCAGCATCCGGTACATCTCGCTCGCGTTGCGGCCCAGCAGTTTCGTGATCTCGGCGCGCGTCAGGCCGTCCTTCTGCTCGGCCAGCAGTTCGAGGATATCGAGACCCTTGTCGAGCGCGGGCGCGCGATAGCGGTCGGCGTCGTCCTTGTCTTCCAGATCGGTTGCCATCGTGTTTCAGGTCCTCGTGCAATTCATCGGCTGCCTGGCGCGTGAGTGTAGAGCGTTGCGCGCGGCGAGCCGCCAGGGAAAGTACGGACACGTGGTACAGCGCAATTCCCTTGACTTAAGAAAGTTCGCATATGAATAATACGTTCATTGGTGAATGAAAAACCACCAATTTATAAGAAAGCGCATGGCAACGTGCCGGATGCCGACTCTCGGCTTCCAGCGGTTCAACAACGCATATCCCGGAGACAAGCATGTCGAATCTGGCAACAGGGCAGCACACGGCCCGCCGTTTCATTCGCAAGACGTTATCGCTCAGCCTCGCCGCCTCGTGCGTCGCGGGCGCGGCCCTCGGCACGACCGCGCACGCCGCGGAAGTCGGCAAGATCGGCCTCGGCCTGCCGATGCTCACCTCGCCGTTCTGGCAGTCGTACAACAACTACCTGCCGAAGTACGCGAAGCAGATGGGCATCGATATCCTCGCGCCCGTGAACTCGAACGGCGACCCGGTGCAGCAGATCACCGACATGAACAACCTGCTGAACCTCGGTTCGAAGGGTATCGTCGTCGGGCCGCTGGATTCGGCGGCGATCAGCCGCGCGCTGGACGCCGCCGCGGCGAAAAACGTGCCGGTCGTCACGGTCGACGTGGCACCGACGCAGGGCAAGGTCGCGATGGTCGTGCGGGCCGATAACCACGCGTACGGCGAGAAGGCGTGCACCTACATCGGCGAGCACGTGAAAGCGGGCAAGGTCGTGCAGATCATGGGCGATCTCGGTTCGGTGAACGGACGCGACCGCTCGGAAGCGTTCCGCACCTGCATGAAGAAATTCCCGGCGCTCACCGTGCTGGAAATCCCGGCGGGCTGGAAGGGCGACGTCGCGGCGACCGGGCTCGACAGCCTGCTGACCGCGAACCCCGATGTGAAGGGCATCTACATGCAGGCGGGCGGCGTGTATCTGTCGCCGACGCTGCAGACGCTGCGCCGCAAGCAGATGCTGTATCCGGCGGGCAACCCGAAGCACGTCGTGATCGTCAGCAATGACGGCATTCCGCAGGAATTTGACGCGATCCGCCGCGGCGATATCGATGCAACGGTGTCGCAGCCGGCCGACCTGTACGCGAAGTACGGCCTGTACTACATCAAGGCCGCGCTCGCCGGACAGACGTTCAAGCCGGGTCCGACGGATCACGGCAGCACCATCATCGAGCTGGCGCCGGGACGACTCGAAGACCAGTTGCCCGCACCGCTCGTGACGAAGGCGAACGTCGACGACAAGAGCCTCTGGGGCAACACCGTCAAATGAGTGAAATGACGTCCTCCGCTGTGTCCGCCGTGGTCGAAGCGCTCGATGTGACGAAGCGCTTCGGTTCGACGGCCGCGCTGAAAGACGTGAGCATCCGCGTGATGCCCGGCGAGTCGCATGCACTCGTCGGGCGTAACGGGGCCGGCAAATCGACGCTGGTGTCGATGCTCAGCGGCCTGCGCAAGCCGGATGCCGGCGAGGTGCGTTTCGGCGGCGTCGCGGCGCCGCCGATCGCGGATCGCGATGCCTGGCGCGAACGCGTCGCGTGCGTCTATCAGCATTCGACGATCATCCGCGATCTGAGTGTCGCGGAGAATCTGTTCATCAACCGCCAGCCGGCACGGCATGGCGTGATCGACTGGCCGGCGATGCGGCGCGATGCGCGCGCGCTGCTGGACCACTGGAAGATCGATGTGCGCGAGGACGCCCGTGCGGGCGACCTGTCCGTCGAAGCGCGCCAGCTCGTCGAAATCGCGCGCGCGCTGTCGTATGGCGCGCGGTTCATCATTCTCGATGAACCCACGGCGCAGCTCGACGGCGACGAAATCAAGCGCCTCTTCAAACGTATTCAGGAACTGCAGCGCGAAGGCGTGACGTTCCTCTTCATCTCGCACCATCTTCAGGAGGTGTACGAGATCTGCCAGGCTGTGACGGTGTTGCGCGATGCGCGGCATATCGTCAGCGCGCCGGTTTCCGCGTTGCCGCGCGAGCAGCTGATCGAGGCGATGACGGGCGAGCGCGGCGGCCTGAACGTCGCCGATGCCGCGGCGCGCGAAGCGCTGCCGCACGACACGCCGGTCGCGCTCGAAGTGGCGAATCTCGCCGGTGTGGATTACGACGACGTGTCGTTCGCCGTGAAGCGCGGCGAAGTGGTCGGCCTGACAGGCGCGACGAGCAGCGGACGCACGAGCGTCGCCGAAGCGATCGCGGGCCTGCGCAACATCAAGCGCGGCGAAATCCGCGTGGACGGCAACGTGCTGCCCTCGGGCGATGTGCCCGCCGCGCTCGCCGCCGGCATTGGCTGCGTGCCGAAGGACCGTCATCACGAAGGCCTCGTACTCTCGCAGTCGATCGCGGAAAACGCGTCGATGACGATCACACGCTTGCTGGGCAAATTCGGCATTGCACCGCCCGCGAAGAAAAACGCGTTCGGCCGGAAGATGATCGACGCGCTCGGCATCGTCGCGCAGGGACCGGAGCACGTCGTGTCGGGCCTGTCCGGTGGCAACCAGCAGAAAGTGGTGATGGCGCGTGCGCTCGCGACCGATCCGGACGTGCTCGTGCTGATCGACCCCACGGCGGGCGTCGATGTGAAATCGAAGGAAGCGCTGTTGTCCGTCGTGGACCGCGTGCGCGAGGACGGCAAGGCCGTGCTCGTCGTCTCGGGCGAACTCGACGACCTGCGCACCTGTGACCGCGTGCTGGTCATGTTCCGTGGCCGCGTCGTCGCCGAATTCCCGGCAGGCTGGCAGGACCACGACCTTATCGCCTCAGTTGAAGGAGTCAGTCTCCATGAAGAATAGTGCGCCCACGCCCGCGTTCGCGACGGGTCAGGCACAGGCCGGCGCGCCCGTCGCGCAGCGCCGCCGCGCGCGGATCGAATTCGCGCGTCTGCGCGACCTCGCGCTGCTGCCGGCCATCGCGCTGCTGCTCGTGATCGGTGCGTTCGTCAGCCCGAGCTTTCTGACGAAGGCGAACCTGATCAGCGTGCTCGGCGCATCGGCGGCGCTTGCGCTCGTCGTGCTCGCCGAATCGCTGATAGTGCTGACCGGCAAGTTCGATCTCTCGCTCGAATCGACGGTCGGCATCGCGCCCGCAATCGGTGCGATGCTCGTGATGCCGGCGGCGTCCGCGGGCTTCGGCCTGCAATGGCCGACCGCGATGGGCCTGCTCGCGATCGTGCTGGTCGGCGCGGTAATCGGCTTCATCAACGGCTTTCTCGTCGTGCGGCTGCGGCTGAACGCGTTCATCGTCACGCTCGCGATGCTGATCGTGCTGCGCGGCATGCTGGTCGGCGCGACGAAGGGCGGCACGCTGTTCGACATGCCGTCGTCATTCTTCACGCTCGCCACGACCATCGTGCTCGGCCTGCCGGTTTCGGTGTGGCTCGCGGCCGCCGCGTTCGCCATCGCTGCGTTCATGTTGCGCTATCACCGTGTCGGCCGCGCGCTCTACGCGATCGGCGGCAACCCGGAAGCGGCGCGCGCGGCGGGCATTCGCGTCGAGCGCATCACGTGGGGCGTGTTCGTGCTCGGCAGCATGCTCGCCTCGATCGGCGGCCTGATCGTGACGGGTTACGTCGGCGCGATCAACGCGAATCAGGGCAACGGCATGATCTTCACGGTGTTCGCGGCGGCGGTGATCGGCGGTATTTCGCTCGATGGCGGCAAGGGCACGATGCTCGGCGCGCTGTCCGGCGTGCTGCTGCTCGGCGTCGTGCAGAACCTGCTGACGCTCGCGCAGGTGCCGTCGTTCTGGATCCAGGCGATCTACGGCGCGATCATTCTCGGCTCGCTGATGGTGGCGCGGCTCGCGGGTGGCGAAGGTCAGAACTGACCTGAAACGCGAAACGCTGGAAGAAGCGCTGGCGGAAACACGCCAGCGCGCATCACGGAGACACTATTTTGAGCAGTTCATCAACCGACCCGCGTCTCATCCTGCTGACGCCGCAGGACAACTGTCTGATCGCAGGAGCGCGTCTCGAAGCCGGGTCCGAGGTCATGATCGAAGGTGAGCGTGTCACGCTCGCGAAGACCATCGATCTCGGCCACAAGGTCGCGCGGCGCGCCCTCGTCCAGGACGAAAAGGTCCTGCGCTACGGCGCGGTGATCGGTCACGTGACCGAAGCCGTCGCACGCGGCGCGCACCTGCACACGCACAACCTCGAAAGCGATTATCTGCCGACCTACACGCACGACGCGGGTCACGCATTCGTGCATCACTGAACACGGCGTTTCGCCGTGCGGGAACCAACGATCATGATTGACACTTCCGTTGCATCCGCCGCCGCGCAGCCGCTCGAGGCCACGCCGGTGCCGGTGCTGCAGGGCTATCCGCGCAGCGATGGCCGCAAGGGCATCCGCAATGTCGTCGCGGTGGCGTATCTCGTCGAATGCGCGCATCACGTCGCGCGCGAAATCGTCACGCAGTTTCGCGAGCCGCTCGACGCGTTCGACGATCCTTCCGGCGAGCGCGAGCCGCCCGTCCATCTGATCGGCTTTCCGGGCTGCTACCCGAACAGCTACGCCGAGAAAATGATGCAGCAGCTCACCACGCATCCGAACGTCGGCGCGGTGCTGTTCGTCTCGCTCGGCTGCGAGAGCATGAACAAGCACTACCTCGTCGACGTCGTGCGCGCGAGCGGCCGGCCCGTCGAGGTGCTGACGATCCAGGAAAAGGGCGGCACGCGCAGCACGATCCAGTATGGCGTCGACTGGGTGCGCGACGCGCGCCGGCAGCTGGCCGCGCAGCAAAAAGTGCCGATGGCGCTCGACGAACTCGTGATCGCCACGATCTGCGGCGGCTCCGACGGCACGAGCGGCATCACCGCGAATCCCGCCGTGGGCCGCGCGTTCGATCATCTGATCGACGCGGGCGCGACCTGCATCTTCGAGGAAACCGGTGAGCTGGTCGGTTGCGAATTCCACATGAAGAGCCGCGCTGCACGGGACGATCTGGGCGACGAAATCGTCGCTTGCGTTGCGAAGGCGGCGCGTTACTATTCCATTCTCGGACACGGCAGTTTCGCGGTCGGCAACGCCGACGGCGGGCTGACGACGCAGGAAGAGAAGTCGCTGGGCGCGTACGCCAAAAGCGGCGCATCGCCGATTGTCGGCATCGTGAAACCTGGCGATGTGCCGCCCACTGGCGGGCTCTATCTGCTCGACGTCGTGCCGGATGGCGAGCCGCGCTTCGGCTTTCCGAACATCAGCGACAACGCGGAGATCGGCGAGCTGATCGCGTGCGGCGCGCACGTGATCCTGTTCACGACCGGGCGCGGCTCGGTGGTCGGTTCGGCGATTTCGCCGGTGATCAAGGTGTGCGCGAATCCGTCGACGTATCGCAACCTTGCGGGCGACATGGATATCGACGCCGGGCGTATTCTTGAGGGCCGCGCAACGCTCGACGAAGTCGGCCGCGAGGTGTTCGATACAACGCTCGCCGTCGTGCGGGGCGCGGCATCGAAGTCGGAAGCACTGGGCCACCAGGAGTTTATCCTGACGTACAAGACGTTCGAGCCGGTGGGGCCAGCATGCCTGCCTTCGAGCGCGGCGCGGCATCGCGTAGTTGAAATCGCGCCGGTCTGAAGCGCGGTAACGATGAGAGAGGAGACATCTGCATGACGACAGCGGCGAATCCGAAGGTCAGCCAGCGGCGCGGCATTGGCCGGCGCGACCTGAAAGTGACCGGCCTCGGTCTTGGCACGGCGCCGCTCGGCGGCCTGTATCGCGATCTCACCGACGCAGAAGCCCAGGGCACGATCGACGCCGCCTGGGACGCCGGCATCCGTTATTTCGACACCGCGCCGCACTACGGACACACGAAAGCCGAACATCGCCTCGGGCACGCGCTGCGCAAATATCCGCGTGGCGAGTATGTGCTGTCGACGAAAGCCGGTCGGCGCTTCGTACCGCGCACGCACCCTTACGACGGCAGCGAGGGCTGGCAGAACCCGCTGCCGTTCGAAGCGATCTACGACTACACGCACGACGGCATCCTGCGTTCGTTCGAAGACAGCCAGCACCGGCTTGGCATGGTCGATATCGATATCCTGCTGGTTCACGATATCGGCCGCTATACGCACGGCGATCGTAACGCGCACTACTGGAAGCAGCTGACCGAAGGCGGCGGCTTCAAGGCGCTCGACGAGCTGCGCTCGGCCGGCGCGATCAAGGCGGTCGGTCTCGGCGTGAACGAAGGCGCGGCGATTCTCGAAGCGATGGCGGAATTCGATATCGACTGCGCGTTGCTTGCGGGCCGCTATACGCTGCTCGAACAGGATACGTTGAACGATCTGCTGCCCGCGTGCGAAGCGAAGCAGGTGAGCATCCTGCTCGGCGGCGCGTTCAATTCGGGCATCCTCGCGCGCGGCGTGCAGGGCGATCTGAAGTACAACTACGGCGACGCGCCCCAGGATGTGATCGACCGCGTGACGCGTCTCGAAGCGATCTGCCGCGTGCATGGCGCGCCGCTTGCCGCGGCCGCGCTGCAGTTTCCGTATGCTCATCCGGCTGTCGCCACCGTGTTGACGGGCGCGCGCAACCCCGGCGAATTGCGCGAGAACGTCGCATCGTTCGAGCGTGAATTGCCGGCCGCCCTGTGGAAAGCGTTGCGTGAAGGGCTGCTCGATCCACGCGCGCCCGTGCCCGGAGACTGACATGGCAACGCGCGTCGATGCACACCAGCACTACTGGAATCCGGATCGCGGCGACTACGGCTGGCTCACGCCCGATCTGAAGCCGCTCTATCGCACGTTTGGTCCGGCCGATCTCGCGCCGTTGCGCGCTGTTGAGGGCATCGACAAAACCGTCGTCGTGCAGGCGGCGCCGACTGTCGACGAAACGCGTTATCTGCTGGACCTCGCGCGCAATGAGGCGTCGATTGCGGGCGTGGTGGGCTGGGTGCCGCTGCTCGACGACGATGCGCCCGCGCTCATCGCCGAACTTGCACGCGAGCCGAAGTTCAAGGGCGTGCGGCCGATGCTTCAGGACCTGCCCGACGACAGCTGGATCGCGAACCCCGCACTCAGGCCGGCGATCGAAGCCGTCATCGCACACGACCTCGCGTTCGATGCGCTGATTTTCGCGCGTCACGTCGATGCGCTGGAAACGTTCATCCAGCGCTTTCCGTCATTGCGTATCGTCATCGATCACGGCGCGAAGCCTGCTATCCGCGATGGCTCGGCGGGCTGGCAGCCGTGGGCCGACGGCATCGAACGGCTGGCGCGTTTTCCGCAGGTTCACTGCAAGCTGTCCGGTCTTGCCACCGAAGCGGCGCCGGGCTGGACCGAGGCAACCTTGCGTCCGTATGTCGACCATCTGCTTGCGCAATTCGGCCCGTCACGCCTGATGTGGGGCAGCGACTGGCCGGTGCTGAACCTGAACGGCGATTACCCGATGTGGCATGCCGTCGCGAACGCCCTGCTGGCATCGTTGTCGCAGACGCAATGCGATGCGGTGTTCGGCGGCAATGCGGCGGCCTTCTATCGACTATGAATCTTTCATGCGCGTGCCAGGCTTATCCCGGTACACGCTGCAATACCCGGTATGACTCAAACGCCATTTCAACTGGAGCCGTAGATGATACAAAGACTGGCCGGCAAGACGGCCTTGATCACTGCCGCCGGACAAGGCATCGGACTCGCGACCGCGGAGCTCTTCGCGCGCGAGGGCGCCCGCGTGATCGCCACGGATATCCGCATCGATGCACTCGCCGGGAAGCCCGTCGAGGCACGCAGGCTGGACGTGCGTGATGCCGCCGCGATCAAGGCGCTCGCCGCCGAACTCGGCACGATCGATGTGCTGTTCAACTGCGCGGGCTTCGTGCACGCAGGTTCGATTCTCGAAGCGAGCGAGGAAGACTGGGACTTTGCTTTCGATCTGAACGCGAAAGCGATGTACCGGACGATCCGCGCGTTCCTGCCTGGCATGCTCGAGAAGGGCGGCGGCTCGATCATCAACATGTCGTCGGCGGCTTCGAGCATCAAGGGCGTGCCGAACCGCTTCGTGTACGGTGCGTCGAAGGCGGCCGTGATCGGCCTCACGAAGGCGGTCGCGGCGGACTTCGTGACGCGCGGCGTGCGCTGCAACGCGATCTGTCCGGGCACGGTGGCTTCGCCGTCGCTCGAACAGCGCATCGCGGCGCAGGCGCAGGCCCAGGGCGCTACAATCGATGCCGTCCAGGCGGCCTTCGTCGCGCGTCAGCCGATGGGGCGTGTCGGCAAGCCGGAAGAGATCGCGGCGCTCGCGCTGTATCTCGCGTCGGACGAATCCGCGTTCACCACCGGTCACGCGCACGTGATCGACGGTGGCTGGTCCAACTAGCTGCACGGCGGCCGCAGTCCGCGCCGCCAGCGCGTTTTTTCACTGAACACCAGGGAAATGCCACGATGAAACTGCTTCGTTATGGGCCGAAAGGTCAGGAAAAGCCGGGCTTGCTCGATGCGCAAGGCAAGATTCGCGATCTGTCGAAAGTCGTCGCCGATATCGGTGGTGACGTGCTGACCGACGCAGGCCTCGCGAAACTGCGCGCGCTCGATCCGGCTTCGCTGCCGGTGGTCGAAGGCAATCCGCGCATCGGTCCGTGCGTGGCGAATATCGGCAAGTTCGTCTGTATCGGGCTGAACTACGCGGATCACGCAGCGGAATCGAACCTGCCGGTGCCGGCCGAACCGGTCGTCTTCAACAAGTGGACGAGCGCGATCGTAGGCCCGAACGACGACGTCGAAATTCCCCGCAACTCGAAGAAATGCGACTGGGAAGTGGAACTCGGTGTGGTGATCGGCAAGCCAGCCAAATACATCGACGAAGCCAACGCGCTGGATTACGTCGCGGGCTATTGCGTGATCAACGACGTGTCGGAGCGCGAGTGGCAGATCGAACGCACCGGCACGTGGGACAAGGGCAAGGGCTTCGACACGTTCGGCCCGATCGGTCCGTGGCTCGTCACGCGCGATGAAGTGGCCAATCCGCAGGCGCTCGACCTGTGGCTCGAAGTGGACGGCCACCGCTACCAGAACGGCAACACGAAGACGATGGTGTTCACGGTCGCGAAACTCGTGTCGTACCTGTCGCAGTGCATGAGCCTGCAACCGGGCGACGTGATTTCGACCGGCACGCCGCCGGGCGTCGGCATGGGTGTGAAGCCGGATCCGGTGTTCCTGAAGCCGGGTCAGACGATGCGCCTTGGCATTCAGGGCCTCGGCGAGCAGAGCCAGAAGACTTACGCGGCGGAATAAGTGTAGTAGCGTGACGCGCGGCCCGACGGGCCGCGCTGTGCGAACACCCTGCTTCAGCCGGTGTTCGCGTCAAAACCTCCCTCAGGCCGGCGCCGCGATTTCCGTACCTTCAGCCATGCGGTTGATCGTGCCCTGCGCCACGGCGATGAGCTTTTCCGAGCCGCCGTCCATCACGAAGATGTTGCACTGACACGTCGCCTGATTGCGCCCGGCGTGCAGGACCTGCGCACGCGCCATCAAGGTGCCGTTGATCGCGGGCCTCAGGTAGTTGATCTTGTATTCGCACGTCACCACGCGCGGCCCAAGCGTGAGCGCGCCGGCAAACGTCAACGCGTTGTCGGCCAGATAGCTGATCACCCCGCCATGGACGAAGCCATGCTGCTGCCTCAGTTCGTCGCGAATGGGCAGACAGAGCGTCAGTTCGTGCGCGCCCGTATTCATGAGTTCGGCGCCAAGCAGCATGCTGAATGGCTGCGCGTGCAGCGCGCCGCGTGCGCGGTCGAGTAGATCGGTCATCTCGGTTCCTTCGGGCGTCGGCCCGTCTGGTTCCTGTCCACTCTAGGAAGCGCTTGCGCACGGCGTCAAGGTCATTTGAAGACATTGCCTTCGGATTGCCGCGGAAAACAAAGGCAATTCGTCGCGAGTCTGCTGCGGGCGGGGAATATCGCTTCTTTTGCGGATCGGCCTCAAGGCTTCCCGCATATGCCGTAAACCCGTAGTCATCCCTTTGGCAATGCAGGCGTTCCCGATGCGCAGCAAGATTGTCGAAGACGCAACCACGGCTTCGCTGCATCAGCAGGCACAGCAACTCATGCACGCGGTACCGGTGTCCGGGATTCCGGGCGCGGTATCGTGAAGCTTTAAACCGGCAGTGAAGCGTATGAGGTCGCCAGATGATAGGGCGTGGTCGAGGGCATCTCGGCGCGCATGATCTTGCCGGCGGCCGTCATGCTTTCGATCCAGCCGTCGCTGCGCAAAAAGCGTCCGCGAAAACGCTCGATCTGCTGCGGCAAGCGGGCGTTTGCCGCTTCGCCGCCTTTCGTGGCGAGCGCGCGCAGATACTCGGTCTGGGCCCAGATGCGCTGCACGCTGTCCTTTATCGCGCCCACTTCGTCGAGCGACGCGTAGACGCCGCCCGTCGCATGATCGATACCGTGCGTTTCGGCGAAATCGAACGCGCGCGTGAGTGCGGCGTCGAGATCCGATTGCCCGAGAAGACCGGCGGCGCGTCGCACGAGATAGAACCATTCGAATTGATGGCCTGGTTCAAGGCGATTGTCGACGGATCCCGCTGGCAATTCAGCGATGCAGCCCGTCGGCCGATGCACGAACGTGCGCGCGATGGCCTCGACAAGACGCGTGAGCGACGTGGCGAACGCCGCATCCCGGGTCGCATCATGCGCGGCGAGCCACGCTTCGGTCAGATGCATCAGCGGGTTTTGCACCGGCGTGCCGGTGACGGCGGAAAAGCCTGCGTCGAGCGCGGCGTTGAGCAAACCGTCGTATGCGGCGAAGCGATCGACGATCTGCGCGGACGTTTCGTTCATCACATCGAGCGCATCCCGATTGCCGGAGCGGGCAAGATATTCCGCGCAGGCGAACACGACAAACGCGTGCGTGTACAGATCCTTCGTGGTATCGAGCGGCGCCCCGTCGGCATCGACGCTATAGAACCAGCCGCCGTGCTGCGCGTCATGGAAATGGCGGCGCAGTGCATCGAACAGGACATCGGCGTGCGCGATGTCGCCGGCCTGCGAGAAAACGAATAGCTGGCGCGCACACGCCATTGCGCGATAACGTACGACAGGCAGCGGCCGGTGGTCGTGGCCGACCGCTTCACAGGGCAGCCCGAGCGCGGCATTGAAGCCGGGCCCGCGCCACATCGGCAAAACCACCTGCGTGAAATGATTGCGTAGCAGGGCGGCGAGCGTGGCCGTGGAAGCGGATGATGTCATGCGGCGGGTATGTATCGTGCGGGTAAAAAAACGGGCGTAGGGGTCACGTTTCGGCGCGATTTCGTCGGGCGCCGTCAGACCTGTTGTGCGCAAGGATAAACCAGAAGGGGTGGCGCGGCGCGTTACGCAGCGTATCGCGCCGTGACCGCCCCGATTCAGGAAACGGAGGAACCACCATGCCCGGAAACGTCGAACTTGTCTCGCGGCTCGTGTTCGCAGCGTTGCTCGGCAGTGTGATCGGATTCGAGCGCGAACGCCTTTCGTGGGCGGCTGGATTGCGCACGCACATGCTGGTCTGCGTCGGCTCGGCGCTCATCATGATCGTTTCGGCGTTCGGGTTCGCCGACGCACTCGGTGGCGATCACGTCGTGCTCGATCCATCGCGGATCGCCGCGCAGGTGGTCTCCGGCATCGGTTTTCTCGGCGCGGGATCGATCCTGCTGCGCGGCGAGATCGTGCGCGGCCTCACGACGGCGGCGAGCCTGTGGTCGGTTGCAGCGATCGGCCTTGCGGTGGGCGGCGGCCTGTACACGGCCGCGATTGCGGCGACGGTCATCATCCTGATCATCCTCGCGGGCATCAAGCCGATCGAGCGTCGCTTCATCACGGTCAAGCAGCGGCGCCAGATAACGATGCAGGTCGAACGCGGCACGCTGACGTTCCATACGCTGCACGATGCGCTGGGTACGGCCAGCCCGCGCGTGAAGCAGTTCGTCATGCAGCAGAGCGACGACGCACCTGAGCTGGACGTGATCACCATCACGCTGCATCGCGTGTCGGCGACCGAGTACACCGCCATTTGCGACCAGCTTCGCGCGTTGCCGGGTGTGAAGGAGTTTCGGGAGGATGCTTCGTCGTAGCGGGGTGGGTTATTGCACGACGAAGTTCGACGATTTGCCCGCTGCGGACCAAAGCGGGCGTGCGGCCGTGCGACAATGCGGTCTCGAAAAACGAAGATGGCATTTTGCAGCGGCGACCTGCGGCCGGCGCGCGCCGGCTGACGACTAAAACAACCGCTCCTTCCCCTCATGGCAGATTCCGCAGATTTGGCAGCATCCCCGAATTCCCGTGCACGTCGCGCCAGTTCCGCAAAGCGGGGCGAGACGACAGTCTCCACTGAAACCGAAAACAAGCTGGCCCGCGCCGCGCGCTCCGCGCAGCGGCTCGCGCAACTGAGCGACGTCCCGCGCGACGACAGCACGTTCGACCTGTTCCCCGACGATCCGACGCGGGCCACGCTCGAAGCCATGACCATCGACACGCGACAGGGCACGCTCACCGGTTTCGAGCTGCCCGCCGAAGTGCTGGCGGCCGTGGGCATCACGGACGAAGACGATGCACTGGCAGGCGAGTCAAAACCGGCGCGTCGCGTGACACGCGCGGCGAACATCGACGAGGCGACGTCGCTGTCGAGGCAGGCCAGCGTGCTGGATGAGCGCGTGGAGCCGTCGATCGGCGACGCGGCGGTAGACACGACCGGGCCGGCGCGTGCGATCGCTACCTCGGCGCAAGGCGTTCACACTGGATCGAACGCGGCGGCTTCGGCGGTGCCCGAGGTCGATGCGACCGCTGCGGTCGGGACGGACGCGGACAGTCACGCAAGTGTGTCCACCGAAGCGGCAGATCCGGCGCGTAACGCATCGGCAAAACGGACGGGCGCCAGTGCGGATTCCTCCGCGAAATCCCCGGCCGCCACGCCGGCAGTCTCCGGTCAGCCGGCCGAAGCCCGCGCGGCCGCGCCGGTTATTCCAGCTGCGCCTTCGGCGTCGTCGGCGGGGTTGCGTCAGGCTGTGGCGGCGCGCACGAATGAAACGACATCGGTGAGTCAGCCGGGCGCATCGCCGCCGCGCTTTGCATCGACGTTTGCGAAAGCGGCGAACGCTTCGCGCGATACCAGCGCTTCAGGCGAAAGCCCGGCTTCCAGCGATGTCGCTGCCGCGACGTCGGCCAGCGCACCGCGCACCTCATCGTTCGGCGCCCAGGCGCAACCGACGCCGGCAGGCGCCGCGTCGAGGTCTTCCGGTACGCCGCAAACGTCGTCCGCGACGAACACCGCCGCGCCTGAGCTCGATCGCGCGCGGGCGACCGCCTTCGCGGATACCGTCGATGCGCTCTACGGCGTGATCGCCGATCAACGCCGCGCCGCGACCGATCATTCGCGCCGGATGAAGTGGATGCTCTCGATTGTGGTCGCCGCGCTGCTCGTGACGGTCGCGATCGGCATCACACAGACGCTGCTCCTGATGCGTCTCACGCGCGATTCGACCGCGCAGCAACAGCGCATCGAACAGATGATGCTGAACCAGCAGGCGACGCTATCGACGCTGCTCGATACCGATTCGGCAACCGTCAGCGCGCCGGCAATCATTCCGGTGCCGCCCGCCGCGCCAGCGGCGCCGGCTGTCTCGACGAAGCACTCAGCCAGTACCCGGCACGCTCACAAGACGAAAACCAAACCCGCGCACTGAGTTAACCCCTGTTTTGTTGTAATGATGCAACGCATCAAACCCGTGTGAAGCCGTGCGACGTGGAATTCGGCGAACGAAATGTTGCACTGCACTAGATTTAACTAAGGGATAACCCTATAATTCGAGATAAGGGAAAACCTTGGCAAATCATTCAACCGGGAGTCGCCATGAGCTTGATCTTTGCACTGTTTCAAAAGGTTAGCGACCTCTTTGCGTCGCCGTTCCTGCCGCTGGACTCGGACTATTCGCACGAAGCGCGCTATCGCGAAGCCGAACGCGTTCGCAAGTCGCAGGGCATCGCAATTTTCGGCTTCCTGCGCGGCTGATCAGCCCGGGTCGAGACTCAAAAAGCCCGATGTGGAATTTCCACATCGGGCTTTTTTTTTCGTCCCCGCACGCCGGATCGCGGCGCGCAGCCACTGCACGAATTCCATCACGTTTCCTGCCCGGACGGAGCGCTGCACTCTGCGCCAACCTTTTGATTTTCTTTCAATTTCCATTCTTTTCGTAATCTTGCGGGCGCCGCAATATTTCTCAAACCGAAGGAATGTAACGGCAATTGACGCGACTGGCCGGCTCTTCCGGATCGAAGTCCGACATAAGTCTTGATGCTTGCTGAATATTTTCACCGCCGGACCATGACGTTCGGCAACCAGGAACTGAAACGCCTGCTTACAAGTGCTCACGGTTGTGAGCGGTTTGCGTCGCTAAAGTGGGTCTCAAGCGCAACACGGCGGTTCGACATTCGCAGCAGTAGCGCAGCGGATTGTTCAGACCCGGCATGCGTTGAATCCAAAAACGGAGGTCCACCATGAAAACCTTGAACCGCACGACCCGCACTGTCATTGCCACCTTGCTTGCCGGTGGCGCCCTGCTCACCGCAGGTTCCGCTTTCGCACAATACGCTCCGATGGTGAGGCACGACGGGCCGTCCGCGGCCGCTTACGGCCAGCCGCACATGATCCCGGTGGGCGTCAGCATCAGCATCGGCTGGCATGGCGACCGTTATTACGACGGTCACCGTTACTGGCAGCACGACGAGTGGATGCGCCATCATCCGCACGACTACGATCCGCATCATCACGACGAGCATCGCCCGCCCCAGCACTATTGATATCGATAGCGCAGGGTGCGCGAACCGCATGGCGTCCGCAAGGGCGTCATGCGAGCAGAGGCCGGTTCTCTCGCCAGAGAGACCGGCCTTTGTTGCATGTGGGCATGCCGCCGCGAAAAAGCACACTGCGCTATGCTTGAACGCTTTCATCGATGGCGCAGGAGAATGGCTTGAACAATGATCAGGCAGTGGTGGGTGTAGTCGGAACGGGTTTGATGGGCGTCGGCATCGCGACGCAATCCGCGTTGCACGGATACCGGACGATCGTCCATGACGTCGATGCAGCGCGTCTTGCGAGCGTCGTCCCCAAGGCCGAAGCCGTGCTCGACGAACTGATCGACGCCGGCCGCATCGACCGCGCGGCTAAAACGGCCGCGCTCGCCCGCATCGAAACGCACGGCGCGCTCGATATCATGGCTTCGGCGCAGTTCATCATCGAAGCGATTCCCGAGGTGCTGGCGCTCAAGCATCGTCTGTACGAAGCGCTCGACCCGCTTCTCGCCCCCGACGCCATTCTTGCCAGCAACACGAGCGGTTTTCCGCCGGATGCGCTGACCGGTCCGTTGCGCGCCAAAGAGCGTTTCGTGATCGCGCACTTCTGGAATCCGCCGCACATGATCCCGCTCGTCGAAGTGGTGCCAGGCAGCGAAACCACGCCGGAAGTGACGGCGAAAACCGTCGCGCTGATGTCGGCGATCGGCATGGAGCCGGTGCAACTGGCGAAGGCGATTCCGGGCTTTGTCGGCAACCGGCTGCAGTTCGCCGTGCTGCGCGAGGCGCTCAATATCGTGCGCTCGGGCGCCGCCACGCCGGAAGAAGTCGACCGTGTGATGAAGGCATCGCTTGGGCGTCGCTGGGGCATCGTCGGTCCGTTCGAAAGCGCCGATATGGGCGGCCTCGATACGTTTGTCGACATCGCCTCGCATCTGATGCCGGCGCTCGCGAAAGACGAAGACGTCATCGATCTGCTACGCGAGCAGGTGAGTGCGGGGCGCGTCGGCGTGCGAAGCGGCGCGGGGTTCTACGACTGGGACGACGCGCACGTGGCGCAGGTGAAGGAAGGGCGCAGGCGCGTGATCAGCCGCGGTTGAGCACGGTGAACGACGCTATTTGTTCAACCCCTGGAGGCAGCCGCCCATGAATCCCGACGTCCATTTCTACGATCCCGCCGAAGGCCACGGTCTGCGGCACGATCCATTCAAGGCGATCGTCGCGCCGCGCCTGATCGGCTGGATCTCGACGCGTTCGCCCGAAGGCCGCCTGAATCTCGCGCCGTACAGTTTCTTCGGCGCGTTCGCGACGTCTCCTTCGATCATCGGCTTTAGCAGCGAAGGCTACAAGGACAGCATCCGCAACATCGAGGCGACCGGCGAATTCGCGTGGAATCTCGCGACGCGGCCGCTCGCGGAGCAGATGAACCAGTCGTCCGCGCCGGTCGGACCCGAAGTCGACGAGTTCGAACTGTCGGGGCTCACGCCCGCCGCCGGGCGCAACATCGGCGTGCCGCATGTCGCGCAGGCGCCTGCCGCGCTCGAATGCAGGCTGTTGCAGATCATCCGGTTGCATGCGCTCGACGGCACGCCGATGGACAACTATCTGGCGCTCGGTCAGGTGGTCGGCGTGCATATCCAGAAGGCGTTCCTGAAGGACGGCCTGTTCGACACGCACGCCGCGCAGCCGATCATGCGCGCCGGTTATCGCGCCGATTACGCACAGATCGGCGAGATGTTCCAGATGTTCCGGCCGACGGCGTAGGCCGCGCTACTGCGCACGGGCCCGCGGTTCCGGCAGGCCCGGCCGCGCGTTGCACGTCATTGCCGCCCGGACGTCTCCAGCTTGAACACACCGACCACCTGCGCAAGCCGTTCCGCCTGATCGCGCAGGTCGGCGGCGGCGTGTTCGGCCACACCGACGATCGTCGCGTTCTGCTGCGTCGCCTCGCCGATCTGCGTGACGGCGAGGTTCACCTGCTCGATGCCGCCCGACTGTTCGCTCGAAGCGACACTGATCTCGCTCATGATCGCGCGCACGCGTTCCACCTGTTCGACGATGCCGTTCATCGTCGTGCTGGCTTCTTCGGCGATCCTGTAGCCGGATTCGACGCGCGCCGTCGATTCGCCGATCAGCGCCTCGATTTCCTTGACCGCCGCCGCGCTGCGCTGCGCGAGCGCGCGCACTTCGGAGGCGACCACCGCGAAGCCCTTGCCGTGTTCGCCCGCGCGCGCGGCTTCGACCGCTGCGTTGAGCGCGAGGATGTTGGTCTGGAACGCGATGCCTTCGATGACCGTCGTGATGTCGGCGATTTTCTGCGACGAACGGCTGATGTCGCCCATCGTCGCCACGACGCGCTGCACCGCGCGGCCGCCGTCGAGCGCCGCGTCCGAAGCGCTCGTGACGAGCGTGTTTGCCTGCGCGGCGTTCGCGGCGTTCTGCTGCACGGTCGAGGTGATCTGTTCCATGCTCGCCGCGGTTTCCTCGAGGCTGCTCGCCTGCGTCGCGATGCGCGCCGCGATGTCGCCGCTGCCGGCGGCGATTTCCGCCGTGCCCTGCGTCATGTTCGACGACGCGCCGCGCACCTGCGTGACGATGCGCGCAAGTCCTTCGCCGATGCCGTCGATGGCCGTCAGCAGGCGGCCGATTTCGTCCGTGCGGCCGTTCGCGACGCGCACGCTCAGATCGCCCGAAGCGAGCCGCTCCGACGCTTTTGCCGCCTCGTCGAGCGGACGGCTGACCATCCGGCGCACGGCGAACAGGAAGATCGCCGCGAACGCCGCGACCAGTACGAAACCGACCACGAGGAAGCGATTGCGAGTGGCGGCGACTTCGGCCATCACCTCGTCGCGCGGCGCGACGCCGCCCACCAGCCATTGCCATTCCGGCACGCTGACGAAGGAAACGTACTTCTCGCGTGCATTCTTTTCGCCGAGCGTCGTATCCGCGGACGTGTACGCAAGCTGGCCTTCCTTCGCCTCGAGCATCTGTCTGTACGGTGCGTTGGCGTCGTCGGCGGCGTGGCCGGCGGCGGCAGGATGGACGACAAACTTGCCGCGATCCGGCCCGTTCGACGTGTTCAGCACGAAGTAGTAACCGCTGTCGCCGATCTTCAGCTGACGGATGCCATCCTCGATCGACCTGATCTGCGGCTCCACGTCGACGCCGACGAACAGCGCGCCGATCACGCGGCCGCTGGGGTCGGTGACGGGCCGGTACTGCGTGATGTAACGTTTGCCAAACAGCGGGGCAAGCCCGGTGTACGTCTTGCCGGCCAGCACCACCGCGTACGCCGGGCCCTTGCGATCGAGCAGCGTGCCGATGGCGCGCGAGCCGTCCTGCTTTTTCAGCGAGGTCGTGACGCGCACGAAGTCGTCGCCGGTGCGCGCGAACACGGACGCGATGGCGCCGCTGCGCGCCAGAAACTGGTCGGGAATCGAAAAATCGAGGTTGAGCGGCTTGTCGCCGGCTTTCATGGTCGGCGTGGCGACGCCGTTGATGTCCACCTTCTGCGTCTCGTCGACCGAATAGTCTGTGGGCAGGAAACTGGCGAAGAGGTTCATCGAGCGGCCGACCTCGGCATCGAGACTGCTGTCGAAGAGCGCGATCATCGAGGCGACCGAACGGTCTTTTTCGCCGATCCGGGCAACCACCTGTTCGCTGATCTGGTTGCCGGCCGAACGGGTGAGGGCCCACGTGAACGCCGCGAAAATAAGTGCCACGAGCGCACACGAGAGCATGGCAAGCCTGGCGCCGACGCTTGCGCGACGAAGAGAGAGAATATCCATGGATGGTAGGCGTTAGGAGGACAGGGTGCCGTTAGCTGCGCGACGCGCACGACGGCATTACAACTATCCCCGCTTATCGGCCGTAGACCGGAATTCTTTAGCTTTCTGTAATAAACGGCGTTCCCGGCGCGCGATTCTTTCAGCTTTTGCTGCGCCAGGTGCGCAGCAGGAGCGCGTTCGTCACGACGCTGACACTCGAAAACGCCATCGCCGCGCCCGCCAGCATCGGATTGAGCAGGCCGAACGCCGCCAGCGGAATGCCAATCAGGTTGTAGAAGAACGCCCAGAACAGGTTTTGCTGGATCTTGCGCCACGTGCGGCGCGAAATATCGATCGCGGCGGCCACCAGTGCCGGATCGCCGCGCATCAGCGTGATGCCGGCCGCCTGCATCGCGACATCGGTGCCCGTCGCCATGGCGATGCCGATGTCGGCGGCGGCGAGCGCGGGCGCGTCGTTGATGCCGTCGCCCGCCATCGCGACGATACCGGTCGTGCGGATCTTGAGATCGCGGATCACGCGGGCCTTGTCATCCGGCAGGACCTCGGCATGAAATTCGTCGATGCCGAGCGCGGTGGCGACGCTGGCCGCGCTGCCGCGGTTGTCGCCCGTCACGAGCACGCTGCGGATGCCCATCTGCCTGAGGCGCGCGATGGCTTCCTTCGCAGTGGGCTTCACCGTGTCGCCGAATGCGATCAGGGCGAGCGCCGTGGCAGGCGCGTCGACGCTCATCAGCCAGGACACCGTGTTGCCTTCGGCTTCCAGTTGCCGCGCGCGCTGCGTGAACGCGTCCGGCACGGCGATGGCGAGTTCCGTGAGCCAGCGGGCGCTGCCGATCGCAAGCCTGCGACCGTCGACTTCCGCTTCGACGCCGCGGCCCGGCACGGCACGGGCGCCGCTGGATGCCACTTCCCGCGCGTCTGCCGGCCGTTGTCCATATGCGTTCATGACGGCCCGCGCGAGCGGATGGTCGCTGTGACGCTGCACGGCGGCGGCGAGCGCGAGCGCCTCGTCGTGCGGGAGGTCGATCGCTTCGAACGCGCTCACCGAGGGCTGGCCGACGGTCAATGTGCCGGTCTTGTCGAACGCGACGATGTTCACGCGATGTGCCGTTTCGAGTGCTTCGGCGTCCTTGATCAGCACGCCGTGGCGCGCGGCGACGCCGGTGCCGGCCATGATCGCGGCGGGCGTCGCGAGCCCGAGCGCGCACGGGCACGCGATCACCAGCACGGCGACGGCGTTCAGGACCGCGGTTTCGAAGCTCGCGCCCGCGAGCAGCCAGCCGCCGGCCGTGAGCACGCCGATCACGAGGATCACCGGCACGAAAATCGCGCTCACGCGATCGACGAGCCGCTGGATCGGCGCCTTCTCCGCCTGCGCCGATTCGACGAGACGGATGATCCGGGCGAGCGTGGTTTCCGCGCCGATCGCGCCCGTCATGACGGCGATCGCGCCTTCGCCGTTGATCGAGCCGGCGGTGACCGTGTCGTCGCGCTGCTTCGCGACCGGCAGGCTTTCGCCGGTAATCAGCGATTCGTCGATATGCGTGCGGCCTTCGAGCACCGCGCCGTCGACCGGCACACGCTCGCCCGGCCGCACGATGACGACGGTGCCGACCCGCACCTGCGCGAGCGGCACTTCGCGCTCCTCGGCGCCGACGCGAACCCGCGCCCGGTCGGGGCGCAGCGCGTTCAGCGCGCGGATGGCGTCGGTGGTCTGGCGTTTGGCGCGAGCTTCGAGCCACTTGCCGAAGCGGACCAGCGTGATCACCACGGCCGACGCCTCGAAATACAGATGCGCGGCGTCGCCACTGTTCGTCATCAGCTGATAGACGCTGATCCCCCAGGCCGCCGACGTGCCGAGCGCGACCAGCAGGTCCATGTTGCCGGCGCCGGCGCGCACCGCCCGGTACGCGGCGCGGTAGAAACGCGCGCCGACCACAAATTGCACGACGCTCGCAAGCGCCAGTTGCAGCGCGGCGGGCAGCATCGCGTGCGCGCCGAACCATTCGCCGACCATCGGCGCGACGAGCGGCAAGGTCAGCAGCGCGGAAAACAGCACGGCGTACAACTCGCGATGCGTTGCATCACGACTGCGCCTGGTTGAACTGCTGGCCGGACTGGAACCGGCGGCGGTTTCTTCGATAACCGGCGTCGCTTCGTAGCCCGCTTTGGTCACGGCGGCGACGAGCGCTTCGGCAGCGACGGCCGGGCCGGCTTCGATGGTGGCTTTTTCGGTCGCCAGGTTGACGGATGCGCGGTGTACGCCAGGCACCTTCGCGAGCGCTTTCTCGACGCGGTTCGCGCACGATGCACACGTCATCCCGCCGATGTCGAGCTCGATGCTGGCAGGCGCGATGCGCTCTGGAGTGGAAAGGTCGGTCATGGTTGAGTCCGGGTTCGATGGGCGCAAGGTTGCTGCCCGATCAATCCAGTATCGACATTCCCATGATGGGAAGGTCAAGGACAGATTGCGCCCATCCTGCCACACCGGCACGAAGCCCGCTGCGAAGCGCCTGCGCGCTGGCTGGGCGTCTCGCGGGCGCCGGCCGGGGCTTTCGCCCGGTTCCGGCCCGGGAAAATCAGATCGCGGGTGGCGCGTTCAGCATCGCGTCGGCCACGTCCCGCTGCGCGTCGCTGCCATGTGCGCGCAGCGCATCGGCGGCGCCCACGCGATCGACGGATTCCTTGTTCTGGCCCAGTTTCCACTTGCCGGTGAGCTTCGTGACCTCGATTTCGATGCCGACAATCGCGCCGACCATCTGCGCGATGAAGTCCGGCGGCGCGTCGCCCATTTTCCACGGCTTCGCCTCGCCGGCTTCCATCTTGCGCGTGAGCCTTGCAACGAGGCCGCGCACGAAAGTTTCATCGTCGCGTACGACAATCCGGCCATGCGCATGCACCACCATGTAGTTCCACGTCGGCACCTGACGGTGCGTCTCATGCTTGCCCGGATACCACGTAGGCGAGATGTACGCCGTCGCGCCCTGGAAGATGACCAGTGCGTCGGGCCGGTCCGCCGCTTCGCGCCATACCGGATTCGCGCGCGCCACGTGCGCGCGCAACGTCCCGAGCGGCCCGCGCGCGGGATCGAACTCGAACGGCACGTGGTTGGCGTCGAGCCCGTCCGGACCGTTCGTGACAAGCGCGCCCAGCGGATGCCGTTCGATCAGGCCATGCAGCACCTTGGGGCGGTTTTCTTCGAAATGGGCGGGGATGTACATGCGGCGCTCCGGGCGGATGGTGATGTTTTTTGAATGATCGAAAGGGCGCCTGACCGGGTGCGAAAACCGGACTGGCGTGCACGGGACGCGTCACTGCGCGCCTTTGCGCTTGCCTGGCTGTCAAGGATACGATACAACCCGTTGTCGGGATCAGATTCGCGCGGCTTCACAGGTGACCCGGGGGGTGCCTGAGAGCAGGGTCGCATGATCGTCGGCACCCAATGGACCGCCTGTTCCGCAAGATCAACGAATGATAAAAAATCGACGAGAACTGTTTTCTTTTCAGTGGACCTGCGCGTCGCTTGCAGGCCTTGCGTTCCTCGCCGGTTGCGCTGCAACGCCGGTGTCCTCGCCGAAATCCACCGGCTGGATCAAGGACGAAGTCGCGGATTCCTATGTATTCGGCTATCCGCTCGTGCTGATGGATGTCGCGCGCGAGGCGGCCACGGGCACCGATCCGGGCCAGGCGCCCGTCAACACGCTGCGCCACGCGCAGGCTTTGCCGCCTGTCGGCGCGGGCCGTCCGACCACGCCGAGTCTCGATACGCTCGATTCGACCGGCTGGCTCGACGTCAGCGAAGAACCTGTCATTGTCGTGCTGCCCGACTCGCACGGCCGCTATCTCGACGCCCGCGCGCTCGACATGTGGACGAACGTGGTCTGGTCGACCGCCTTGCTCCGCGCACCAGCGGGCGCTCGCGCGGCGGGCATCAGGACGCAGACCATCGCGTTCGTGCAGAAAGGCTGGCAGGGCGATCTGCCGGCCGGCGCGAAACGCGTCGAGGTTTCGACGCGCTACGTGTGGTTCAGCGCGCGCATCCAGACGAACGGCTCGCGTGACATCACGGCGGTGCGCAAGCTTCAGCGCGGCATCCGGGTGGCGCCGCTCAGCGTCTTTAACGGCGAAACGCGCGCGGCCACGGTCGTGACGCGCACGATGCCACCCGAGACGAGCGTGGCGAGCGGGTCGCCCGCAAAGGTCGCCGCGCTCGACGCCACGGGCTTCTTTGACCGGCTCGCGCAGGCGCTGGCGGACAATCCTCCCGCGCCCGACGATCCCGACGCGCTGAAAAAGCTCGCCGATCTTGGTGTGACGCCGGGCGCGCCGGTCCAGTTGCCCACCCGCGCCAGCGACGCCATTGCCGCCGGTCTCGCGGACGGGCGCGATCGCGTGGCAAGCGCGCCGACGAATGTGCTGACCGCCAACGGCTGGCGCTGGTTTGGCGACGGCGTCGGCAACTATGGTCCGGATTACGCGTTGCGCGCCTACGCGGCGTACACGCAGCCGGGCATCGGCACGAAGGACGATGAAATTCGCGCCACCGTCGCGCAGGACAGTGACGGTCAGGCGCTGAACGGCGCGAACCGTTATGTGATCCACTTCGCGCCGAACCAGGTGCCGCCGGTACGCGGTTTCTGGTCGGTCACGGCCTACACGAAAGATGGCGCACTCGGCGAAACGAAGCCGCCGCGCGTGTCGGTCGGCGATCGCAACGGCGCGAAGCGGAATCGCGACGGCTCGCTGGATGTGACGGTTTCGGCAGTCCGCGTGAGGGCCGTGAACTGGCTGCCGGTGCCGCGCGGCGATTTTCAGCTCGTCATGCGCCTGTATGCGCCGAAACCGCAGGCCAGCGACGGTTCGTGGCAACCGCCAGAAGTCGTGCGTCAATAAGCGCGTTTGCCTGCAGTGCCGGCTGTGCTGAAGGTGGCGGAAACAACGGTGTCGGCCGGAATCCATACCGGCCGCACCTGATGCGTATTGAATACGTCATGTCAACAGGCCGCGTGCGGGTGTTAAACGTTTCGCGAGGTTTGTTCCGTATGTCGGATCGAGGACATATACTTTCCGCAGTCTGATTTTCGTCATCGCGGTGGGCCGCCGCCGCATCACCTGCGACCGAGCATGGCAAGCCTCAACAAAGCATCTCTCGCATCTTCCCTGAAGGCCGTTCGCGACGTCGCGAACGGACGCCGCGCCCGGCGGGTCGTCATTGGCCTGCTGATCTTTCTGGTGCTGTTCGGTCTGGCCGGTTTTTTTGCCGCGCCGCCGCTGATCCGGCATATCGCCGGGCAGCAGCTGAGCAGGCAACTCGACCGGCCGTCGACCATTGGCCGCATCGCGCTTAATCCGTACACGCTCAATTTCGAAGCCGATCGCGTGCATATCGGCGAGCGTGGCGGCGCGGGCAATTTCATCGATATCGAGCGTCTGATCGTGCAGCCGTCGTGGTCATCGATCTTTCGCGGCGCGCCGGTTATCGACGAAGTAAAGGTCGATTCGCCGCGCTTTCATATCATTCGCTATGACGCGCAACGGTTCAACTTTACCGATCTGATCGAGAAATTCGCGAAGCAGCCGTCGAAGCCGAACAGCAAGCCGACGCTCTTCTCGGTATCGAATATCCGCGTCGAGAACGGCAGCATCGAGTTCGACGACAAACTGCTCGGTGTGCAGCATCTGGTCGACCGCGTGTCGATCGGCATTCCGTTTATCGCGACGTTGCCGTCGAAGACCGACATCTTCGTCGAGCCGATGCTGCGCGCGCGCATCGACGGCTCTCCGCTCGCCATCGACGGCCGCACCAAGCCGTTCGCGGCATCGCGTGAATCGGAAGTGGCGCTGCGCTTCGACGGCCTCGACGTGCCGCGCATCCTGTCCTACGTGCCGGCGAAGCTGCCGGTGACCGTGCAGGCCGGCAAGCTGTCGAGCGACCTGAAACTGCATTTCGTGATGTCCAACGATACACCCACGTTGAGCATCACCGGCACCGCCGATCTCACCGATATCGACGTCGTCGACGCAAACAAGGCACCGTTCTTCAAGGCGCGCGCGCTGCATGTCGCCGCGGCCTCGCTGGAGCCGCTGAAGAGCGTGTTCCGCTTCGACGACATCCGGCTCGACGGGCCGAACGTGCATCTGTCGCGCGATCAGTCCGGCGTGTTGAGCGTGCAGAAGATGTTCACGGCGGCGCCCGGCGAGGCATCGGCGCAAAAGCAGGCGCCGGCCAGCGCACCTTCCGCTGCGTCCGCTGCGTCGGGTGCAGCAACCGCGCCCGCGCCCGCGCAGGAAAAGGCCGCGTCTCCGCTCGATCTGTCGATCAAGACATTTGCACTGAACGACGGCGAGGTGCAGTTGCTGGATCAGGGCGTGCCCAAACCTGTCTCGCTGGCGTTCAAGGGCATCCACGTTTCGCTCGCCGATTTCACGACGCTCGGCAAGCCGCCCGCGAAATACACGTTCGAAACGACATTCGTCGATGGTGGTTCGCTGGATGCGGCCGGCACGTTCGGTCTTGCCGCGAAAACCACCGATTCGAAGATCAATCTCAAGTCTGCGCATCTGCCGCTGCTTCAGCCTTATATCAATGGCGTGACGGCCGCACAGGTCGTCGACGGCACGCTCAGCCTGAACGCGAACGTCAGTGCGAACTGGGAGAAGTCGCCGGCGGTCGTGCAGGTCGGCGAATCCGAACTGGACCTGCAGTCGCTGAAGCTCGTGGCGCAGGGTACGAAGGAGCCGGTTGTGGCGCTGGCGCAGGGGCATGTGCTGGTGAAGGCAGTCGACGTGTCCGGCCGTACAGCCGAGATCACCGGCGTCGATCTGACCGGCCTGAACATCACGGCGCAGCGCCTGAAGGACGGCAGCATCGATCTTGCCGCGCTCGCCGGTCCGCACGAGACGCTCGCTGAACACACGGCAGTGCGCAAGGTTCAGAAGGTGCAGGAACAGGGGCCGGCCTGGCATTATCAGATCGGCGAACTGAACGTGAAGGACAGCGCGGCCAGTTTCACCGACAACTCGACTGAGCACCCCGTCAAACTCAACGTCGCGCCGTTGCAGCTGAAAGTGCGGCAGATCAGCGACGATCTCTCGAAACCGCTACCCGTCGACCTGCAGGCCACGCTCAATCGCAAAGGCACATTGGGCGTGAATGGCGACATCACCGCGACGCCGCTCAAGCTGGCACTGAAGGTGAACGCCAGCCGGCTCGACGCCGCGGCCTTTGAACCGTATTTCGGCAACAAGCTGAACGCGACGATTGCGAGCGCGCTGCTGAACGCATCGGGCGACCTGGCGCTGAGCCAGTCCGGCAAGACGGACAAGGCGCTGAGCGCTTCATACAAGGGGGATGTGGCGCTCGTCGACGTGCGGATGCTCGACAAGGCGACGTCCGACCCGTTCGCGGGCTGGCGCTCGCTGGCGCTCACGAAACTGAAGGCGAACTACGGCGCGCGTGGCACCGATGTCGATGCCGGCAAGGTGACGTTCAACGGCTTCTACGGCCGCGTGCTGCTCGATGCGCAAGGCAGGCTGAACCTGAAAGACGTGGTCGCGCAGCAGTCGGGCGCCGCGAAATCGCTGACGCGCGACAAGAGCGGCCGCGAGCCGATTCCGCTGACGCCGCAATCGGCATCCGAGGCCGCGATGGCTTCAGCGCCCGCACCTGCTTCGACGTCCGCGACCGTTACCGCGGCCACCGCACCCACGAGCCCGGTGAAATTGCGCTTCGGCCAGCTCGTGCTGCAAAACGGCCGCGTGACGTACACCGACAACTTCATCAAACCGAATTTCACGGCGAATCTCGTCGCGATACAGGGGACGATCGGCGCATTCGGCACGCAGTCGACCACGCCCGCGCCGGTCGATGTCGCCGCGAAGCTCGCGGCGAACGGACCGCTTTCGATTCGCGGCACGGTCAATCCGCTGATCCCGAAGCCCGCGCTCGATCTGACGGCGAGCGCGCACGACGTCGAGCTGACGAACCTCACGCCGTATTCGACGAAGTACGCCGGCTACCCGATCACGAAGGGCAAACTCAACGTCGATCTGCATTACAAACTCGACAACGACCAGCTGACCGCGAACAACCATCTGTTCATCGATCAGCTCACGTTTGGCGATCACGTCGACAACGACACCGCGACGAAACTGCCCGTGCGCCTCGCGATCTCGCTGCTGAAAAACCGGCGCGGCGAGATCGACGTGAACATTCCGGTGTCCGGGTCGCTGGCGAATCCGCAGTTCAGCCTCGGCGGCCTGATCTGGAGCGCGATCGTGAACCTGGTGGAGAAGGCCGTGACCGCGCCGTTCTCGTTGCTTGCGAATGCGTTCGGCGGGAATAGCGAGGAACTGGGTTACGTCGAATTCGATCCGGGCTCGGCGAAACTCACGGACGCGTCCACGGCGAAGCTCGACACGATCGCAAAAGCGCTTGTAGACAAGCCTTCGATCCGCATCGACCTGATCGGGCGCGTCGATCCCGCGACGGACGTGCCCGCGTTGCGCACGCTGTACGTCGACCGGCTGGTGAAGGCGCAGAAAATCAAGGACACGGTGGGCAACGGTGAGAGCGTCGATACATCGACGATCACGGTCGACCCGAAAGAGTACGACAAGTACCTGACCAAAGCGTACAAGGATGCGGACTTCAAGAAGCCGCGCAACTTCATCGGCCTGACGAAGTCGATGCCCGACGACGACATGAAGAACGCGATCGCCGAACACGCGCCGATCGACGACGCAGCGCTGCGCAATCTCGCGCAGCGGCGGGCGCAGGCGGTGCAGCAGTACTTCGACGGGAAGGTGGACAGCAGCCGGGTCTTCATCGTCGCGCCGAAGCTGACCGCCGAAGGCATCAAGGACAAGGGCACGGCGTCGCGCGTCGATTTCGGCCTGAAATAGACGCTGGTTTCGCCGTCTGTTTTCGCGGCCGGTTTCGCGGCGCCGGCGCGCGCCGGAATCAGGCGGCGCGCGTGGGCTTGCGCAACGCCGTCTGCTCGATGACGCGCGCGAGCGTGGCGAACGCCGGACCGATCTTTTCGTTCGGCACGCATGCGTAACCGAGCAGCAACCCGCGCCGCACCGCGCCTTCACCGCTGTAGTACGCGGTGAGCGGACGCACGATCACGCCGGCGTCGTACGCGGTGGCGACCACTTCGCGGTCGTTCGCGTGGTCCGGCAGCCCGAGCACGAGGTGCAGGCCCGCTTCGTCGCCCATGACGGGCAGCGTGTCGCCGAAATGCGTGGTGATCGCATCGATCAGGATTTGCCGCCGCTCGCCGTAGAGCGCCCGCATGCGCCGCACGTGCGAGGTCAGGTAGCCGTCCATGATGAACTCGGTCAACACCGCCTGCTGCATCAGCTGTCCCTCGCGATACAGCTCCGCGACACCCGTGCGGAACGTATCGACGAGATGCTCAGGCGCGATCATGTAGCCGATCCGCAGACCCGGAAACAGCATCTTGCCGAGACTGCCGACATAGATCACCTGACCCGCCTCGTCGAGCCCCTGAAGCGAGGCGAGCGGCCGGCTGCCGTAGCGGAACTCGCTGTCGTAGTCGTCCTCGATGATCCACACGCCGTGCTGCCGCGCGTATTCGAGCAGCGTGCGGCGGCGCGCGAGGCTCATCACCATCCCGAGCGGATACTGGTGCGACGGCGTGACGAGCGCAAGGCGTGGCGGATCGCGCAGATCCTGTTCGCGCGGGTTCAGACCTTCGTCGTCGACCGGCACGGGCGAGAGCGTGAGCCCCGACGATTCCAGCACGCTGCGCGCTCCCCAGTAACACGGCTCCTCAACCCACGCGCGATCGCCGACGTCGGTCAGGAGACGCACCGCGAGATCGATCGACTGGTGAATACCCGTAGTGATGATGATCTGGTCTGGCGTGCAGTTCACCGAACGCGCAACCCGCAGATAGTCCGACAGCGCACGGCGCAGCGGACGGTAGCCGCCGCCTGGCGCATACGTCAGCAGATCGGGATTCGCCTCTTTCCACAGACGCGCCTGCAGGCGGCTCCACGTGCGCGCCGGAAACTCGGCGACGTCCGGTACGCCGGGCATGAACGCGCCCCATTGCTTGAGCGACACGCCCGCCTTGTCGATCAGCCGGCTGCCGCGCGAGGAAAGGCCGCGCTGCTCGCATGCTGTCCGTGACGATGCGGTGTCGCCTGCGTCGGTCGCGGCAGTCGCCGTCGCACCGGCCTTGCCGGGCGCACCGGCAACCCTGGGTGTCGTGCGCCGCGCGCTGAACGCGGCGCTGTCGGGCCGCGTATCGGCGACATAGGTGCCGCTTCCGGTCGTCGAGATGACGTAGCCCTCGGCGGTCAGCTGGTCATACACGTGCAGCACCGTATTGCGCGCGATGCCGAGCTCGCCCGCGAGCGTGCGCGAACTCGGCAGCTTGGCGCCCGGCGGGAACTGCGCGGTCAGGATGGCCTGCTGCATCAGCCGCAGGACCTGCCGGTAGACGGGTTCGGCAGCCGCCCGGTCGAGCCGCGCGGCAAGCCAGTCCGACAGAATGACGGTGTCCAAGTGGTTCTATCCGGAATAATGAAATGGTTCCATATTGTAGAACCGGAACCGGCTATAGTGGATCACGCGATTCAATGCGATGGCCCCTTTCGGGGGAACCAGCGTGGATGGAGAAGGAGACGTAGACGATGAAAACCGAAGAAGTGATCGTCAGCTTTAGAGGCGTGCGCAAGACGTACGACGGTGAGACGCTCGTCGTCAAACAGCTCGACCTCGACATTTACCATGGCGAATTCCTGACGCTGCTCGGGCCATCCGGTTCCGGCAAGACCACCTGCCTGATGATGCTTGCCGGTTTCGAATTTCCGACCGGCGGCGAGATCTGGCTCGACGGCACGCTGCTCAATACCGTGCCGCCGCACAAGCGCAACATCGGCATGGTGTTTCAGAACTACGCGCTGTTCCCGCATCTGACGGTCGAGCAGAACGTCGCGTATCCGCTGACGGTGCGCAGGCTCTCCGCTGAAGAACGCGCCCACAAGGTCGACAACGCACTGAAGATGGTCCGCATGGACAGCTTCGCGAAGCGCTATCCGGCACAGCTGTCGGGCGGCCAGCAGCAGCGGATCGCGCTGGCGCGCGCGCTCGTATTCGAACCGAAGCTCGTGCTGATGGACGAGCCGCTCGGCGCGCTCGACAAGCAGCTGCGCGAACACATGCAGTACGAACTCAAATCGCTGCACGAAAAGCTCGGCGTGACGTTCGTCTACGTGACGCACGATCAGGGCGAAGCGCTGACGATGTCCGATCGCGTCGCGGTGTTCGACAAGGGCATCGTGCAGCAGCTCGATACCGTCGATCGTCTGTATGAATCGCCGTGCAACGAGTTCGTCGCGAACTTCATCGGCGATTCGAACAAGCTGCGCGGCACCATTGCGAACGTCGACGGCGAGTTCTGCGATTTCCATCTTGCCGACGGCACGCGCCTCAAGGGCCGCAATATCGGCGGCGCGAAAGCGGGTACGCCGGCGGTCGCCTGCATTCGCCCCGAACGCATGAAGCTGACGGGCGGCGCCGGGCGCAACGGTTCGAACGCGCTCGCGGGCGAAGCGCGCGGCCTCATCTATTTTGGCGACCACGTACGCATGCGGTGCGGGTTGCCTCAACAGGACGAGTGTTTCGTCAAGGTGCCGCTCGGCACTGAAATGCTCGACACCTTCGCGCCCGGTTCCCCGGTCGCACTTGAATTCGCGCCGGAGCATCTGCGCGTGTTCGCCTGAGTACGACAACAACCCTGACAGACCACCAGAAGAGAGAGGACACATCATGTTGAAGTTCGGGAAATCACGCTGTGCTGTCGCCGCCGGTGCGTTTGCACTGGCACTCGGTTCCGCGCAGGCCATGGCTGCTGAGCTGACGGTCGTCAACTTCGGCGGTGCCAACGGCGACGCGCAGAAAGTCGCGTTCAACGAGCCGTTCGAAGCGTCCACCGGCACGAAGGTCACGGCCGTCGAGTACAACGGCGAGCAGGCCAAGGTGAAGGCGATGGTCGAGGCGAAGCACGTGAACTGGGACGTCGTCGAAGTGGAATCGGGCGACCTCGGCCGTGCCTGCGACGAAGGCATGTACGAAAAGCTCGACTGGTCGAAGATCGCGAAGAAGTCGGACCTCGTGCCGGAATCGCCGCAAACGTGCGGCGTGGGCTTTTTCGTGTGGTCGACGGCGATGGCCTACAACGCCGACAAGCTGAAGACCGCCCCGGCCAGCTGGGCGGATTTCTGGAACGTGCAGAAATTCCCGGGCAAGCGCGGCATGCGCAAGGGCGCACGTTACAACCTCGAATTCGCGTTGATGGCTGACGGCGTCGCGCCGAAGGACGTCTACAAGGTGCTCGCCACGAAGGCGGGCCAGGACCGCGCGTTCAAGAAGCTCGACGAGCTGAAGCCGAACATCCAGTGGTGGGAAGCGGGCGCACAGCCGCCGCAGTTCCTCGTCGCCGGCGACGTGGTGATGACGACAGCCTACAACGGCCGGATCGACGCCGCGCAGCGCGAAGGCAAGAACCTGAAGGTCGTGTGGAACGGCAGCATCTATGACCTCGACTACTGGGCGATTCCGAAGGGCTCGCCGAACAGGGATCTGGCCGAGAAGTACATCGCGTACACGGTGTCGTCGAAGCCGCAGCAGGAATACGCGAAGCACATCGCGTACGGCCCGGTGAACGACGCCGCGATCAAGGCGCTCGACGCGAAGACGCTCGCGAATCTGCCGAACTCGCCGGCTAACGGCAAGAACGCCGTGCTGCAGGATGCGGGTTTCTGGACCGACCACGGTGACGAACTGGAGCAACGCTTCGCTTCGTGGGCCGCGAAGTAAGCGGGTAGTGGTAGCGGTGCGGTAAAGCCGCGATGGCTCCGCTTCGCCATGCGAAGCGGAGCCGCATCGAAAGATGGATCGCGGGGTCGTGATGTTGTGTGAGGCAGCATGACGCGCCTTTCGAAGCGACGCGGACAATACAGCAATAAAAACTTGCATGGAGACAGGTGTGACCACCATGACGATCACCGCCGATTCCACGCCGGAATCGTCGAACCGGCTGAAGCGCGAGCTGAGAGCCGCGGAAGCGAAAAAGCGCGCAATGGCGTTGTTGCTGATCGCGCCGCTGGCTATTTTCCTGTTGCTGATTTTCGTCGTGCCAATTGGCGCGTTGCTGACACGCGCGGTACAGAATCCGGAAATCGCCACCGCACTGCCGCACACCGTGAGCGTGCTTCATGACTGGGACCGCAAGTCGGTGCCGCCGGACGCCGCGTACGCCGCACTCGCCACCGACCTCACCGTGGTCGCGGACGGCGAATCGATGGGCGCGCTCGCACGCCGTCTGAACACGGAAATTCCCGGCTATCGCTCGATGGTCGCGAAGACCGCACGCGCGATGCCGCTCAACGATGACGCCGGCCACGCGCTCGCACCCGCGCAGGTTCACGCGAAACTCGTCGAGATCGACGCACGCTGGAACGATGTTGCGTACTGGCAGGCGATCGCCAAAAACGGCGGCCAGTATTCGCCGTTTTACGTGCTGGCCTCTCTCGACCATAAACAGGATGCGTTCGGTCACATCGAGCAGACCGATCCTGACCAGCAGATCTACCTTGCCGTATTCAGCCGCACGTTCGTGATCGGCGCGGCCGTCACGATTTTCACGTTGCTGCTCGGCTATCCGCTGGCGTACTGGATTTCCACGCTTTCCGAACGTCGCGCGAATCTCGTGATGATCCTCGTGCTGATCCCGTTCTGGACCTCGATCCTCGTGCGCGTAGCCGCATGGATCGTGATCCTGCAAAGCGAGGGGCTGATGAACAAGGCGCTCCTCGGCACCGGCCTGATCCATGCGCCGCTCGCGCTGCTGTTCAACCGCACCGGCGTCTATATTTCGATGACGCATATCCTGCTGCCGTTCATGATCCTGCCGCTTTACAGCGTGATGAAGTCGATTCCGCCGACGTACCAGCGCGCGGCGATTTCGCTCGGCAGTCATCCATTCGCCGCGTTCTGGCGCGTGTACGTGCCGCAGACGTATCCGGGCGTCGGCGCGGGCGCGCTGCTCGTGTTCATTCTCGCGATCGGCTACTACATCACACCCGCGCTGCTCGGCGGCCCGAACGACCAGATGGTCAGCTACTACGTCGCGTACTTCACGAACGTGACGATCAACTGGGGCATGGCGTGTGCGCTCGGCGGCCTGCTGCTCGCCGCGACGCTCGTGCTGTACGTGATCTACGGACGCCTCACGCGTTCCTCGTTGAGCCTCGGTTGAGCGTTCACGGAGACTCATGATGAAACTCGCGAAACCGCTCTTTGCGCCCCATACGTCGCTGGTCGAACGCATGTGGTACTTCACGCTGCGCGGCCTCGCCGTGCTGACGCTGCTGTATCTGATCATGCCCGTGCTGGCCATCGTGCCGCTGTCGTTCTCGTCGAGCACGTTCCTCGTGTATCCGATTCCGGGCTGGTCGCTGCGCTGGTACCAGAACCTGATCGCCTCCGACGAATGGCGCATGGCCGCGAAAAACAGCTTTATCGTCGCGCCCTCGGCCACGGTTCTCGCGACGGTCCTCGGCACCGTCGCCGCGATTGGCCTCACGAAGGCCAACTTCCGCGGCAAGGCGCTGCTGATGGCGATCCTGATTTCGCCGATGATCGTGCCGGTCGTGGTGGTCGGCGTCGGCATGTACCTGTTCTTCGCGCCGCTCGGGCTCGCGAACACGTATATCGGGCTGATCATGGCGCACGCTTCGCTCGGCGTGCCGTTCGTCGTGACGACGGTAGTCGCCACGTTGCAGGGTTTCAACTACAACCTCGTGCGCGCGAGCTTGTCGCTGGGCGCGAATCCGGTGAGGACGTTCTTCCGCATCACGTTGCCCGTCATCGCACCGGGCGTGATCTCGGGCGCGCTGTTCGCCTTCGCGACATCGTTCGATGAAGTGGTTGTCACGCTGTTCCTCGCGGGCGCGGACCAGACCACGCTGCCGCGTCAGATGTTCACCGGCATCCGCGAAAACATCAGCCCGACGATCGCCGCGCTCGCGACGATCCTCATCATTTTCTCGACCTGTCTGCTGCTCGCGCTCGAATGGCTGCGCGGCCGCAACGCGGCACGCGCTATCGCCTGACCGGGCACGCGTCGCCGTGTCGTCGCGTCAGGCGGCACGGCCGCGAGCGCCCGTCCGGGCGCAACGTTCATCAACGTTCATTCGCGCGCCATGTTTTGACGACGGATCGCGCGGGGCGGGATCTGGACCGGCGCTTTAAACTCGCGACACCACTTGCACGGTTTCGTGCCCGGCGAATGCCGTTTGCGGAAACATCCGCCGATGAGTGCGGAAAATTCCGCACCCTTGCGCGGACCTTCCCATCTATCCTCCTGCGGTTCTTCGTCAAATACCTCCCTCATTGCGGTTCGTCATGAAACTCCCGTTCACGATGCTTGCGTGCGCATGGCTGCTTGCTGGATGCGCTGATCCGGCCGCGCGGGCGCGACTCGGCATTCAGGATTCCGCTATCACGCAAACTGGCTTCGGCGCGACACAGGATGCCGCCGCGGGCGCGCCTGACCGTCAGTGGATCGATACGTACGCGCCGGTCACGAATCGTCGTGCGGCGCTCGCCGGCGTGCAGCACAAGCTCGACGGCATCGTCGGTGACGACTACTTTCACGCGAAGGCGCAATGCTGGATCGAAGCTGGCCGTGAGGCGTTCGAAGCGGGCGATCAATGGGGTTTTGTCGAAGAAACGATCGGCGCCGCCGTCCTGTACGCGAGCATGGAGCGGGGCGCCGCGATGCCGGCCGGGCGACCCGCGATGCGAACCGTCGTGACGGTGCGTCTGGATCTGTGGGCGATCGTCGACGTAGTGCGGCGCGATCCGGCGTTTGCCTCGTGTCCGGATGCCGCCGCGCCGCTCGCGTGCGCGGAGGTCGCGTTGATGCACGCGGGTCATGATGCATGGCGTCGCAGCTTCGGCGAGGCCGAGGCGCGCGTGGCGACTGCGGAGAACCTGTTGCGCACGTCGGCCAGGACCACGCTCGCGTGTTCGACGCAACACAGCAGCGCACCGGCGTCGCCGGCGCAAGCGCAAGACGTGGTCGATGCCGAGTCTGTCAAACACCCGGCCGCTCCGAATGCCAGGCACCGCGGACAGCGCAGGCCAGGTTTTCAGGAGGGTAAATGAATCCGCTGCTGTACCATCTCACGGCTTTTTTTAGCGGACGCATTCCGGGCTTCACGTTTTGCTGTACCGGTGCCGAACGACGCCGCGTTCATCGAGGGAATTACGGTTGGCTACTATCCTGATCGTCGACGATCATCCTGCATTCCGGTTCGTGATCAAGACTCATGCGTTGCAAATTCCCGGCGTCGCCGAAGTGCTCGAAGCGGACAACGGACAGGATGCCATCGACATGGTCCGGCGGCACGCACCCGATCTCGTCGTGCTCGATCTCGACATTCCGCGCATCAGCGGCCTCGATGTCGTTTCGAGGCTGCAGCTCATTCGTCCCGGGATTCGTGTGCTCGTGCTGTCCGCCGGGGACCCCGAGACATTCGCGCCGCGCGCGATGCGCGCCGGCGCACGCGGTTTCGTCAGCAAATCGCTGGACCTGAACGGCATCGGACGTCATATCGAATCGGTCCTCGGAGGCTACACCGCGTTCCCCGCGCGGCATCATACCGGTGCACGCACAGGCACCCAGACGATGACCGATGAAGAAAGGCTTGCGCTGCTATCCGACAAGGAACTCGCCATCCTGCGGATGCTCGCGAGAGGTCTGTCGAATAAAACCATCGGCGAGGTGCTGTTCATCAGCAACAAGACAGTCAGTAGCCACAAGGTTCGCATCATGAAGAAAGTCAGCGTCAAGACGCTCGTCGAGCTGGTCGATTTCGCCCGGCGTTGCCGCATTGCGTGAAGACATGGATCGACACGCGCTCGCAAGGAAAGTCCACGAACTGGCCGCTGGCGACGTCGCTGTTGCTCGCGAACTCGTCCGTATCCTGACCGACACGAATTGCACGACGCTAGCGACGTTGCGCGAAGCGTTGCATACCGGTTCGTGGAGCGAGGCGGCAAGCGCCGCACACCGGATCAATGGTTCCGCGCGACTGATCGGTTTCAGGAAACTCGTCGAGCAGACGTCGCAGATGGAATTCGCGGCCGCGGCAGGAGACGCGGCGCGCGCAGCCGTGCTCTTCGCGAGCGTGGAGCACGAGGTCGAAAGAATGGATACGTGGCTTGCGAATCTGCCCCGTGCAGATCGCTCACGCGTTTGACATTACCGTTTTGCAAACCGGTGCCTGAAATCTCTCGCGTCAATCGCTCTGCTGGACACCGCCACGCCGCACCAGCAAAAAGCGGCCTTGCGGTTCTTCGACGCTCCGGTAACGCTGATACCGGTCGATGACACGCGGCACATAGGCAAGCGTTTCCGCGAAGGGTGGAATCTGGCGACCGTATTTCCGCACAGCGGTTTCGCCCGCGTTATACGCTGCCAGCGCGAGCGGCAGATCGCCGAACTGCCGCAATAGCTGGGCCAGATAGCGCGCTCCAGCGGCGATATTCTGCTTCGGATCGAAGACGTTCAGCACGCCGTGTCGCGCGGCGGTCGAAGGCATCAGTTGCATCAATCCGCTTGCACCTTTCGGCGAAACCGCCTGTGCGTTACCGCCGGATTCGACGTCGATCACCGCCATCAGCAGCGCTGGATCGATGCCGGTGGTGTAAGCCGCTTCGTTGATCAGCGGCGCGAGCGCCATGATGCGCGAATCCCGCGCCGCGACAGAGGGCAACTGCCGGTTCGCAGGCTCGACGACAACAGCGAGCGGGCTTGTGTCAGGACTGCGATCGTCGTTGTGGCTCAAACCGCCTGCGATCACAACCACGTCCGAAGCCTGCGCGGAACGCGGCATGCCGGTCGCGCCCGCAATGAGTACGACCCACACGAGCAACCCACTTCGAACACGACACATGCTGTTGCACGTCGACCGCGGCGTCTTCATGGTCGGGGTGCGCTGCGTGCTGCGGTCGCATCGTTTGCAGCGGAGGGGCGATAGCTGGACTGCATCCGCACGAGCGCCTCGGACTCCAGCGCCAGCGGCCATTTTCCCGTCGCGATGCCGTCCGCGAGCTTTACCCTGCACCACGTGTCCGGCTGTTGCGGATCGCCATACGGGTCTTCACCGCCGTCGGCCGGTTCGCGCGGCAGGATGCCGTCGGGGCCGATATTGCCGATCACGTTCGCCGCGTAATACAGGACCTTGTTCACCAGCGGTACGTACATGTCGTAGCAATAATGGACGCGGATCTTCAGCAGGTTCGCGTCCTGAATGTTCACGCCCGAGCGCGGACCTGTCACGGTATTGCGATAGATCAGCGTGTCGTTCGGAATCTCGGCGACGGCCGTGCCTTGCGTGGCAAACGAGGTCGCCGGCGCGAAATCGCTAACCATGTCGGCAGTCGGACTGACGATCGTGATGTGGCTTGCCGTCATGACGTCGGTTTGTGCGTTCAGCAGCGCGGCCTGCGCGCCGTCGGCGCTGGCGTGGCGCGCGTAAAGCGGCGCAAGGCCGCGCGCAAGGCCATCCTGCATCGCCGTCATCGACCCGTGCGTGACGGCGCCTTCACGGGCGGCTTCGAGCGTCGCTGCATCGAGCGTGGACTTCGCCTGATACAGCAGGGCGAACTGCACGGTCGCGAGACAAAAGAACAGCAGCAACGGTGCGATGACGAGAAACTCGGTCATCGACTGGCCGTGCTGATGGCGCATCAGGCGGACGCGGGCCGCGCGTGCGCGCGGCGGGAAGGAAAGCGGGTTCAAAGGAGAGCCTCGAAAGCAAACACGTCGCCGGTTTTGATCGCTTGTCCGTGCGCGGTGCCTGCCGGCATTTCAAGCGTTTGCGTCGCGTGGAAATTAAAGAGCAGGCGCCGCGCCGGCGTGTCGGCGTGGAGCGCCACAAGCCGGCCGTGGCGGTCGAGAAACAGCACGTCGATCGCGAAGCGCATGCCGAACGTGTGCACCGAGCGGCACGGACACAGCAGCAACGCTTCGTCGCGCGCGAGACCGTCGCGGCCCAGCAGGCCGCGCATGCGCTCTAGCGGCGTGTCTGCGATCGATACGCGGATGCCCATATCCACACCGGCCCTCGTCAGTTGAGCCTTCTTCACAACATGCCTGCTTGTACGAATTTCATGACGATTGGAAATCCGAGCACGATGAACGTGACCGGAAAAATGAAGAAGAGCAGCGGAAATATCAGCTTCACGGGCGCTTCCATTGCCTGCTTTTCCGCGCGCTGAAAGCGCTCCGAGCGGCGCTGTTCAGACTGGAAACGCAATGTTTTCGCGAGACCGGAACCCATGCGCTCGGCCTGCACGATGGCGCCGACCAGGTTCGATACTTCCTTGATGCGCTGCCGGTCCTCGAAACGCCGCAGCGCTTCGGTACGGCTCAGCCCGGACTTGAGATCGCGCAGCACGTGTTCGAATTCGCGACGCAGCGGGCCATCGGGACCTTTCTCGACCGCCTTCTGGATCGCGCCATTGACGTTCAGGCCCGCTTCGACGGCGAGCGTCAGAAAGTCCAGGTAGATCGGCAGATGTCGCAGGATCTGCGAGACGCGGCGTTTGCGCAGATCCTTGATCCACACACGCGGGTAGAAGAAGGCGAGCACCACGACGCCAGCCAGAACCCAGACGGAAAACGCGTGCAGCGCCAGCATCAACAGCAGCGCAGCCAGCGTGGCGAGTACCGAGGAGAGCAGCGACAACGCAAGAAACTGCCGCGCGCTCATCAGAAACAGCAGCGATGAAATCCGCAGTTGCGCTTCGATTCTTGCGACGTGCCGGTCGCTAAAGAATGCGCCGAAGTGATGGTCGACAAAATTGACGACGGGCCACAACAGCCGGAGCGGTTTGGGCAAGGGATCAAGCCATGTACGGTCTTCGTCGGGTACTGCCTGGGTGAGACCCGACACGGAGCGAAAGGCGAGGAATGCGACGATCACCGCGCCGCAACTGACCAGAAATGCAATGAAGAGCAGCATGGTTAGACGTCGATACGGGTGATGGCCGAAATGGACTTGTAGCCGAGAAACTCCATCACGGCGATCACGCCGAGCGTGGCCCAGCCGACGGGCTCGCCAAAGAGCGGCGCCATCGCGGTGGGCTCCATGAAGCGCAGCACGAGCATCAGAAGCAGCGGAAGACACGTCATGACGATGCCCTGCATGCGCCCCTGTGAAGTCAGTGCGCGGATCTTGCCTTCCATCTGCAGCTTTTCGCGCAGCGTGCGCGCAACCGATTCGAGCGCCTCGGCGAGATTGCCGCCCACTTCTCGCGCGATCGTGATGGCCGCCGTCACCATCATGAAGTCGGGAATCGGGATGCGCTTTTCGACGTTGCGCATCGCCACGTCGAGATCGATGCCAAGACGGATTTCGCGCATCAGCAGGTCGAATTCCTCGGAGATGGGCGGCGTCGATTCATGGACCACGCTTTCGAGTGCGACCGGAAAACTTGCACCAGCACGCAACGCGCCCGCAAGCATCAGGAGTGCGTCAGGCAACTGCTTTTCGAGCGCGACGATACGCTTTGCGCGCATGCGTGCCATGACCTTTTTCGGGAGCGTCAACGCAAGCGGCAATGCGACGCTGCCCACCAGCAGACTACCGCTTAGCAGAAACGTCACGACAGGCAGCGCGACCATTGCAATCATGGTCCACGTCGCGACTTTCTGCCGGTTCACGAACACGAACGCATCGGCGAGCTGCTGTTCCAGTTCGCTTGCCATATGTTGCGAGCGCGCGGCCAGCGCGGTTTTTCCGCTGCGCGCGATCAGCCAGATCACGGCCAGGATGCCGGTGAAGACGAGCGCGAGAATAAGTGCGAGGGTCATGGTCGCGAGGCTAGTCCGTACGCGTGAAAATGTCGGTATTCACGGGGATACGGCGGCGGATCAGATCCTGATAGAAGTCGGGAATATAGGCGGTCGAAACGAACTCGCCCTGGATGCGTCCATCGATACCGAAGCCTTCTTCCTTGAAGATGAATACGTCCTGCAACTGGATCACGCCGGATTCCATGCCGTTCACTTCGGTCACGTGCGTGACGCGTCGCGAGCCGCACGAAAAGCGGCTTTGCTGGACGATGATGTCGACGGCCGAGCAGATCTGTTCGCGGATCGCCTGCGCAGGCAGATCAAGGCCCGCCATCAGGGTCATCACCTCAAGGCGCGCGATGCAGTCGCGCGGCGCGTTCGCGTGGGTCGTGGTGAGTGAGCCGTCGTGACCCGTGTTCATCGCCTGCAGCATGTCGAGCGCTTCGCCGCCGCGACATTCGCCTACCACGATCCGGTCGGGACGCATCCGCAGGCAGTTTTTCACGAGATCGCGAATCGGGATCGCGCCTTTGCCTTCCATGTTCGCGGGCCGTGCTTCGAGCGACACGAGATTCGGCTGCGAGAGCTGCAGCTCGGCGGCGTCTTCGACGGTCACGATGCGTTCGTCGTCAGGGATGTAGCCCGATAGCACGTTGAGCAGCGTCGTTTTGCCGGAGCCCGTGCCGCCGGAAATGACGATGTTCGCGCGCTGCTCGACGGCGGTTCGCAGAAACTCCAGCATATCCGGCGACATCGAGCCGTACTGGATCAGGTCCTCGCCGGTGAGCTTGCGCTTCGAGAATTTACGGATCGTGATGCTCGGGCCCTTGAGTGAGAGCGGCGGAATGACTGCATTCACGCGTGACCCATCGGGCAGGCGTGCATCGACCATTGGCGAGCTTTCGTCGATACGCCGGCCGATCGGCGCGACGATCCGCTCGATTGCACCGATCACCGCACGATCGTCGGTGAAGACAACCGGGGAACGCGTGAGACGCCCGTGTTGTTCGACGAATACCTCGTCATGACAATTGACCATGATTTCCGACACGCTTGCATCCGCAAGCAGTTCTTCGAGCGGACCAAGCCCGATGATTTCGTCGAACACGCTTTTCTTCAACACCTCGAGCGGAATGTCCGGCGAGCGCAGGCTGGTATCGTGGCCGAGGATGTCGTCGAGCGTGGCGTTGACAGTGCGGCGCAGTTCGTCGTCTTCCATGCGCGAGACGTTAAGGCGACGCAGATCGAGCGTCGCGATGACCTTCATATGCGCGCGCTTTCGCAGTTCAATGCCGTTCGGGCTGTTGATCGGCGAAACTTCGAGTGCCGGCGCCGCGGATCTTTTCGTACGCGAAAACTGCGTGCGTGGGGGTTCCGACGGTTTTGTCAGCGAAGGCGGTTGGGTAGCGAGCGACGCGGGGCGGGCAGATTCGCTGACGGGTATTGGCCGTTCGATGCTCGCAGGCGTTGTCGGCGGCGAGGCGTGAACAGGAAGAGCGTGTACGGGCGCCGTGTTTTCCACTCGCGCCACGAAGGCCAGCGGTGTTGCTTCTTCGGGCGCGGGCGCGGCAACCGTCGTCACGGCAACTGCCGGCGATGCAGCGGGTGCCGCGACGATTCGAAGTACCGTCGTGCCGATTTCGATCTGGTCGGTATCCAGTAGCGGCCCGTAGCGCGTGACGGGCGATCCATTGACGAGCGTCGCGAGAATGCCGCCCTGGTCCTCGATGTACCACGCGTTGTGTTCCCTGATAACGCGTGCGTGCAGCTTGCCGATCAGCATGCCCTTGAGAACGATGTCGCATGCCGGGTCCTTGCCGATCGAGCAGCCGCTGTCGGTCTGAAATGTCCGTGCCGGTGCGTTACGCGGCTGCACGTGAAGATGGATCATGAGGTGCGTTGTCCGTGAAGTGATCAGCGCGTAGCGCCCTGGGATACCGGAGGCGCATCAAGCATGCGGATAGCTTCAGCGAGTCCGATCGGGTTCGAAGCGGGCGGAAGGTTCGGCACTGGCGCCGGCGTCAAAACAATCTGCGGCGCAGCAGCCTGCCGCGGCGCGTTGCGCACCGGCGCAGGCGGCAGTGCGGGCGTGGGCGCAACCGGTTGTCGCGGTGCTGGAGGCGCGCCTTCTGCCTGAACGGGCGCAAGCGGGCTCGGATCGCCATAGCGATCGCGGAAGCGCTGATCGAAACGATCCGCGCGCGCGAGCATGTCCGTATTCGGCGACAGGGATGGATCGGAAATCAGCGGCGTCACGAAGATCACCAGGTCGCTCTTCTTCGAACGGAAGGCGTCTGAGCGGAACAGTCTGCCGATGATCGGCAACTGGCCGAGAAACGGCATGCCGTTCGTCGAGTCGAGTGCATCCGAGCTCACGAGCCCGGAGATCGCGAGTGTTTCGCCGGCACGCAGCGAGATATCGGAGGTCGTCTTGCGCGTCAGGAAGCCCGGAAAACCGCCGTACGAAACCGAAGGGTCGATCTGGCTGATTTCGGTTTCGAGGCTCGCCGAAATGATGTTGTTCGCGTCCACCACCGGCTTGATGTTCAGCTTGATACCGTACGGTTTGTAGTCGACATCCGTTGTGCCGAGCGCGCCGGCCTTCGGCACCGGTACTTCGCCGCCGGCGAGAAACGTCGCGACGCCACCGCTCTTCGTGTTCAGTTCGGGCGTCGCAAGAATATAGGCGTCGCCGTTGTTGATCGCGAAGTTGATCTTCGACGTGATGTTCGACGCGATGCCCGCAAGGAAGAAGTTCGTCGCGCCGGTTGCCGCCGCAGCCGCGCCGCCTGTGCCGAACAGCGCCTGACCGCCGACCTGCGGTCCATTGAACTGGCTGTCCCACGCGATGCCGAGACTCTCCTGGCCGGTGCGCGTCATTTCCATGATCTGCACCTTGAAGTGGATCGTCTTTTTCAGCGCGTCGCCTTCGTCGACCGTGGTCGTGTTGATGACGTTGCTGAGATCGGCGGTCGCGGACTGGATCACCGGCACCATGTCGCGGTGCACGACACCCGAGAGCACGATGTTCGGTCCAACCGGCTGAATGCGCAGGCCGGAAACGGATTGCAGCACGCGACGCAACTGCTCGACAGACGCGTTCACCTCGCCTTTGCCGACGCGCACCATGGTTTGCAGCGCGATGCCCTTTTCATTCCACACGACGAGCGACGTCACGCCGGCGCTTTCGGCGAGCAGCATGAGCCGTCCATCGACAACGCTCGCGCTCACGATCTTGCCGTTGCCGATCGCGATCCGTTTGATCGTGCCGGGCAGACGCATCACGTGTACTTCGCCGCGAAAAAGTTCGAGCACGCTCGTGTTGCTGCTCTCGCTGGTTGCATCGCTGTTGAGCGACGTATCGACGCGCTGCGCGAGCGCGACCGGTGCTGCTTCGCACAGGATGACGCCGGCAATCAGCAAAGGGATAACGCGACGACGGAACATCGTCGAACGATGGGGGACTTTCATTCTGAACCTGCTGTGTGCTTTCAGTTGCGATCCGACGTCGTGCGCGTATCGAGTTTCTGGAGTTGTTGAGCGATCGCGTTCGCCTGTTCGTAGGCGCCCGGTCGAGGTGCGCCTGATAGCGGATTGTCCGGAGCCGATGCAACCGGATTGCGGGCTCGCGGCGATGCACCCGCTGCGGCCGGCGCCGCGTCCGATGGCCCGCCGGGCACCCGCGTCGTCGCCGTCGATCCGCCACCCGTGATGATTTCGACGAGCGATGTGTTACCGCCGCCACTGCCGGCATTCGCAAACAGTTTGTCTTCCGTGAGCTTCTGGGGCACGTCCGGCGTGGCGTCGTCGGCGTTCTTCAGGATCAGGCGCAACGAACCGACCTTCTGCGCGAGCACGATGCGCGGCGCGTCCGCGATGGGCACCTGCACGGTGACCGTGCTGTAGTTGTCGACGGATTGCGGATTGCCTGCGCGTTCCATCGCCTCGCCGGCGTCACGTGGGCGGATGTCCTGACCGGTCGCGAGAATCAGCACGTTCGGCATCAGCAGACGAATCGCCTTGCCGTCACCGGATTGAACGGACGTGCTGGACAAACCCGATTGAACGGCGACAGGTTGTGGGTCCGGATTCTTGCCGACCCAGTACAGATCGACGCGATTGCCGGGTCTCACCATTGTCGCGGTGGAGTTCACCGTGTCGATTTCCAGCGTCAACGCACGCTGGCCCGCGGGCAGGATGTCGGCGAAATCGCGGCCGCGCAGCGCGTCGATATCGCCGGCGCGCAGTGGACGTCCGCGTCGCACGGCCTTCACGAGATGTGAGGTCCGGTACGTGTCGAAGTCGGCGACGCGGATCATGTCGTCGTAGACGAGGTCCGCCGCGACTTCACGCGCGACGAAATCGCCGCTCGAAAGCGGTGTGCCGACCGGCACGTCGCGGCGCGGCACGACGACTTCGACGCCTGCGCGCTGCTGATGCCCCGCGGCCTCAGCCTTGATGCGCATTTCGCGATCGTTCAGGTAGCGATAGAGCACGAACGTGAGGCCGCCCGCGACCAGTACGGCGCAGAAAAAAAGCACCCACGCGTTGCCGAGGAGCGAGCGAATCTTGATTCTTTTGAACATGGCGAATGAGTGAACCCTGACGTTCAGGGAAGCGAGAGGGCGAAGCTGTAGGCGCTGAACAGCGACCTGAACGCTGCGGTGAGTGTGTCGATCGGCGACAGAGGCATATCGCCCGCGACGAGCAGCGCCGACACGATGCATGCCGTGACGACGACGTATTCGACGCTCGCCTGGCCACGCTGATCGCGGACTGGATGCACGGGGTGTTTCATGTCAACGATTCCTTGTTGCGTTGATGACGGCTTCGGTTTGTCCGTTGCGCGCGGTGAAAATCGCATCGAGCCGGTCGTTGCCGCGCTGCATCGCGAGCGCGCTACCCAGCACGCGCCCTGATCCGTCGAGCTGAAACGCGGGCGCCTGCGCAACCGTCGACCAGCCTCGCTGTGCGAGCTGACTCGCATAGCGGCGTGCGTTGTCGCTGGCGTTGCCGGACATCTGGATGAGCCAGGTCCGTCCTGCCTGACCAGGATCGCGGCTTTCGACATCGCTGATCGTTGTACCTTCAGGCAACGGGATCGCCGAACCGGCAATCGCGTGCGACGCTTTCTGCTCGCTGATCTGCATGATGCTCAGCGTGCCTTTCGTGGGCGCACCCTCCTGCGCATTGGGGATCGTGAGCACGTAAAGGCACGCGTCGTCGAGTGCGCTCAGCACGAGTCCGTCCGGTCCGCGTACGCCTTTTGCAGGAACGTCCTCCTGCGTCCAGAATTCGCGGAATGCGCTGGACACATCGTCGGCCGTTCCGGCGAAGTCCAGCGTGCGGACCGAGGTCGGCACACCGTTGACGAGCATGTCGAGACCGATCGCCTGGACGCGTTCCGCCTTGACGGGTTGTTTGTCGCAGGCGGCGTGCGCATTGCCGGCATGCACCAGCAGTGCTGCACAGGTCAACGCCACAGCACGAAGAACCGGATGGATCATCGTCATGGCGAGAGACGGTCGGCAGGAACCACGTCACGTTCGATACGGCCGAACTGCAGCGTGTCGATTTCGGGCGCGTACTTTTTCAGGCCCATATACAGCGATGGACTGACGAGGCTTGCATTCGCCGCAGGCGTGGCCGCGGTGAAGAGATGCTCGCCTTTCGCCGCGCCTTCGGAGAGCCACGTGTTGGCGAGCACCACGTTCGTATCGCTGAACGTCAGGCCGCCGAAGCCCGGCCAGATATTCCTGAGTGCGTCGCTATCTTTCGCGATCGATACGCTGAGCGTACCCGTCTGCAGATTGCGCGTGGCCAGATTCATCGATGCATTGAACGTGCCGCTACCCGACGTCGACATCGAGCCGAACGGTTCCGCGCTGTACTGCGCGAGATTCGCCGCCGGGCTTTCGCCACGATTGCTGCTGACGACGACGTCATCGGTTGCGCCGAGAAACGCGTGGCCGCCATGGTCTTCCCACATGGCCGGCGCGACAGCGGGCAGCCGGTTGTTCAACCGGTCGTCGCCCGCGATCGGCGCGCCGTTTTGCGCGAGCATGCGCTGGATGACTTCGCGTTGCAGTTCGATGTCGCTCTTGGCGGGTTGCTGCGAGCCGGAACCGTACTGGCTGTACCAGTCGTCGTCACCGGATGTCGCCGGCGACGAATCCATCGTCGCGCCGTTGCCCCAGACCGTGCGTTCCCACGCGACATAGCGCGCGCCCATCAGTGTCTTGTTGCGCACGTCGTTGAACTTGCCGAGCGTCGCGACGGCGAGAAGCAGTACGCCCATGACGAGCGCAGTGGCGACCAGAAACTCGGTCATCGCCTGGCCGTGCTGCTGCGGCCGTCGGAAGTGTGTGCATTTCATGGCTGGACCGCCTCGCTTGCCGGGATCTGCGCGGTGCGCGCGGCGTCCCGTTCGGCGTCGCTGGTGGGCGCGAGCGTGGCCTGCCAGTACGGGCTGAACGTGTCGGGGAATTCGGTCTTGCCGTCCGCGCGCAGCCAGTCTTTCGCGTGAAGCAGGGCGCCGCTGATCGTCGCGTCCAGCGCGCCCGGGTTGGGGCGCACGAAATACGCGTTCGCGCTGGCGAGCGCGCGCATCACGCCGCCTGCGTCGGCAGGCGTCACGGCCATCCGGCCGCCGCCTTGCAGACCCTGCGTTTTGACGCGGGTCTCGCTTGCGCGCTCGACTTCGATCGTGATGCGCGGTGCCGCGCTGGTCACCGGCGCGCCGTTGATGTCCTGGTACGGCAGCAGCCCGCCATTCGAGAGATCGAGCGATGTGCCGGGGCCGTCGCCGATTTTTTGCGCGAGGCCCTCGGATACGCCGAGGCCCGGTGTGCCGGTCGTGTGATCGCCGAAGTTGTAATAGCCGCCATAGCCCTGCCAGTCGGACCATGCGACGAAAGGCGGCGACTTCAGATAGCTTTCGACACCCTGCACCCGCACGTCGCCGTTTACGCTGCCTCCGGTTCCCGCGATAACGGGCAACGTCATGTCGAGGCAACTGACGTAGACGGACGCCATCGTCGCATCGATCGCCTCCCAGCCTTTCTTGTCCTGACGCAATTGCGTGCCGCCGTTGTGAAACGCACGCACGCTCACGGTCGCGTTGGGGCTGAAGCGGCATCTGGTACCGCCCGAGTCGTCGAGTTCCTGGTATTGCGGGCCTGTACTGCGCGTCGCGGAACGGTCTTTCAGGAAGGCATCGAGTGTGTCGGCATCGGTGACGACATCGGCGAAATGATCCGCGCCCGACGAGCCTGCGGGCGTCACGATCTGCGTGTAGTTCGTCCACGCGGCGAGCTGCGTCGCGTTGCGCGCGCTTGTGAAATAGCCGGCCGTCACGTGCGTGTCGGGCTGGTTCTGCTGCGCGACGGCGTCCGCCGTTTGCGGCGCGGTGACGAGCGTGGCGGCGTGATAGTTGAGCTGCGCGTCGCTGAGCGCGCGCGTGATGCGGCCAATACCGCTGGCTACTGTGGGCAGCAGCGCGTCGAGCGTCGCGCGTACCGGTGCGATCTCGGCGTGTCCGGCCTGCTTGGGCGTTTGCCAGAGCACGGGATGATCGGCGTAGACATTAACCGTGTCATCGACCCCAGACGGTCCGTACGTCGCCTCCAGGTCGTCGATCCACGATTTCAGCGCACCGGCCTGGGCGGCGGTGACCTGGTTGGCGACCATTGCGCGATTCGTGTACGCGGCGAAGTTGTAGTCGCGCGCCTGCAGCACTGCGGCGCTGTACGCAGCGGCGTCGGCGGTGTTCTGCAGCTTGATGCGGGCGCTTGTCATCTGAAAGGAATTGAAGGCGACAAAGAGGCCAATGCCGCCGACCAGAAGAAAAATCAGGGCAGAGACCAGCGCCTGCCCGCTGGCGCCGGCGACCCTGGCCCTGCCCGTGCGGGCAGAGCGGTTCATGGTGGGTTGCAGACTTAGTGGTTCTGCATTTCCCCGTTGTTATTCGCGTTATACGTGCCCATGTCTTTCTTCTGGTTGCCGTTGGTCGAGGCAGAGTCGGCGTTGTCCTGGGCATTCTGGATATCGCCAGAAGCGTTCTTGCCCGACATTTCCTGCGCGAGCCCCGACGTCTGGTTACGGATCGTCTGGCCGAAAAGCGAATAAACACCGATTGCCGAAACCGCGATCAACGCGACGATGATGATGTATTCGGTCATGCCCTGGCCGCGTTGACGGCTTTTAATGCGAAGCTGGGAAATTTGCATGGTTTATATGTCTGGTATTAATGCTGATTGAAAATGCGTCGCCGTTTAAAAAAACCGCGATACGCAAATAAATAAATCCAGATAATTGATTTACCGCCACGATCCGTTTAATCGAATCGGGCTGGAATTATAGAAAAATGCCTTGATGTCCGGTTGCGGAAATTTCCCAATCTTCTACGCGATCCGTCTTTCGCTTATTCCCCGTCGATGCCGACCGGTAAAGAGTCAGGGCGAATTCGCCCGGTTCTGATCAGTGCCCGGAAACGCTTCCCAGTTTCCGGTTCTGGTACGTCCTGAAAGTACCGGGTGTTGACGAAAATTCCTACGTCGATTCAGTACCGCCCGATATAACCGGATCGAACCAGCCGATAAAGTTGCAGCGCGATAAACAGGATTGCCACCCTGTGTGCGGCGAGAAGCCGTTTAGACAATCGTTATATCCGGTTCCCGAAGAGGACTTTTGCATGGCGCATTACGCATTGCAAAAGTGAAAAGAATCCATTGGCAATTTTTGAGGTTGTAATAGGCGATGAACAAGGTACATAAGTCTGTCTGGAATGAGTCGGTGGGCGCGTGGGTCGCCGCGTCCGAACTGAGCACGGCGAAGAAGAAGGGGTCCTCGCGGCGAGCGCGGGTTGCGGCGGTCGTGCTGGGTGCGGGCGCGGTGTCGGTCGCGCCGGCCGCGTTTGCCGGGGCGATAGTCAACTGCGCGGGCAATGGAACGGATGCGGCCAGCAGCCAGTGGATGAATGCGGCGGACGGCTCCTCGTGGAACGGCGAGGCATGGGGCGGCGCGATTGGCTCGATGGGCGAAGGCGAGTGCGGCGGCGGCTCGGGTGTCGTCATGAGCGAGTACAACTCGGGAAACGGTGGCGTAAGCGGATCGAGCGCCTACATCACCGTGGGACAGACGGCCTACAACGGAGCGGGCGTGGTCACGCTGTACGGACCCGGCGGCATTACGTTGCGCGGTGACACGACCACCACCGGTACCGCCACGTTCCAGGCCGGCGCCGACATGAGCGGCACGAAAATCGTCAACGTCGCCGACGGCACTGACGCAAACGATGCCATCAACTACGGTCAGCTATACGAACACACGCGTTACTTCAAGGCCAATTCAATCTCTGACGCGCCGGAAAGCGATGCCAGCGCCACGGGCAGCGACTCTGTCGCAGCCGGACCGTGGGCGCTCGCGGGCGGCGCGACCTCGACAGCGCTCGGGCGCGGGGCCGGTGCGATGGGTGTGGGTTCGGTGGCGCTGGGTGCCAATTCGAACGCGGTGCTGGACCAGTCGGTCGCGCTCGGTTCGGGGGCAAATGCGGTGAGCGTCGGATCGGTTGCGCTCGGTTCAGGTTCGGTCGCAAGCCGGGGTAACGCGGTATCGGTGGGTTCGAGCACGATGCAGCGTCAGATCATCAACCTGGCGAAGGGCACGGCCGGCACCGATGCGGTCAATCTGGACCAGATGAATGCGGCGATTGCGGGGTCGTCGGGCGGCGGTTCGCCCGATGCCGTGATGTACGATTCGGCGACGCACGATCATGTCACGTTGGGCGGCGCGAGTTCCGGAACGCCGGTCGCGTTGACCAATCTTTCAGCAGGTCAGGTTGCAACGGGCAGCAAGGATGCGATCAACGGCTCGCAACTGTACGGCACGGCGAACAGCGTTGCGGATGCGCTCGGTGGCAATTCGACCGTTGGCACAGACGGGAAGATTTCGAAGCCGTCGTACACGGTGGATGGCAGTACGTATAACGACGTCGGTTCGGCGATTACCGCGGTCGATGCGAAGGCCGCAGCGGGTCCCGTGGACGGCGTACGTTACGACACCTCGGCGCATGACAAGGTGACGTTCGGCGGTGTTGGCTCGACCACGCCTGTGATGCTGACCAATCTTGCAGCAGGTCAGGTTGCCGCGGGTAGCAAGGATGCGATCAACGGCGCGCAGCTGCATGGCACGGCGAGCAGCGTCGCGAGCGCGCTCGGCGGCAACTCGACTGTTGGCGCGGACGGCACGCTCAGTAACCCGGCTTACACCCTCGATGGCAACACATATAACGACGTGGGCACAGCGTTGGCCGCCGTCGATGCCAAGGCATCGACAGGCTCTGCTGACGGCGTGCGTTACGACACTTCGGCGCATGACAAGGTGACGTTCGGCGGTGTTGGCTCGACCACGCCTGTCATGCTGACTAACCTGGCGGCGGGTCAGGTTGCAGCGAGCAGCAAGGATGCGATCAACGGCGGGCAGTTGTACGGCACGGCGAGCAGCGTCGCGGATGCGCTCGGCGGCAATTCGACCGTCGGCACGGATGGCAAGATTTCGAAGCCGTCGTACACGGTGGATGGCAGTACGTACAACGACGTCGGTGCAGCGATCTCCGCAGTCGACGTGAAAGCATCCACGGGCTCCGTAGACGGCGTCAAATACGACACCTCCGCGCATGACAAGGTGACGTTTGGCGGTGTTGGCTCGACCACGCCTGTCATGCTGACTAACCTGGCGGCGGGTCAGGTTGCAGCGAGCAGCAGGGATGCGATCAACGGCGGGCAGTTGTACGGCACGGCGAACAGCGTTGCGGATGCGCTTGGTGGCTCGACCACGGTGGGTGCCGACGGCAAGCTGAGCAAACCGGTCTACACACTCGACGGCAACACGTATAACGATGTGGGCACAGCGTTGTCTGCAGTGGATGCCAAGGCATCGACGGGCTCCGCCGATGGCGTCAAATACGACACCTCGGTGCACGACAAGGTAACGTTCGGCGGCACCGGCGCAACCACCCCCGTCACGCTGACCAACCTGGCAGCAGGCCAGATTGCCACCGGCAGCAAGGACGCGATCAACGGCGGCCAGCTCTACGACACGGCCAGCAGCGTCGCGAGCGCACTGGGCGGCACCACAGCCGTCGGCGCGGACGGCAAGCTCTCGGCCCCGGCCTATACGATCGGCACGACGACCTACCACGACGTCGGCTCCGCACTCGATGCAATGAGCTCAACCGTCGATACGATCAACAACAACATCAGCAACACGACGAAGTACATCAAGGTCACGGCAACGACGTCGGAAGCACAGGCATCCGGTTCGAACACCATCGCCATCGGCGGCGGCACGTTCGCTGGCGCTACGGGTGCGGCCGCAATCGGTGCAGGGGCCACCGCGATGGCGGCGAACTCGATCGCGCTGGGTGCCAACTCGATGGCCAATCAGGCGAACACGGTGTCGGTCGGCGGCCCAGGTGCGGAGCGTCGCATCACGAACGTCGCGGCCGGTACGTCCTCAACCGACGCCGCCACGTACGGCCAGCTGACCGCGTTACAACAGCAGCTCACGAAGCAGAACACGTTGCTGCGTTCATCGACGCTGCTCGGCGCGACCAGCACGCCGGTGACGGACTACATCGCCGTGAGCCCGATCGTGACGACGGGCGGCGACGGTACGCACGTCGACACCACCAAGACGGATGCAATGGCGATCGGTCCGGTGTCGAGCGCGATCGGCAACGAATCGCTGGCAGTGGGTGCAGGCGCATTTGCCGCGCAGGACGGCTCGACGGCCATCGGCTATATCGCGGCCGCCGGCGCGGTGAATACCACGGTGATCGGCGCGCAGGCGTCGACCACGAACGACGCCGACAACGGTGTGGCGATCGGTGTGCTGTCGCGCACCGCAGCAGCCAACGCCGTGTCGATCGGTTCGAACGCCCGCACGCTCGGCGACAGCTCCGTGTCGATCGGCAATGAAGCGTTCACATCGAGCAGCGCGACCCAGTCGATGGCGCTCGGCGCGGGTTCGTCCGTCACGGCGGCGAACTCGGTCGCGATCGGCTCGAACGCCGTGGCGGATCGCGCCAGCACGGTCTCGGTCGGCAGCAGCACGGCGCAACGTCAGATCATCAATATGGCGGCCGGTACGAAGGACACCGACGCGGTCAACATCAGCCAGTTGAAGGGCGTCACGTCGGCGATGGGCGGCGGCGCGGGCGTCAACACGGACGGCTCGATCCTGAAACCGAGCTACACGATCGGCGGCAAGACGTACAACGACGTCGGTTCGGCCCTCGTCGCCGCGGCAGGCGCCGGTTCGTCCGATGCGGTTTCGTACGACACCACGTCGCACACCAGCGTCACGCTGGGAGGCACGGGTTCGACCACGCCCGTCACGCTGACGAACGTCGCGACCGGCGCAGCGGACTCCGACGCGGTGAACGTGAAACAACTGAAAGACATGGGCGCTTCGATTGACGGCAACGGCAACGTGACGAGCACATTCGTCGCGTATGACGATTCGTCGAAGAGCAGCGTCACGCTGGGCGGCGCGACCGGCACGAAGATCACGAACCTCACGGGGGGTACGCTGTCGGCGGACAGCATGGAGGCGGTCAACGGTTCGCAGCTCTTTGCCACGAACCAGAACGTCGCGAACGTCGCCGGCAACGTGACGAACCTGACGAACGTGGTCAACAACATCACGAACGGCAGCACGGGCGTCAAGTATTTCCACGTGAATTCGACGCTGGCCGATTCGTCGGCAACGGGTACGAACGCCGTGGCGATTGGCGGCAATGCGAGAGCCACCGCGAACAACTCGATCGCGCTCGGCGCGAACGCGACGACCACCGCGAACCTTTCCGCCGCCGCCTATAACCCGGGCACCGGCACGCTGGCCGGCACGACCGCCACGGGCGAGGTGTCGCTGGGTTCGTCGGGCGATGAACGTCGCATCACGAACCTTGCAGCCGGCGCTGCAGCGACCGATGCGGTCAACGTCAGCCAGTTGCAGGCGGCTGTGACGGCGGGCTCGAGCGCGGCTGCGGCAGATGCCGTGAAGTACGACACGTCGGCGCATACGCAGGTCACGCTTGGCGGGACGAGCGCACCGGCCGTCACGCTGACGAACGTCGCAGCGGGCGTCAACAACGCCGACGCGGTGAACGTCTCGCAGTTGAAGGACATGGGCGCGATCATCGACGGCAACGGCAAGGTGAAGGGCAGCTTCGTTTCGTACGACGACTCCACGCTCAGCTCGATCACGCTGAAGGGAACGAGCGGTACGACGATCACGGGTCTGTCGGCGGGTTCGCTGTCCGCGACGAGTTCGGACGCGGTCAACGGTTCGCAGCTCTTTGCGACAAACCAGAACGTGGCGAACGTGGCCGGTAACGTCACGAACATCTCCAGTACGGTGAACAACATCACCAATGGCGGTGGCGTGAAGTACTTCCACTCGAACTCGACGCTGGCCGATTCGTCGGCAACGGGTACGAACGCCGTGGCGATTGGCGGCAATGCGAAAGCCACCGCGAACAACTCGATCGCGCTGGGTGCGAACGCCACGACCACCGCCGATCTCTCGAAGGCAGCCTATAACCCGGGCACGGGTACGATCGCGGGCGCGACGCCGGTGGGCGAAGTGTCGGTCGGCTCGGCGGGTGCGGAGCGTCGCGTGACGAACGTCGCCGCAGGCGCGGCGCTCACCGACGCGGTGAACGTCAGCCAGTTGCAGACGGCCGTGCAGGCCGGCTCGGCAGCCGCCACCGCCGATGCAGTGAAGTACGACTCCACGACGCACAACCTCGTGACGCTGGGCGGCGCGGGCGTGGGCGCACCGGCAGTCACGCTGACCAACCTCGCAGCGGGCGCCGTGACCGCGTCCAGCCGCGACGCGGTCAACGGCGCGCAGCTGTACAACACGGCGAACAGCGTCGCAGCGGCGCTGGGCGGCCAGTCGTCGGTCGGCGCGGACGGCACCGTAACGGCGCCGGCGTACACCGTCGACGGCAAGACCTACAACGACGTGGGTTCTGCAATCAGCGCGGTGTCGGGTACGGTCGATTCGATCAACACGAACATCTCGATGGCGACGAAGTACATCAAGGTGACATCGACAGCGTCGGAAGCGCAGGCATCGTTGCCGGACACGATCGCAATTGGCGGCGGCGCGTTCGCCGGCAGTAACAAGGCGGTTGCGATCGGCGCGGGCGCGATGGCCATGGGGCAGAACTCGCTCGCGCTCGGCGCGAATTCACGGGCAACCCAGGCGAATACGGTTTCGGTCGGCGATACCGGCGCCGAACGCCGTATCACCAACGTCGCCTCGGGCACCAGCGCGACCGACGCAGCGACCTACGGCCAGCTGACCGCGCTTCAGCAGCAACTGACGAAGCAGGTGAGCAACGTCAAATCGACGATGCTGCTCGGCGCGACCGCTCCGGTCACGGACTACATCGCCGTGAGCCCGATCGTCACGCAAGGCGGTCAAGGAACACACGTCGATCCGGACAAGATCGACGCCATGGCGGTTGGTCCGATGGCGAGCGCGATCGGTGCGGAATCGCTCGCGGTCGGCGCAGGATCGTTCGCCGCCCGCGACAACGCGACGGCCGTCGGCGCAAGCGCGGCCGCCATCGCGGAGAACTCGACCGTGGTTGGCAACTACGCCTCGACGGGCACGGACGCGGTGGACGGGGTGGCGATCGGCCATCTGGCCGCGGTCTATGGCGCACAGGCGCTTGCGCTCGGCACCAACGTCTCGGCGCGCGGTGACAGCTCCGTTGCGATGGGCGACAACGCGTTTACGTCGGACGACGCCACGCAGGCGCTCGCTCTTGGCGCCTATTCGTCGGCGACGCAGGCCGGTTCGGTTGCGCTCGGCTCCAATTCGATCGCGGATCGCGCCAATGCGGTGTCGATCGGCAGTAGCACGGCGCAGCGTCAGTTGATCAACATGGCCGCGGGTACGAGCGATACCGATGCCGTCAACGTCTCGCAGCTGAAGGGCGTGACGGCGGCGATGGGCGGCGGCGCGACCGTCAACACGGACGGCACGATCCAGAACCCGACGTACGTGGTGGACGGCCGGACCTACAACGATGTGGCCGCGGCCATCACGGCCGCGGCGGCGTCGACCGGTGGCGGTTCGCCTGATGCCGTGGTGTACGACACGTCGGCGCACGACAGGCTGACGCTGGGTGGCGTGGGTGCATCGGCACCGGTTGCATTGACGAACGTCGCGGCGGGCAAGGTGGCGTCGTCGAGTACGGACGCCGTCAACGGTGCGCAACTGTACGGTACGGCCAGCAGCGTGGCGGCCGCGCTCGGCGGCAGCGCAGCCGTTGGCGCGGACGGCAAGGTCTCGAAGCCGGCCTACACGCTCGACGGCACCACCTACAACGACGTCGGCCAGGCGATCGCGGCGGTGGACGCGAAGGTCGCAACCGGTTCGACCGATGGCGTGAAGTACGACACGTCCGCGCACGACATGATCACGCTCAACCCGGGTGGCAAGAGCGAAGTGGTTCTGCGCAACGTCGCCAACGCGACGACCGACACCGATGCGGTCAACCTCAGGCAGCTGAAGGAAGCCGGCATCGTCGTCGATCCGTCGACGGGTGGCGTGACCAATGCATTCGTCGCGTATGACGATCAGTCGAAGGAGACGGTCACGTTCAACAGCGGCGGCAAGGCGACGCAGTTGAAAAACATCGCGGCGGGCACCGACCTGACCGACGCGGTCAACTTCGGCCAGATGCAGACGTATGTCGCGAACTACAGCGGTGGCGGTAGCGGCGGGAACGCCAATGCGGTCTCCTACGACGACAGCAGCAAGAACGTCGTCACGCTGGGTGGCGCAGGTCATGATCCGGTCACGCTGACGAACGTTGCCGCCGGTACGAATGCAACGGATGCGGTCAACTACTCGCAGTTCTCCAGCCTCGAAAACAAGGTGGCGAACATGTCGGGTGGCGATGGCGGCAACACGTACATCAACATCGATGGCGGCGGGGATTCGTCGGGCGGCACGCCGGCGATTGCCAGTGGCACGGATGCGATCGCGATCGGCAACGGCGCGTCGGCATCGGGCGCGGCGGCAATCGCCATCGGCGCACGCACCAACACGACGGGCGATTCGTCCGTGGCGCTGGGCGTGGGCTCGACGGCGTCGGCGTCCAACGCCGTGGCGCTCGGCGCGAACTCGGTGGCGGACCGGGCCAACTCGGTGTCGGTGGGTTCCGCCGGCGCGGAGCGCCAGATCACCAACGTGGCGGCCGGTACGGCGCCGACCGATGCGGTCAACCTCGACCAGATGAACTCTGCGGTGAACGGCGTCTACAAGTCCATGCAGGATATGGATCGTGACAACCGTCGAGGCATTGCATCGGCCTCCGCGCTGAACATCGTCACGCCTTACCTGCCGGGTCGCACGACGCTGAATGCCGGTGTCGCGGGCTACCGCGGCCAGGCGGCGCTCGGTCTGGGCGTGTCGCGCTGGAACGAGAAGGGGACGGTCAACTACAACCTCGGCGTATCGACCGCCGGCGGCAATAGCACCATCGTCCGCGCTGGTGTTGGCATCGTGCTCGGCAACTGAACGAAGTCGTTCAGGACGCTGGCTGGAACGGGCCGCACGGAGCAATTCCGTGCGGCCCATCTCTGATGGAAAACAATCATGAAGTATTCAATCATCGCCATCGCGCTGGCCGCGATGGTCGCCGGCTGTTCGTCGTCCGCGACGCGCGACAGCCTGCAGATACAGAACCCCACGGTTCTGCAGAACGGCTTCAGTGCAGGGCAGGACCGGGCCTCGGGCGCGGTCACGCCGCAATGGATCGGGACGTACAGCAGCATCGACGCCGGACCGGTGATGCGCGATGTCCAGAAACGGCTGAACGCACTCGGCGCCCGCAAGGAAAACTACTTCGGCTACAAGGCCCAGTGCTGGCTGAACGCCGCGCTCGACGAGCGCAGGCAGCATGACGGCTGGGGCTTCGTCGAGGAAGCGTTGCACGAAGCGAGCCGCATGACGACGGCGCTGGAAACGGGCAACGGCCTGACGGTCGACAACCCGGATCTGCGGACCTCGGCTGTGGTGCGTCCCGATCTGTGGCGGCTCGTGCTCGGTGCCAAGGCATCGCCGGATTTTGCGTCGTGCGTGGAAGCACAACGGCTGACGGCATGCTCGGAAGTCGAACTGATTCACGCAGGCCACGAAGCGTGGACGCGCAACTTCCATGAAAGTCAGCGGATCGCGGATGGGGTCGCGAAGGGTGCGCCCGATATCGCCGGCGTGCTGAAGTCCTGCACGCCACCGCCGCCTGCGCCTGTTGCGCGGATTCCCGAGAAAATGACGCTGCAGGCCGACGCGACGTTTAGCTTTGATCGCAGCGATCTGGCGGGGATGTCGCCTGCCGGGAAGGCGAAGCTCGACCAGTTGGTCAAGGACCTGAAACTGGCCGGCGACGTGACGGGCATCAACATCGTGGGCTACACGGATCGCCTCGGCAGTGACGCATACAACCGCACGCTGTCGACGAAGCGTGCGCGGACGGTGCAGCAGTATCTGCAGGCCGGCGGCGTGACGGTGCCGATGACCGCTCACGGTCTCGGCAAGGACGATCCGGTCGCGGACTGTCACGACCATGATCATCAGGCGCTGATCGCATGTCTTGCGCCGAACCGGCGCGTCGAGCTGGACTTCATGCGCAGCAGCAACGGCATCCGACCGGCCACGCAGGTCGTGCCGGGTTCTCCGGACTAAGCCGGAACGTGCGATCGCCGGGTACGTGCCGTGTCCGGCGATCGCATCCATCCGCGCTCTGCTTTTGCACAATTCTGACGTGGATGAAGGACAAATCTGACACGTAAACAGAATGATCCGACATTGATTGGGAAATTTCTTAATCGAGTGACCGCTAAGATTGCGTTATATCTTCAGTTATGCGCACGATCAGGACGGCGAGAGACGTCCGACGGCAGCCAGTCATATCAATAAATAGATAGATCCATGAAAAGAATCGCTGTGATTGACGACCACCCGATCATTCGGGGGACACTGGCTCGCGTGCTTCGCGAGGATGCCGATCTGGAGCTGGTGGGCGAAGCGGGCGACGGCGAGGAAGGGCTCAAGCTGATTCTCGACGAAGCGCCTGATCTGGCGATTCTCGATCTCGATCTGCCGCGGCTCGACGGTCTTTCGTTGATTCGCCGCATTCGCATGCAGGACGGGAAAGTCCGCATTCTGGTGTTGTCGGCCAAACCGGAGCAGGTCATGGCCAGTCACACGCGCGTTGCCGGCGCGAACGGCTATGTGAGCAAGGGCCGCGAGATCGGCGAACTGATGACCGCGGTCAAGACCGTGCTGTTCGGCTACGACTGCTTCCCGGCTGATGCCAGTGGCTCGTCACGTGGCGGCAGTGGACTCGACAGCCTGTCGCCGCGCGAAGTCGAGGTGCTTCAGTATCTCGCACGCGGCATCAGCAACAAGGAAATATCCAACCGCCTGTGCGTGAGCGACAAGACCATCAGCACGTACAAGACACGTCTGCAGGAAAAACTTGGGTTGTCATCGCTTGCGGGGCTGATCGAGTTCGCCGCGCTCCACAAGCTGATCGACTGAGCACGCGCGCATGATCGTGAATCGCGCGGCGCCGGCTGGAATGCTTTCTGGTCGCGTGCTGGTTGTCGAGGACCATGCGTTCAATCGCCGTGCGATCGAGATGCAGCTGGGTCGATGGGGCGTGTCGTGCGTGGCGGTTGCTTCCGCCGAAGAAGCGCTTGGTGTGCTGCAACGTCAACATTTCGACCTGTTGATCATCGATCTGCATCTTCCCGGGATGAGTGGCACGCAACTGGCCGGGCGTGTACGAGACGTGTCGTCGATACCGCTCGTGCTGCTGACGGGGCGCGAGGACATGCGTCATGCCGCGGCAACGGCAGGGTCACCGTTCGATGCCGTGCTCATCAAGGAGAGCCGGTTCGATATGCTCCATGCGTGCCTGTGGCAATTGCTGCCGCGCGCGGCCCGCGGGCCGTCGGTGCCGCTACCGGACCGCTTGCACGAGGACGATCCGGTATCGACCTTCGACTTCAGCGAACTCGACGCGCTCGCGAGCCGTGGAGTCGACGTGCCGGCGCTCGTGCGCGACTGGCGTCGCGTGCTCGATGAGGATCTGGCGCATCTCGTCGCCGCGCGAGCGTGCGACGATGCTGACGCGGTGCGCAAGCTGTTGCATCGCATCGGTAACTCGGCGAGCGTGTTCAAGGCGCGAGGCGTGATGACCCTGCTCGAAAACGCGGGTGCTGCTTCGCCGGCTTTCATGATGCAGGCGCTCGACGGCATCGTCGCGCAGGTCAGGGCGATGGAGGCGCAGGTCGATGCGTGGCGCGACGGCCTGCCTTGATCTTGAGCGCGCCTCTGCTTTGTGTTCGGGGAGTGTTCATTGGAGCCGTTCAGGGATACCCGCAGCAGGCCGCAGGGACGAAGAAAAGTATGAGCGCAATTTATTTTGCGTCTTCGTTGGGGCCGTAGCATCCCTCGCACAAGGTCAAAAATAATCGGACATTGACCACCAGAAAGACTTGAATCGGCCGTATTCGCTGCGCCAATACGCATCTTTACAATTCTTGATGTCAATCGATGCAACCCGGGTTAGTTTACGAAAAATTAATTGTTTCGTATAACGAATCCAGGAAATGAACAAGAACAACTACCGGCTGGTATTCAGCCGGCTGAGAAACATGATTGTCGCGGTCGAGGGGACGGCAACGGGAACGGGGAAGAAGGCCGGACAGACCACGATTTGCAGTCGCTGCGATGCCGGAGATCCTGCAGCACTGTTTTCGCTCCGGCAGATTGCGTTGACCGCGCTCGCATTACTCGGCGCGCTGCCCGCGTGGTCAGGCGCGCAGATCGTTGCGGGTGGCGCGCACGCGCCGTCAGTCGTCCAGACACAGAACGGCCTGCCGCAGGTGAATATCAAACGGCCATCGGGTGCGGGCGTCTCGGTCAACACGTATGGCCGGTTCGACGTGCAGCCACGCGGCGCGATCCTGAACAACTCGCCGGTGATCGTGCAGACGCAGCAGGCGGGCATGATCAACGGTAATCCGAACTTCGGCGCTGGCCAGTCTGCTCGCGTCATTGTCAACCAGGTCAATAGCAGCGCGGCGAGCCAGATCAATGGTTATGTCGAAGTCGCCGGCCAGCGCGCTGAGGTCGTGATCGCTAACGGAAGCGGGATTTCCGTGAACGGCGGCGGCTTCATCAATACATCGAGGGCAATCCTGACGACGGGCACGCCGAACTTCGCGCCGGACGGCTCGCTTGCGGGCTTTGACGTGACAAGTGGCAACATCACGATCGGAGGCGCGGGACTCAGTGCGAGCGATGCCGCCCAGGTCGATCTGCTCGCGCGCGCGGTACAGGTGAACGCGGCGATCCATGCGGAGAACCTGAACGCCGTGACCGGTGCGAACCGCATCGACCATGACACGCTTGACGCGACACCGGTTGCCGGCAAGGGTCCCGCACCAGGCGTGTCGATCGATGTGAGCAATCTCGGTGGCATGTACGCGAACCGGATCGTGCTCGTCGGTACTGAGAACGGTGTCGGAGTGTCGAATAAAGGCGTGCTCGCTGCGCAGGCGGGCGATCTTGTGCTCAGTGCCAACGGCCAGTTGACGCTCGCCGGGCAGACGAATGCCAGCGGCAACATCGCCGTGTATGGGCGCGATGGCATCGACAACAGCGGGACGACCTACGCACTGCAGAACGTCAGCGCGAACACGTCAGGCACGCTCACGAACAGCGGGGTACTCGCCGCGCAGCATGATGTGGCTACCGGCGCCGGCAGCGTCGCTTCGACGGGGATTCTCGGTGCGGGTGTGAATGGAGACGGCAGCCTTGCGCCGTCGGGCGACCTGTCGGTGCTGGCGAGCGGCGGGCTCGTTGCCACTGGCCGCAATGCGGCGGGCGGCAATGTGACCCTGAGCGGCGCAGCAGTCAATCTTGCTGGAAGCAGTACGTCTGCGAATGGTTCACTCCAGCTCGCGGCGAGGAGCGGCGACCTGAATCTGTCGGATGCGACGGTGACCGCGGGCAGCGCGCTCGACGCACGCGCGACCGGAACGCTGACGAACTATAACGGGACGATTGCCAGTTCCGGCACGGCAACGCTGTCGGTCAACGCAGGCATGCTCTCGAACAACGGCGGCACGATCGCCGCGAACGGGGCGCTTGATGTCCATTCGGGTGCGGTATCGAATCGCGGAGGTACGCTCGCGGCGCAGACGATCGCGACGCTAGACGTGGCGTCGCTCGAGAATAGTGCGGGGGGTTACATCGGTGCGCGGGTCGTGTCGGTGACGGGCACGGGCGCACTGAATAACGCGGGCGGCACGATCCAGGCGGACGGCACGCTGTCGGTCTCGACGCAGTCGGTTGCCAATGATGGCGGTTCCATCGCGAACGGCGGCACAGGTACGACGACCGTTGCCGCCAGTGGCGCGATTACGAACACGGGCGACGGCCTGATCGGCGGCAACGGCGACGTGTCGGTATCGGGCGGCAGCATCGGTAACACAGGTGGCATGGTCACGGCAGGCGGCGCAGCAATGGTGCAGTCCGCCAGCGTGCTCGACAACCGGGCGGGCCTGATCCAGGGCAGCGGCAATGTGTCAGTGTCGGCGCAGGGCGCTATCGACAACACGGGCGGGCAGATCGAGGCGGATGGCACGAATGCCACCTTGCAGGTGACAGGTGCATCGCTCGACAACACGGACGGCCGTATCGCGAACACCGGCTCCGGTGCAACGACAGTCAGTGCGGTCACCGTCACCAACAGCAATGCGGGCGGCGTCGCGGGCGCAGGCACCATCGGCGGCAATGGCGACGTGACTGTGAACGCAGGCACGTTGTCGAATACGAACGGTGCGCAGCTCGTGTCGGGCCATGACATTGCATTGAACATCGCCCAGCTTGCGGATAACACCAACGCAACGCTTTCGGGCGCAAACAACGTCACGCTCGACGGGCCCAATGCAGGCGTCATCAATGCGGGTGGCTCGATCCACGGTAACGGGGCGATTGTGCTGAACGCGGCCTCGCTCGACAACACGTCTGGCCGCATCGGCAACGATCCCCCAGGGGGATTTCCTTCGGGGCGCACGGGCAGCGGCGGCTCGGTGTCCGTCAGTGCCGGCACGCTCACGAACCAGAACGGCTCGATTGGCAGCGTGCAGAACCTGAGCGTTACAACGAATCAGCTTACTGGCGATGGGCGGATTGTCGCGGGTAACGATGGCGCTATAACGGTCAACAGCGATTACACGCTCATCAGCACCAATCATGTACAGGCGAACCACGATCTGACCTTCACGACAGCGGGCACCTTCACGAACCAGGGCACGCTCGGCGCGGTAAATGCTCTAACGGTGAACGCCACGAACGTCGATAACCAGACCGGCGCGGACCTGAACGCGTCAGACACGACGGTGAACGCGGCGAATGCCATCATCAATGAAGGCCGCATTGAAGGCGATTCTGTGACAACGCACAGCGCGTCGCTGACCAACACCGCAACGATCGTCGGTAATACGGTCACGCTGAACGCAGGTTCCATCGCCAACACGGGCGCGGCTGCTGCGATTGCGGCGGCGTCGGTCGTGAACCTGTATGCGCCGGGTGATATCTACAACATGGGCGGCGCGAATCTTTTCAGTCTCGGTGACATCAACATCGCGGCGGATGGCACGCGCGATGTGAATGGCGTGCTCACGAACCGCAGCAACTCCGTCACCAACGACCAGTCCACCATCGAGGCACAGGGCAACATCGAGATTGCCACGCAGACGCTGACCAACACGCGTCCCGTGCCCACGGTCGAGACGGTGACGACTGATGTCGATACGGTCCACCAGACCAAGCGCAGCAAGTACATGGCCTGCACGACCGGGAACGCCGACAAGGGCTACTGTACGCAGGCCATGTGGGACGATGGCTATATCGCGCCAATCACCGCCACGTGGTCAGGGGCGGATGTCGTGTCGCAGACCACCGGGCCGAATGCTAGCGACAAGGTGCTGGTAGTGAACGTCAACGGCCAGCCCCAGACGATCTGGTACAACACGCTGACGACCAACACTGACGGCACGATCACCGTCAGCTACTGGGACGGCTACGATCCGCACGTCAACTACGATCCCGCCACCGAGTACGCATCGCGCAACGATGCCCACAAGGGCTACCAGCGCGTCGAGATCGCGCGCGACACGACCACCACCACCCAGCAGGACCAGGTAACCGGCCCGCAGGCGCAGCAGGCGCAGATCATGGCGGCCGGCAACATGGTGCTCGCGAACGTGGGCACGCTGAACAACGCGTACAGCGCCATCGGCGCGGGTGGCTCGATCCAGATTGGCAGCGCCGACGCGAGTGGCGATGTGGCAAGTGGCAACTACGGTGGCACGCTGGTGAACAACACCGGCCAGACGCTTTACCAGTATCAGAAGCAGGACATCGTTTCGACCTACGCGTGGAACGAGAACATTTCGCGCGATGTGGGTACGGTGGTCGAGCCGTCGATTGTCCTGTCCCCGGTCGCTATCGGCGGCACGGGCGGCACGATCATCGCGAACAATTCAGTGCAGATCAGCGCGACCGACATCAATAATACGAACGTGGCAGCGGCAAACTCCGCGACTGGCGCGACAGGCGGCACACTCGGGGCGAATGGTGAGTCGGCCGGTATCGCCGGTGGCACGCCGCAGTCCGTCATAGGGTCAACCGGCGCGCTCAGCATCACGCTGCCATCGAGCGGCCTGTACACGTTCAACACGGCCCAGGGCGCGTCGTATCTGGTCGTCACCGATCCGCGCCTGACCAGCTACACGAGTTTCATCTCGAGCGACTACATGCTGGGGGCGTTGGGACTCGACCCGTCGAAGATCATCAAGCGGCTGGGCGATGGCGTGTATGAAGAACAGATGGTGCGCAACCAGATCACGCAACTCACGGGCCGCGTCTATCTGCAGGGCTACACGAGCAACGAGGACGAATATCGCGCACTGATGAACAACGGTGTGAACGTCGCGAAGGAATTCAACCTTGAACCGGGACTGGCGCTCACTGCCGCGCAGATGGATGCGCTCACGAGCGATATCGTGTGGCTGGTCAGCCAGATGGTCACACTGCCGGACGGCAGCACCCAGCAGGTGCTGGCCCCGGTTGTCTATCTGGCACAGACCCACGCGAACGACCTGCAGCCGACCGGTGCACTGATTGCTGCCGATGATGTGGAGATTCACGCCACGGGTAGCGCGACGAACTCAGGCGTTATCAGGGGCGGTACGCAGACGGTCGTTGCTGCGACCAACATCCTGAACCGGGGCGGCTCCATCGGTAGCAGCGCAGATAACGGCACGACGGTCGTTTCCGCGACCAACGATGTGGTGAACGCGTCGGGCCGGATCACCGGCAACCGGGTGGCCGTGCTTGCCGGTCATGACATTGTGAACACGACACTGGTGGATACGGTGGGCTTCAGTTCGGCGATCGGCAGCAGCAAGGTCAGCCAGAGTCTGCTCGGCGCACAGGGCACGATTGCATCGACGGGGGACCTGGTGGTGGTGGCAGGCAATGACCTTTCGGTTCACGGCGCGAGCATCGCGGCGGGCGGCAATGCGCAGATCGCGGCAGGGCACGACATTACGGTGGATGCCGTGCAGTCGGACACGTCGCAGTTGGTGACGAAGAATGCCGACCATCATTGGGAAGCGTCCAGCACGCTCAACCAGACCAGCGACATCAGCGCCGGTGGCAGTCTCGCGATGCAGAGCGGTAACGATACGACGCTCAAGGGCGCGACGGTCAGCGCGGGTGGCGACATGGCCGTGGTCGCGGGCGGTAACCTGACGGCAACGACCGTTACCAACACGGCCACCTACAACAACGTCGCGACGGACGACAAAACCCGCAAGCAGGCCGACCGCAGCTACGACGAACAGGCAGTCGGGACGACCATCAGCGCAGGCGGCAATGCGACGCTCGCGGCGCCGAGCGCCAATCCCGGCAAAGGTGATGTCACGCTCACGGGTTCGTCGCTGGCGGCGGGTAGCGGCGCGGCGACCATTGCGGCCACCGGCAACGTGGACATCAACGAAGGCCGTGAGGAACACGATTCGTACTCGGCTACCGAATCGAAGCGTGGCAGCTTCGTGCATGGCTCGACCACCGACACGATGCAGAACACGCAGGCGAACATCGGCGTGGGTAGCACCGTATCCGGCGATACGGTCACGGTCAACGCGGGCCGCGACCTGAACGTGAAGGGTTCCACCATCGCAGGCACCCATGACGTGAATCTGGCGGCGGCAGGCAATGTGAATATCACGACCTCGCAGGACACGCAGAGCACATCGAGCTACTACCAGAAGCGGGAGTCCGGGCTGGGTACGGGCGGCGGGATCGGGATTTCGGTGGGCAGCAGGACGCAGACTGACACGGCCAACACCACACAGGTAACGAACACGGGCAGCACGGTCGGCTCGCTGAATGGCAGTCTGAACATCACCGCAGGCAAGGACCTGCACGTCACGGGCAGTGATCTGGTCGCGGCGCAAAACGTGACAGGCACCGGGGCGAACGTCACGATTGATTCTGCCGTCGATACGATGCACCACGATGAGACGCATGAGGTCAAACAGAGCGGCTTTACGCTCGCGATCAAGGCCCCGGTGATTGACGCGGTGTCCAACACGGTTGACCAGGCACATGCAGCGAGCCATAGCCAGGATGATCGCGCGGCAGCATTGCACGGCATGGCGGCGGCAAGCGGTGCGGTTGATGCAATCGGCGCAGGCGGGGCCGCAGCGGGCGCGCTTGCTGACGGCGAGAAGCCGGAAGCAAAGGTCGAACTCAGTTACGGCAGCAGCCACAGCAAGAATACCTACACCGAAGACAGCACAACCAATCGTGGATCAAGCGTCACGGCAGGCGGCACGGCCGCGTTTGTGGCGACCGGCGACGGCTCATCTGGCAATGGCGCGGGAAGCGGCAACCTGACGATCGCAGGGTCGAACGTGAACGCGAACGACGTGATCCTGGCGGCAAGGAATCAGGTCAATCTCGTGAACACGACCGATACCGACTTGACGCGCAGCAGCAACGCGTCCAGCAGCGCGAGCGTGGGTATCTCCTATGGCACGCAGGGCTTCGGTGTCGATGCGTCGATGTCAAAGGCGCACGGCAATGGCAACAGCGATGCCGCCATGCAGAACAACACGCATGTGACGGCGGCGAACACGGCGACGATCATTTCGGGTGGTGATACGAACATCATCGGTTCGAACGTCAACGGTCGCCAGGTGAACGCCGATGTCGGCGGCAACCTGAACATCGCGAGCGTGCAGGACACGATGTCGAGCGCCGCCCATCAGGAGAGTATGGGCGGTGGGTTCAGCATCAGCCAGGGTGGTGGTAGCGCGAGCTTCAGCCACACCAATGCGAACGCGAACGGCAGCTACGCGGGCGTGAATGAACAGGCCAGCATCCAGGCGGGTGACGGCGGGTTCAACATCAATGTTAGGGGCAACACCGACCTCAAGGGTGCGGTGATTGCGAGCGACGCGGATGCGTCGAAGAACAACCTGTCCACGGGTACACTGACCTTTAGCGATATCCAGAACCAGTCCAGCTACGACGCGCATTCGGGTGGCTTCGGCGGGGGCGTGACGACCGGTGACGGCGGCGTGAACTACAGTACGCATGGCGCTGGTTCAACGGCAAACGGCCCCAATGCGGGTGGTCCGGCGCCGATGTTGAGCCAGAACGACAGCGGCAGCGACAGTGCGACCACGCGTAGCGGCATCAGTGCGGGCACGATCAGCGTCAACGATGCGGCCAGCCAGACGCAGGACATCGCGAACCTGAACCGTGACACGTCGAACACGAACGGCACGGTCGCAAAACTGCCGGACGTGAACAACCTGCTCGACCGTCAGGCGGACATGATGGCGGCGGCAGGCGCAGCCGGTGAAGCAGTCTCGCGGCGCATCGGTGACTACGCAAACATGAAGGCGAAGGAAGCTGGTGGCGACGGGGGCGAGTGGAAGGAAGGTGGTACATATCGTGCAGCAATGCAGGCGGCAGGCGCGGCGCTGGTGACTGGCCTTGCGGGCGGCAATGCGCTCGGCGGCGCGGCCGGCGCTGGCATCGCGTCAATCGCCGGCGGAAGGCTGAACGAACTGAGCGACGCGATTGCCGGTTCGGACCCGACCGGCAATTCGGATATGAACAAGGCGCTCGGCAACATCGTGGCAAACGCGATCGCCACGGGTGCGGGCGCGGCGGTGGGCGGTGATGCGGGTGCATTCTCGGGATACAACGTGGACCGGTTCAACCGACAACTGCACCCGGAAGAAAAAACAGTCGCCAAGCAACTTGCAGACAAGAGTGGTGGCAGATACACGGAACAGCAGATTGAGCAGCAAATGGCTCAAATGAATTTGACTACAGGAAGTCAGACTGAGCTAGGCAGCGTCCGTGTTGCAGTGGGCAGTCAGCCGAACGATGGCACAACATGGGTTCCGTACGGCGTCAATCAGGCCGGGCAACAGGTGTGGGCGCAGTCGTTGCCTTCCGGCGATGCCGATCTACAAAGCTACATCACAAAGAACGCGTCCGGTCTCACGTACGATTCGACAACCAAGGCTTACACACAATACTCGGCGAGTTTAGGCGGAACCATCATGGTTCCGTTTGTCGGCGGCGGAGGCGGGGTTAACGTGGGGATTTCAACCGACGGTACATTAGGCGGGACATCGCCTTATATCCAGTTTCAAGCGAATGGTATGGTGAGTGCCGGGGTATATGCCGGGGTGGGCGGAAGCCTCGGGCGTAGTACGACTAACGGACCGTTAACCAGCGGTGTGAGTACAGGCGGATACGTTGAACTGGATGGCGGCTTTGGCGCGGCGGCTGGCGCTAATTTTTCTATTAACGACGACAAGACCATCGGGGGAATAGGCGGTGCGCTGCCTATGTCCGCGTTCCCCGGAATCGGGTTCGGTGCGGGGATCGGGGCAGGTAAATCAACCACCACTACCATTGTGGTGCCCCCGTTAAATTCGTTAATGCATGGGCTGAAATGAATTCTTCTAAAAGCGTGATTCGCGTCGCTTCTATTTATGTCGCCGAGTTGCTGATTATGTATGCAATCTACTTCGCAATTGCGTATGTTATGGGCAAGGGGCGAGCCGAATTTTTTGCTGGGTTGTCGCTGTTTTTTACGGTTATCGCGTGTCTTATTTCAAGGCCAGAGGCGCCTCATGTCGCCGTGAAATATGCTCTTCGCCCTTGGATCGGCATTGTGTTCCTCGTTAATTTTCTGTTCGGTGCAGCGACTGCACCCTCACAAGATTATGCGAGCCTCGTTCCAGGCTTGGGCATGATGTTGATCTTAGGTAGCGTTTCGGAATGCGTTCGTCGGTCTCGTGAAAAAAAGAAGTCGAGTGATTAGCAGGCCGTAGATAAATTTCGAAATTTGGCTGAATCCACTATGAAAATTCGAACGAGGCTGGCGGCGCTGCCGCTCACAGCCCTGGTATCGCTCGCGTCGAACGCGCAGCATGCGCCCACGCCAGCGGACGAAGCCGCCGCCGCGCGGGCCAACGCCGGGCAGAACCAGCAAATCCAGCAGCAGCGTGACGCACAGCAGCGTGACGCGACCGTGCAGGCTCCCGCAGTGCGCTCGACCGTCCCCACATTCGAGGACCATCCACTGCTGCCGGTCGAGACGCCATGCTTCCGCATCGGCAGGTTCGCGCTCAATGTTCCCACGACGCTGCCCGATGCGATGCGCAGCAAGGGAGCGTCGGCCCTATCACTGGACCCATTTGCCTTTGCGGGTGAATGGCTCGACCACTACCGGGGCCAGTGCGTTGGCAAGTCCGGCATTGACACGCTGACCAGGGGACTGCAACAGGCGATCCTGAGCCGTGGCTATGTCACGACGCGCGTGCTCGTCCCGCAGCAGGACCTGTCCAGCGGCACGCTGGCCTTAGCGCTCGTCCCCGGCATCGTGCACCAGCTCCGCTTTGCGGACCCTGACACACGCGGCACCCTGAAATCCGCATTCCCGGTAAGCGACGGTGACCTGCTGGACCTGCGCGACCTTGAGCAGGGGCTGGAGCAGATGAAGCGCGTCACGTCGCAGGACGTGGACATGAAGATCGAGCCGACCGATACACCCGGCGAAAGCGATGTCGTGGTGACAGTGAAGCGCTCGAAGCCGTGGAGCTTTGTCGCATCCGTCGATAACTCGGGTACGGACGCGACCGGCAAGTGGCAAGGCAACATGAGCCTCGGCATCGACAATCCGCTCGGTCTGAACGATGTGTTCACGGTCGGCGCGAACCAGGACCTTTCGTTCGGCAACAAGTCGCTCGGTTCGCACGGCTTCAACGGCTCGTATTCCGTGCCATGGGGCTACTGGACGGCCACGTTGTCCGGCAACACGAACACCTACTACCAGAATATCGCGGGCGTGAACCAGACGTTCGTGTCCAGCGGCAATTCTCAGACGGCCGCACTCAGGCTCGCGCGCGTATTAAGGCGCAGCCAGAGCGATGTATTCGGCGTGGAATTCCAGCTATCGAAGCGTTTCGGCGAGAGCTTCATTGACGACACCGACATACCGCAGCAGCGGCGCAACAACACGTTCATCGAAGCGGGCCTGACCGACCGGCATTACTTCGGCGCGTCGCAGTTCGACGGCACGCTTGCTTACCGCCAGGGGATCGGCGGGCTTGGCGCGACATCCGACCCGTATCCAGACGGCCCCACATATCGTTACCACATGGCTGTGCTCGATGCGAACCTGTCGGTGCCGTTTGCGGTCGCCAGCCAGAACTTCCGCTACGTGACGACCGTACACGGCCAGTTCACCAACGACACGCTGTTCTATCTGGACGACCTGACCATCGGCAGCCGTTACACCGTGCGCGGCTTCGACGGTGAAACCATGCTGGCTGCAGAGAGAGGTTTTTACTGGCGCAACGAGCTGCAACTACCCATCGGACAGACGGGACAGGCACTGTACGCGGGAATCGACTATGGCCGCGTGTTCGGCCCGAACACGGCGTTTCTCGCCGGGACGCAACTGGCGGGCGCAGTGATCGGCATCCGCGGTGGTCTGCCGTCGCGCTTTGTCGGTGTTTCCTATGACCTGTTCGCGGGTACGCCGATCTACAAGCCCAAGGGATTTTCAACTTCGCGTGTGACCGTGGGCGTGCAGGCGACGGCACAGTTCTAGTCGCAATGGCGACAAGGCCGATGCTCTTGAAAGCAGCGCCCATTTGCAGGACGAACGCGTGGCGCGCGGAATCCAGCGAATAACCGAAAAAAAAGCCCGACCAGGTCGGGCTTCATAAATTGCCGCAACCCCGAAGGGCCGCGGCACCTGCAAAAGCTTTCCGCTAATGCAACGCTTACGCTGCGAGCAGCGAGCGCAGAACGAACGGCAGAATGCCGCCGTGCTTGTAGTAGTCGACTTCGATCGGCGTGTCGATACGCAGCAGAACCTGCACGCGCTTCTCTTTGCCGTCCTTGCCGCGAATCACGAGCGTTACTTCCTGCTGCGGCTTGAAGTCGCTGCCGAGGCCTTCGATGTCGTACGTTTCCTCGCCGGTGATGCCAAGCGACTGGACGCTGTCCGAGCCCTTGAACTGCAGCGGCAGCACGCCCATGCCGACCAGGTTCGAACGGTGGATCCGCTCGAAGCTGCGCGCGACCACGACCTTGACGCCCAGCAGTTGCGTACCCTTCGCTGCCCAGTCACGCGACGAGCCCGTGCCGTACTCTTCGCCCGCGAAGATGACGGTCGGCGTGTCCGCTGCGATGTACTTCATCGCGGCGTCGTAGATGGACATCTGTTCGCCGGACGGCTGGTGGATCGCCAGGCCGCCTTCCACACGCGTACCGTCTGCCTTCACCGGGATCATCAGGTTCTTGATCCGGACGTTCGCGAACGTGCCGCGCATCATCACGTCGTGGTTGCCGCGGCGCGAGCCGTAGCTGTTGAAGTCGGCCTTCTGCACGCCGTTTGCCTTCAGCCACTTGCCTGCCGGCGAGTCTTCCTTGATCGAACCAGCCGGGCTGATGTGGTCGGTCGTGACCGAGTCACCGAAGATGCCCAGTGCGCGCGCGCCCTTGACCGCGGCGATGCTCGCAGCCGGCGTCATCGAGAAGTCCTTGCCGAAGAACGGCGGCTCAGCGATGTACGTTGACTTCGGCCAGTCGTAGACCTGACCTTCCTCGCCTTCGATCTTGCTCCACAGGTCGCCCTTCTTCGTCAGATGGGCGTAGTTCGCGCGGAATGCGTCGGCGTCCAGTGCGAACTTGAGCAGTGCATTGACTTCGTCGCTGGTCGGCCAGATGTCGCCCAGGTAGATGTCCTTGCCGCCCTTGCCCTTGCCGACCGGTTCCGTCATCAGGTCGTGCGTGATGTTGCCGGCGATCGCGTAAGCGACGACGAGCGGCGGCGAAGCCAGGAAGTTCGCGCGGATGTTCGGGTGAATACGCGCTTCGAAGTTACGGTTGCCCGACAGCACGGCTGCCGCGACGATGTCGTTCTTCGTGATCGCTTCGTTCAGTTCCGGCGTGAGGTCGCCGGCGTTACCGATACAGGTCGTGCAGCCGTAAGCAGCGAGCGTGAAGCCGAGCTTGTCGAGGTACGGCAGCAGGCCCGTCTTCGTCAGGTATTCGGTGACGATGCGCGATCCCGGTGCGAGCGATGTCTTGATGTGCGGTGCCACCGTCAGACCGGCTTCGACGGCCTTCTTCGCCAGCAGGCCGGCGGCCAGCAGCACGCTCGGGTTCGACGTGTTCGTGCACGACGTGATCGCGGCGATCAGGATGTCGCCGTTCTTCACGTTCACGCCGTTCGACGTGACGTATTGCGCGTCGAGGTCAGCGGCCTTCTTCGCAAAGCCGTTTTCGCCGACCGGCTTCGAGAACAGTTCCGTGAAGTTCGATTTCACGTTGCCGATTTCGATACGGTCCTGCGGACGCTTCGGACCCGCCAGCGACGGTGCAACCGTGCCGAGGTCGAGCGTGACGACCTTCGTGTAGTCGATCTGGCCAGCCTTCGGAATACCAAACAGGCCTTGCGCCTTGAAGTAGTTCTCGAACGCGGAGATTTCGGCGTCGGTGCGGCCCGTGCCCTTGAAGTAGTCGATCGTCTTTTCGTCGACCGGGAAGAAGCCCATCGTCGCGCCGTATTCCGGTGCCATGTTGCCGATGGTCGCGCGGTCCGGCAGCGACAGCGACTTCGTGCCTTCGCCGAAGAATTCGACGAACTTGCCGACGACCTTCTCCTTGCGCAGCAGTTCGGTGACGGTCAGCACCAGGTCGGTGGCCGTCACGCCTTCGCGCAGCTTGCCCTTCAGCTCGACGCCGACCACGTCCGGCGTGAGGAAGTACACTGGCTGGCCGAGCATGCCGGCTTCCGCTTCGATGCCGCCCACGCCCCAGCCCACCACGCCGATGCCGTTGATCATCGTGGTGTGGCTGTCGGTGCCGACGAGCGAATCCGGGTAGTACACGGTGTCGTTGCCGTCCGTCTTCTTGTGCACGCCGCGTGCGAGGTATTCGAGGTTCACCTGGTGAACGATACCGACGCCTGGCGGCACGACCTTGAACGTATCGAATGCCTGCATGCCCCACTTCATGAACTGGTAGCGCTCATTGTTGCGCTGGAATTCCAGTTTCATGTTCAGGTCAAGCGCGTTCTTTTCGCGGAAGTGATCGATCTGCACCGAGTGATCGACAACCAGATCGACCGGGACCAGCGGTTCGATCGACTTTGGGTCCTTGCCGACGCGTTTTGCGACGCCGCGCATGGCAGCGATGTCGGCGAGCAGCGGCACGCCGGTAAAGTCCTGCAGCACCACGCGGGACACGACGAACGGAATTTCGTCGACGCGCGCTGCGTTCGGCTTCCAGTTGATCAGTTGCTGGATGTGTTCTTCGGCGATCTTCTTGCCGTCGTAGTTACGCAGCACGGATTCCAGCACGATGCGGATCGAGACCGGCAGACGGTCGATCTTGACGTTGAGTGCCTTACCAAGTTGCGGCAGCGAATAGAACCTGGCTTTGCCGGAACCGCTGTCGAATTCCTTGAGCGTTTTGTGGAGATTGTGGGCCATGATTTTTTCCTGGGGTTTTCGAGGAAATGACGTTGCTACGTTTCTACTAACTAGATCACATACAGATCGACGTATTCATTGACCGGCGTGGCTTCGAGCCTTGCCTGATCCAGCGACACGTCGAGAATCGCCTGTTGCTGCTTCGCCGGGAAACGTCGGGCGAGGTTGGTTCTGAACTTCTCGACCAGCAGCGGAATGCCGTCGGTGCGGCGCCGCTTGTGGCCGATCGGATATTCGACGACGACCTCGTCGAACTTCGAACCGTCACTGAATTCGACCGTGAGCGCGTTCGCGATCGAGCGCTTTTCCGGGTTGTGATAATCCTGCGTGAACTGCGTGTCCTCGACGCATTCCATCTTGTCGCGCAGCGCATCGATACGCGCGTCCTGGGCGATCGAATCTTCGTAATCGGCTGCCGTCAGGCGACCGTGAATCAGCGGCACGGCGATCATGTACTGGATGCAGTGATCGCGGTCGGCCGGATTGTTCAGCGGACCCTTTTTATCGATGATGCGAATCGCCGCCTCGTGCGTGCGGATCGTGATCTTGCTGATGTCCTCGACTTTTTTGCCGGCTGCGCGCAGCTTTTCATGCAGGGTCATCGCCGCTTCCACCGCGGTCTGCGAGTGGAATTCGGCCGGGAACGAGATCTTGAACAGCACGTTCTCCATCACGTACGAGCCGTACGGACGCTGGAACTGGAACGCGTTGCCCTTGAAGAGCACGTCGTAAAAGCCCCACGTTTTAGCGCTCAGCACGGACGGATAGCCCATTTCGCCGGTCTTCGCGATCAGCGCGAGACGTACGGCGCGCGAGGTCGCATCACCCGCGGCCCACGACTTGCGCGAGCCCGTGTTCGGCGCGTGACGGTAGGTGCGCAGCGAATGACCATCGACGAACGCGAGCGACACCGCGTTGATCAGCTCATCGCGCGTGAGGCCGATCAGCTGGCCGACCACGGCGGTCGAGGCGAGCTTCACGAGCAGCACGTGATCGAGCCCGACCTTGTTGAACGAGTTTTCGAGCGCGATGCAGCCCTGGATTTCGTGCGCCTTGATCATGCCGACCAGCACGTCCTTCATCGTCAGCGGTTTTTTGCCCGCGGCGATGGCGTTACGCGAGAGCCAGTCGGCGGTGGCGAGAATGCCGCCGAGGTTGTCCGACGGATGGCCCCATTCAGCGGCGAGCCACGTGTCGTTGAAGTCGAGCCAGCGGATCATCGCGCCGATGTTGAAGGCGGCCTGCACCGGATCGAGCTGGAACGACGTGCCCGGCACCTTCGCGCCGTTCGGCACGATCGTGCCGGGCACGACCGGTCCCATCAGCTTCGTGCAGGCGGGGTAGGTGAGCGCCTCGAGTCCGCAGCCGAGCGTGTCGATCAGGCAGTTACGCGCTGTTTCGAGCGCGAGCGTGCTGTCGATCGTGTAGTTGAGCACGTAATCGACGATATCGACGAGAACTTGATCCGGTTCGGGCCGGACGTTGGAGATCGGTGCGGACATCGAGGCTTCCTGGTGAAGATAATTACTTGCTGGTCTTGTTCAGCTCGTTCGACTGCGTCGGAGCCGGCGCGCCTTGCAGCATCGCAGCGGTTTTGCATTCGTCGGCGAGACGCGAGCTGTCCTTGTCCGAGAACAGCATGGCCTTGGTCGGGATCACGACCAGATCCATGCCGGTAGCGGCGTCGTGAAAACGGTCGGCGCCAGTCGTCGTGACTTCACGCGGCAGGTTGTAGTTCTTCGAGCCCCAGTGAACCGTGACGATCTGGTCGCGCTTCATGTCGCCCTTCATGTCGAACGACAGACCATCGCTGCACGACCATTTTTCTGAACCATCCGGTACCGGATCGACCTTCGCTACTGCGGCGGCCTTCGGCTTGCGTTTGATCAGGCGTTTCGGTTGCGGCGCCTTCGGTTTGGCCTTCGTGGTAGCCGTCGCGGTCTGCGCGAAAGCGGCGGGGGTGGCGACCAGCAACGTCGTGGAGAGCGCGCCAGCGATGGCGGCGATCAGCAGTTTTTTCATCGGAGAAACCTTTCTATCTAATATCAGTTAAACGGTGGACGGTGCGAACCACGCAACCGCCAGGTTTGAACTGCACGCGCTTCAGGAGCGCACAGCGGACGCTATTTTCGCTTATTTAGCGGCACGAACGGCAAATTGTCCGGACCGGTGTAATTCGCACTGGGTCGGATGATCTTGTTGTCGATGCGCTGCTCGATGATGTGCGCGCTCCAGCCCGCGGTTCGCGCGATCACGAAAAGCGGCGTGAACATCGCCGTCGGCACGCCCATCATGTGATACGACACCGCGCTGAACCAGTCGAGATTCGGGAACATCTTCTTCGCATCGGCCATCACCGTTTCGAGCCGCTCGGCGATGCTGAAGAGCTTCAGGTTCCCGGCTTCCTTCGACAGCTTCTTCGCGACGTCCTTGATCACCTTGTTGCGCGGGTCCGAGATCGTGTACACCGGATGGCCGAAACCGATCACCACTTCCTTGTTCTCCACGCGCCGGCGGATATCCGCTTCGGCTTCATCGGGCGTCTGGTAGCGCGACTGGATCTCGAACGCGACTT
>NZ_CAJQZB010000013.1:0-121714 GCF_907164545.1 Paraburkholderia gardini | reverse complement strand
CGGCGGCGCGGCGCTGGGCGCGCGCGCCGCCGCGCAAGTCATAGAGACGAGCGTTCACAACGTAGCCGCCCCCCTGCGCGAACCCGCGACGCACAGGGGGCGAGCCGGAAACAGCGCTATTTCGTCTTTGCAGCGCCGACTTCACGGTCCCACTTCTGGAACGCGGCCACCATCGCCGCCGCGCTCAGCGGCAGCACGTGCGGATGGTCCGCCAGCAGCTTCGCGTATTCCGGGCGGCCGAACTTCTTCAACACCGCCTGGCTTTGCGCCGGTGCCTGCTCGACCGTCACGCCCTTGATCGCCGGGCCCGGATAGAAATACCCGTCGTCATAGGTCAGCGCCTGCTGCGCGGGCTCCAGCATGAAGTTCATCAGCTTGTAGAGCACGTCGAGCTTGTCCTTCGGCACGCCCTTCGGGATCACCATGTAATGGGCGTCGTTCACCCACGTCATGTTGTCGAACGCCTGCACGCGAAATTCCGCGGGCACGATGCCCAGCGCACGCGGGTTGATGTCCCAGCCGGTCACCGTGACCGTCATGTCGCGCGTGCCTTCGCCCAGCTCCTTCATCACCGCCGACGTGCCGCCCGGATAGTACGGAACGCAGTCGTTCAGCTGCTTGAGGAACGCCCAGGTCTTGTCCCAGCCGTGAATCGGGTCCTGGGGGTCCTTGTCGCCGAGCACATACGGCAGACCCATCAGGAACGTACGGCCCGGGCCGGAGTTGGCCGGACGCGCGTAGATCAGCTTGTTCGGGTGCGCCTTGCACCACTGCAGCAGCTGCTCAGGCGTCTTCGGCGGATCGGTGACTTTGGCCGGGTTGTATTCGAGCAGCGGCCCGGCCGGCATGTACGCCACTTCGAGTCCGTAGCCCTGTGCCAGGTCCTGCATCTTGCGCGGGCCCGGTGCGTAGTTGTCGAGCACGCCCGGGAACACCGCCGCATGATCGGGCAGCAGCTTCTCCCACAGGTTCTGCTCGATGCCGGCCGCCAGCGCGTCGGTGCCCGTCAGCACGAGGTCGATATCGGAGCGCCCTGCGGCCTGCATCGCCTTGATCTTGCCCGGCAGCTGCGGCGCGGGCGCATTGGTGAACGTGATGTTCGAAACCAGGTTCGGGTACTTCGCCTTGAACGCCTCGAAGCCCTTTTGCGTCAGTTGCAGATCCCCCGCTACGTCCACGATGTTCAATGTCACCGGATCCGCCGCGCGCGCCGCGGGCGCGAATGCCGCGCCGACCGCTACACAGACCACCGCCACCCTTACAGACAACCTGCCAGATAAAGTCATCGTATCTCCTCGCTTCTTTGGTATGGAAGTCCGCCGGTTCAGGTGCGCTGCCGACGGTACACGTCCCGCGTTATCGAACATTGCCAACGCGCACATCTGACGTCAAGCAAATCATCAATGACCGATTGCGCCGCGGCGCACGGCGCAATCTCCATCAATCCCTTTGCAGAAAACGATCCGATGCCATATTCACGTCCGCGGGAGCGCGCCGCTCTACGGGTTTAGCCCGATACTTGTCAGGCAACTTCGCGCAGCGAATTGGGCATGCTCAACCGCCTTTGACGCCCTGCGTGTTCACATACAACGAATAGAGCCCGTGGCTCGCCGCCATGAAAAGCCGGTTGCGATGCCGCCCGCCGAAGCACACGTTCGCGCAACGCTCCGGCAACGCGATATGGCCAATCGCTTCGCCGTGCGGGGTAAATACACGCACGCCGTCGAGTTCTTCCGTGCCCATGCCCCAACCGCACCAGAGGTTGCCGTGAATATCGACTCGAAAGCCATCCGGCGTACCGGCAGCCGCGTCGATCAAGATGCGGTTGTTCTCAAGCGTGCGGCCGTCGGCGGCGACGTCGAACACGCGGATCGTGCGCGGCGACTCACGCGACGCGACCACATACAGCCGCGATTCATCGGGGGAGAACGCGAGACCGTTCGGGCCTTCGATATCGTCGGCGACGAGCGTGATCTCGCCCGTCTGCCCGTCGATGCGATACACGCACTGCGGCAATTCGGCCTCGGACTTTTCGCCTTCGTAGAAACCGTCGATGCCGAAGCTCGGATCGGTGAACCAGATCGAGCCGTCCGACTTCACAACGAGATCGTTCGGCGAATTCAGGCGTTTGCCGAGGTAGCGATCGGCAAGGACCGTGATCGTGCCGTCATATTCGGTACGCGTGATGCGTCTCGTCAGATGCTCGCAACTGACGAGACGTCCTTCGCGATCGCGCGTATGGCCGTTCGCATTATTCGACGGCTGACGGAATGGCGTCACCGCGCCGGTCTCTTCGTCCCAGCGCAGGATGCGGTTGTTCGGAATGTCGCTCCACAGCAGATAGCGCCCGTCGCCGAACCACACCGGGCCCTCGGACCAGCGCGCGCCTTGATACAGACATTCGACCGAGGCGGACGCGATACGCAGCGCGTTAAAGCGATGGTCGAGAACGCGGATGGCGGGATCGGGATAGCGACGGCTGTTGTCTGTCATGAGACTCCTTGCGGTTGTACCGGATACGGCGAACGGCGCCCGCATGCGGCGCGTCATGGCCCTCGCGATGATGTCAGGTCAGAGAGGATCATGGCCGCCTCAGGCGGATCACGCCGCGCGGCTGGCTATGCGGCGGCGTGACGCTCTAGAAGCTTAACAGCCGTTCAATGCTTGCCCAGCTCACCATCGAGCAGACGCCACAGCTTCAGCGGATTGTCGTCGTGCAGCGCTTCAGGCAACAATTCCGCCGGCAGATCCTGATAGCACACGGGCCGCAGGAAGCGATCGATCGCGGTCGCGCCAACCGACGTCGCGCGCGCGTCCGACGTGGCCGGGAACGGTCCGCCATGCACCATCGCATGCGACACCTCGACGCCCGTCGGGAAGCCGTTCGCAAGAATGCGGCCGGCCTTTCGTTCGAGCGTCGGCAGCAGTTTGCGCGCGAGCGCGTAATCGTCCGGTTCGAGTTGCAGCGTCGCCGTGAGCTGGCCTTCGAGATAACCGGCCACCTTGATCATTTCGTCCACATCGCGGCACGTGACGATCAGCGAAGTCGGTCCGAAGATTTCATCTTCGAGCTCGGCCGTGGCGAGAAACTGCGCGGCCTGCGTCAGGAAAAGCGCGGGCATCGCCGGACACGCGGCGCCCGACTGCGTGCCCTGCGCGACGCTCTGCACGCCGCTGGCCTGCGCGCGCCGCTCGACGGCGGACTGGTACGCCGAAGCGATGCCCGGCGAGAGCATGGTCTGTGCTTCTTTCTTTGCGAGCGCCTGCGCGGCGGTGTCGATGAACGTCTGCGTATGCGGGCCTTCCAGCATGATCACGAGCCCGGGGTTCGTGCAGAACTGGCCGACGCCGAGCGTCACGGAATCCACGAATGCCGAAGCGATCGCTTCGCCGCGTTTGGCAAGCGCGCCAGGCAGCACGAAGAACGGATTGACGCTGCTCATTTCGGCGAACACGGGAATCGGCTCGCGACGCTTCGACGCGATGTCGACCAGCGCAAGCCCGCCGCGCCGCGATCCTGTGAAGCCGACCGACCTGATCGCCGGATGCGCGACAAGCGCCTCGCCCACCGCGTTGCCCGCGCCGACGATCAGCGAAAACACGCCCTCCGGCAGACCGGTTTCAGCGACCGCTTTCTGGATCGCGCGACCGACCAGTTCCGACGTACCGAGATGCGCCGGATGCGCCTTCACGACGACCGGACAACCCGCCGCGAGCGCCGAGGCCGTATCGCCGCCGGCAACTGAAAACGCGAGCGGAAAGTTGCTTGCGCCGAACACGGCGACAGGCCCAACCGGAATTTTCCGCAGACGCAGATCGGAACGCGGCAGGGGCTTGCGATCCGGCATGGCGGAATCGATCGTCGCGCCCAGCCAGCGGCCTTCGCGCACGAGCGAGGCAAAGAGCTTCAACTGACCCACGGTGCGCCCGCGTTCCCCTTCGATACGCGCTTTCGGCAGCGCCGTTTCGATGTGCGCGCGCTCGATCAGTTCATCGCCCAGCGCGACGATGTTGCTGGCAATCGCTTCGAGAAAGCGCGCACGCGTTTCAAGCGGCGCGCCGCGATACGGATCGAACGCGAGCGCGGCAAGTTCACATGCCCGGTCGACGTCGGCCGCACTGCCCGCACCGAAAACCGGCTCGATTTCCGCATTGCGGACCGGGTCGAACGCGCGCAGCGTGCCCTCGGCGCCGCGCACGGCGGATGCGCCAACGAGCATCTCTCCTGTGATCTGCATCTTGAAACTCCAGTTGGGCGCTGCGGGCGTCGGCCTGCATTCACCGCGCAGCGAAAATCAGATAGTGAGAAGCGCTGTCAGCCCTGCTCCGGCCTGGCGGCGTTCTGACGCTCGAACGTGAGGAGCGCTTCGGTTGCAGCCGCGATCTTCGCATGATCCTCGACCGGCGTCGAACTGAGTAGCGGCAAAATCGCGCCCATATCGGCGATCTTCGAAAACGTCACTGCATCGTGCAGCACACGGATCAGCGAGATGTCGTCGCGCAGCGTTTCGAGCGGCATGAACGCGTCGCGGATGCGCTGCGCTTCGTCCGTGCGGCCTTCTTTCGCGGCGCGCAGAAGCGCCATGACCGCGTGCGGCGCGATGCAGCCCGAACCGGTCGTCCATGCAGCGAGACCGAAGTCGCGCACGTGCACGAGCGCGGGACGCTCGCCCATGCCCGAGATCACCTTCGCCGGGTTCACGCTTTCGAGGAGGCGCTTCAGGTAGACATCGTCGGCCGGGTTATCGCGAACGATTGCGTATTTGACGGCGACCAGCGTGCCGCGATCGACGAGACGCGCGAGCGCATCGACATCGACGTAGTTCTCGTTCTTGATATAGAGCGTAAGCGGCATGCCCGCCACGTCGACGACGCGCGCGAGGCCTTCTTCGACGCCCCCAGACGTGGTAAAGCCGGCGAGCGGCAGGACCATCGCGGTGCGGTAGTTCGTCTGCGCGAGGATGCGCGCCTGATCGAGCATCTTGCCGTAATCGGGGCCGATGGCCGGAATCACGCGCGTTTCGGGAGCGGCGCTCGCGGCGAGCAGATCGAGCAGATCGCGATATTCGCTGACCGCGACGTGATACAGGTTCGCGTTGCCGCCATAAAGCAGCGTGCGCACGCCGCCGGCCTCGATGTGCCGAATGAGCTTCTGGTTCTCCGCGGCGTCGAGCGAATAATCGGCGCGGCGGGCGAGCGGCGGCACCGCCATCACGCTGGCAGCGAACTCACTGCCGGAAATCGGAGAGACGTTCATGGCACCTCGGCAGACGGATCAATTCGATGATTGATCTTCACGGTAGCATCGCGCGGCAAATGTTGTCAAACAAATTTTCGGTTGCCATGCATGTGATGCATCGACGCCATTCGCATCGCAACGCAGCATAACGGCCGGGTTTTTGGCTATTTTTGTCGAAAATCAGGCTCTTTCAGTTGTGCTCATGCTGTTTGGGTGCCCCATTCTCGTATGACAACAAGATCCTGCGTATCTGAATGCGTAGATGTTTTTCGGCGCGGCAGGTCCGTGTTTTTGTCAATTACGCCAGAAGGGTTTTTCAGCCTCATATCAATCCGGGCAGGGATTAATGTTGATTCAAAATGCCGACGTTATCCGGCCAGGTTTCAATCCATATAACGCACAAGGGCCCATCGACGGGGACGCCCGCCGGTGGGGGCGCGGCAAAACGCAAAAAATCAACTCAACTCGCCGCTTTTGATTGGCATAATGTTCATACGAATTGCCGGGCAGAATAAAAAAATGGTGATAGATTAGTGAAGCAGACAGGCGCAAACCAGGTATTCGCGTCGTCTTTATTAGCGGCCTGGCCTGCCGCGATCCGAGGGGAGCCGTCCGTGTCACTACATTTCATCGAGCAGATGTCACCGTTGCTCGAGGCCCCTGATGAAACCGCATGGTTCGACGCCATTACCCGTCTCGCCGACGGATGGGGCTTCAACCAGGTTCTGCTGGCGATGCTGCCACGCCCGACCCTCCGTCTGGAGGACGCGTACGTGCGCAGCACATACCCCGTGTCCTGGCGGCGCGCCTACGACGAGCAGGGCCTCATGCACATCGATCCCACCGTCTCGCACTGCGCGACGCGCGCCTCGCCGCTCGTGTGGTCGCCCGAGATCTTCACGACCGAACCGCAGCAATCGATGTATGAGGAAGCCCGCGCGTACGGGTTGCGCGCCGGCGTCACGCTGCCGGTCCACGGGCCGCGACAGGAAGCAGGCATGCTGTGCTTCGTGAACGACAGCATGCCAGGCGATGCATTCTGGCGGCATGTGGACGTCGCGCTACCGAATCTGGTGTTGCTGCGCGATCTGGTGATCGATACAAGCCAGCGTTACGTGAGCGCGCATACGCAGGAACTGATTCCGAGGCTCACGCCGCGTGAACGCGAATGTTTGAAGTGGACTGCGCGCGGCAAGTCCACGTGGGAGATTTCACACATCCTGAACTGCTCGGAAGCAGTCGTGAACTTTCACATGAAAAACATTCGCGCGAAGTTCGGTGTGAACTCGCGGCGCGCGGCCGCGGTCATCGCAACGCAACTCGGCGTCATTGATCCTGACTGACGGCGTCGAAGGCCCTGTCGTGCAACGCACGCTCCGCCCGGCCGAGATCGCTGTCAGAGATGGCCCTGGTGAAATAAAGTCCAAGCAGGATCGCCACCGGCGCCGGAATTTCCGAGCCGGATTCGAAGCGGCTGCCACGCGACTGCGTGACGCCAAAGCGTGCCCAGAAGCGCCGCTGACTCTCTTTCTTCTTTTTGCGGAACGCGATGATGAACACGCGGTCCACGGGCGACGCTGGCTCCAGCACTCGCTCCGGAGTGCTCACGCGACGTGCCGGTTGCCAATAATTTTCAAGTAGTTCCATGATGTCCGCCTGGTTGACTGGCTATCGCCGGGATCGATAAATCGATTCTCCACGGACTCCGGAACCGGGCACACCTATCCAGGTGGGTAGGTGGAATTTCTACCCGAAATGCATAAGTTTCCATGCGTATTGGTTCACCAACACGTGAGGGAGAACGACATGCAAGCAGCAATCCGGATTGGCCTGCGTCAGGAATTCGACAACGATCACATCAACGCAATGTACCGGCTGCGCGCCCGTGTGTTTCACGGGCGGCTCGGGTGGGATATCCCGACCATCGCCGGCATGGAGATCGACGGCTACGACGCACTCGGGCCGCATTACATGCTCATCCAGGACAAGGCGGGCGCCGTGCGTGGCTGCTGGCGCCTGATGCCGACCGAAGGGCCGAACATGCTGAAGGACACGTTCCCGCAACTGCTGCATGGCGATGCGGCGCCGGTCGGCCGGCATATCTGGGAACTGAGCCGTTTTGTCGTCGATACCGGCGGCGAGGAGCAAACGTTTGGCTTCGCCGATCTGACGATGCACGCGATCCACGAACTGGTGACCTTCGCCGACCAGATGGGCATCACGCGCTACGTGACCGTGACGACAACGCCCATCGAGCGGCTGCTGCGCAAAACCGGTATCGAACTGCGACGGCTCGGGTCGCCGCTGCGCATCGGCGTCGAAAATGCGGTGGCGCTGGAGATCGCGGTCAGTCCGCAGACGCGGGCCGCGCTGTTTGGTCCGATGGCCGTGGCGGCCTGAGGGATTGCCGGTTCACGCCGCCGGGTTCGAGCCGGATTCAGGCTAACGCCGGTCCGGTTCGCGCGGCGGTTACGAACCGAACATCCGGTCGAGCGCGTTTTCGAGATGGGCGCGCATGGCCTGCCCCGCGGCGGCGGAATCCTTGCTGCGGATCGCTTCCAGCACGGCCAGATGCTCGCGCTGCACGAGACGCTGCCGCTCCACCGTCTTCACGAGCGACAGGTTGCGCGAGAGGTTCATGCTGAACACGATCTGCTCTTCGATGAACGACATCACGGTGATGAAAAACTGGTTCTTCGACGCCCGCGCCACGGCCAGATGAAACGAGAAATCGTCGCGCGCGCCGATGCCCTGCGTTTCGATGATGCGTTCGAGCTCGTCCCACGCGTGCTGGATGGCGGCGACATCGTCGCTGTCGGCCTGCTGTGCGGCGAGCGCCGCCGCGCCTGCTTCGGTGACGATGCGAAATTCATAGCAGCGACGGATATCGGACAGCGTTTCGAGCGGCGCGAAGCGGCGCACGTCCGGATCGGGACGGCGCGCGACCGTGGTACCCGAACCGTGGCGCGTCACGATGATCCCGTCGGCGCGCAGACGGGCCAGCGCTTCACGCACTGTCGGGCGCGACGTTTCAAAACGCTCGGCCAGCGCGTGCTCGGTAGGCAGCCGCTCGCCCTCCTTGTACTCGCCTTCCAGAATCTGGTTCAGGATATCGCCGTAGATCTTGTCGGGCAGACCGAGGGATTTGCGCTCGTTCATCGTCGATGTCGCAGCTTGTCTGAATAGAGCATGATTGTAAGGCAAACTGGACAAATTACCGGTCTGATTCTGATTGACGGCAAGCCTTTTGTCAGCGAAAAGCCTTGCCAGGTCTTGATTCTCCCCTCTCTCCCAACCAGGACAAATGACCTGACGACTTGATTTACATCAAGGCAGTGTCGACGCTTTTCAGCGATTATTTAAGCCGACGTTTGATTCAGCGCATATCTGGTGATGTCTGGTCCACGTGCGTCGCTCCTTTCCCCCCGGGTCATTGCGCATGGCGTGCAGATCCTTGTGCAGCGGAGCTGCTTATCTTTTCAAGACACAACTCTCACATGACCGCGCGTCCTTTTGTCACTCAGGTCGCGCAAAGGCCGGTGGGACAATCAGCGCAACATTACTTTCCGGGCTAACCGATCATGCTCAATCCCATCGCGCTTTCCCCGTCTGTCGCACAGCGACCTGTCCGGGCCATCGCGCCCGTACGTACGCGGCGCGATGTCGCCCGCTGCTCGACCTGCGCGATGCGACAACTCTGCATGCCGCAGGGCCTGTGCGCCGAAGACCTGCCGAAACTTGAAGCGCTCATCTGCAACGCGCGCACCGTGCGGCGCGGCGAGGTGCTCTTTCGCACCGGCGACCCGTTCGACAACCTGTACGCCGTCCGGTCGGGTGCGCTGAAAACGGTGATGTCGCATCGCCTCGGCCGCGAACAGGTGACCGGGCTGAAACTCGCGGGCGAACCGCTCGGCCTCGACGGCATCAGTACCGATCTGCACGCATGCAGCGCGATCGCGCTTGAGGACAGTTCCGTGTGCATCGTGCCCTATCCTGCGTTGAAGCGTCTGTGCCGCGAAATCGGCACGATGCAGGACCGCCTGCACAAACTGATGGGCGAGCAGATCGTGAGCGAGGCCAGGCAGATGATGGTGCTCGGCTCACAGAGCGCCGACGAACGCGTCTCCGCGTTCCTGCTGGATATCTCAGGGCGCAACACGCAACGCGGCTATTCGTCGAACGAATTCAACCTGCGCATGACGCGTGAGGAAATGGGTAGCTACCTCGGCATCACGCTTGAAACGGTCAGCCGTACGCTGTCAAGATTTCAAAAGCGTGGTCTGATCGACACGCAGGGCAAATTCATCCGCATCGTCGATTTCGACGGTTTGCGTCAGTTATAAAGCCACCGCTGCCGGCCCGCACCGTAATTCTCCGGCGCGTGGCCGCGCGCCACGCTGGCATGGCGTCAAGCCGGCCACCTGATTGCGATACATTTAGCCTTGGCATGCCTTCTGCAAGCAGGTACAGTTTCAGACTGTCCCCTACCAGGAGACCCGGTGCAATGAATCGCGAACCCGCCTTGCAGCACCCGCTCATCCATCGTCTTATCGAAGCCCGCAGCGTCACAGACGCGTTGTTTGCCGTCGTTAAACCTGAATTTCTTTACGAGCGTCCGATCCGCGAACGGCACCGGATCGTGTTCTATATCGGCCATCTCGAAGCATTCGACCGGAACCTGTTCGACCGGCGTCTGTTCGACCTTCCCGCGCTCAGCCCTGAACTGGACCAGTTGTTCGCCTTCGGCATCGATCCGGTCGACAGCGACTTGCCGACTGACGCGCCGTCTGACTGGCCGTCGCTCGAAGTGGTCAACGAATACGCCGCGGAAGCGCGCGCGCAGATCGACCAGAAACTCGCCACGCTTGAACTCGTGCGCGAAGGCATGCGCACCGCTTCGGCCGAACAGTTGTTGCACGTCGCGATCGAACATCGGCTGATGCATGCCGAAACGCTCGCGTACATGCTGCACCAGTTGCCTTTCGAACAGAAAGTCGCGCCGCGATTGTCCATCACCGAACCCCAGACCAGCCAGCCCGATGACGGCATGGTCAGCGTGCCCGCGGGCCCGACCGTGCTCGGCATGGTGCGCGAGGATGGCGCTTTCGGCTGGGACAACGAATTCGGCGCGTTGCATGTCGATGTGCCGGCGTTCGAGATCGACCGTCATATGGTGACGAACGGTGCGTATCGCGCGTTCGTCGAAGCGGGCGGTTATCGCGACCCGTCGCTGTGGACCGACAAGGACTGGGCATGGCGGGAAGCCGAACATATCGAGCATCCTGCAGGCTGGTCGCTGGCGACGCAGAACGGCGAGCAGGCGTGGAAACTGCGCACGATGTTCGACGACATCGCCCTGCCCGAAACCTGGCCGGTTTATGTGAGCCACGCCGAAGCCAGCGCATACGCGCGCTGGGCCGGCAAGGCCCTGCCTACCGAAGCGCAGTGGCAGCGCGCGGCGCACGGCGCGCCACACGCGGCATCGGGCAATTTCGATTTTCGTAGCTGGGATCCGCAGAACGTCCACGCGCATCCGGATAACGTCAGCGCGTTCGGCGTGGTCGGGCAGTTCGGCAACGGCTGGGAATGGACGTCGACCGTGTTCGATGCACTACCGGGTTTCGACGCGTTTCCGTTTTACCTCGGCTATTCGGCGAACTTTTTCGACGGCCAGCATTACGTGCTCAAGGGCGGCTCGGCGCGCACCGCGGCATGCATGTTGCGCCCGACGTTCCGCAACTGGTTCCAGCCGCGTTATCAATACGTGTATGCGGGGTTTCGCTGCGTCCGTAATTGACCATTTAAGCAATAGTTGACGCAGAACAAGGATAAAGCCCGTACACCGTACGAATTCGGCGTGAAGGTACAGCTAGTTCGGCTGCAGCAACAGCAGGCACCGGTGCGTGATGCGCAGAAAAGTCGGTGCCACAACCGCTGCTCTTACCCCGATTGTCCTGTTTTTAGAAACAGTGATTTCAGAATTAGGTATTTACCCTTATTTCATCGCCTCTTACACTGTCCTCACTGCTGCAAATAAAGATGCTTGCAGCCCAATAAGACAATCTCTGGAGGTCGTAATCATGAAGTCGCTCATTCACGCTGTCGTTGTTGCCGCCACCCTTACTGCTCCGGTTGCCGTTTTCGCCCAGTCGAACCAACCCTTGACCCGTGCGGAAGTGCGCGAACAGCTGGTTCAAATCGAAAAGGCGGGCTACAACCCGGTTCGCTCGAACCCGAATGAATATCCGGGGAACATCCAGGCTGCTGAAGCTCGTGTTGCCGCGCAGAACAGCGCTGTGGGCGGCGTTGCGAGCGGTTCGTCGCAACACGGTCCTGCAGCAGTAGCCCAGTAAGCTTCGTCAGGCCAGGAAGCTGTTTTTGGCCGGAACGCGTGCGCTCGTTGCGTCCAGCCGCGTTGAATCACTGACTCGCGATCGCTATCTGGCGATCGCGAGTTTGTTTTATATATCAGAACCTGCGCCCCAGGTTCCCGGCGGCTTCGCCTGAACGGGCACAGCCCGCGTTGCCCGCGCGGACGTAACTCGAACCCTTGCGACCGCCAAACGGCACGTGACAATCCTGACTGCTCAAGCGGCGACAAGCAAACCGCGAGCGGCCAGATTCCGATACAGCGCACGCACACCGAACGTCCACGGTTCGATTTCAGTGCTCAGGCGGACCGTGTTAATCAGCGCACCCAGTTGCGGCGTCGAAATCGTCACCCGATCCCCCAGGTGATGCGTGAACCCTGCGCCGGGTGCGTCACGGTCCTTGATCGGCGAGAACATCGTGCCAAGGAACAGCATGAAGCCGTCCGGATACTGGTGATGCCGTCCCCACGTCTGCTCGACGAGGTTCGCCGGGTCGCGGCTGATTTCGCTCATGTGGCTCACGCCCTCGAGCACAAAACTGTCGTCGGCGCCCTCCACCCGCAGCGCGACACTGGCCGTGCGCACCGAGTCGAGCGAGAAGGTTTCGTCAAAGAGGCGCACGAACGGGCCGATGGCGCATGAGCCGTTGTTGTCCTTGCACTTACCCAGCAGGAGCGCCGAGCGGCCTTCGATATCGCGCAGGTTGACGTCGTTGCCGAGCGTCGCGCCGACGATGCCGCCTCGACTATTCACAGCCAGTACGATTTCCGGTTCCGGATTGTTCCAGGTCGAAGCAGCGAGCAGTCCCACATCAGCCCCGAAACCGACCGCCGACATGGGCTGCGACTTCGAGAACACTTCCGCATCGGGGCCGATGCCCACTTCCATGTATTGCGACCACGCACCGCGTCGTTCCAGTTCGGCCTTCAGCTTCATGGCAGCGTCCGAGCCCGGCTCGATTTTCGAGAGGTCCGTGCCGATTATCGAAGCGATGGTCTCGCGGACGGCCTTCGCCTTCGCCGGATCACCGCCCGCCTGTTCCTCGATGACGCGCTCGATCAAACTCACGGCGAACGTGACACCGCACGCCTTGATGGCCTGAACGTCACACGGCGCGAGCAGTCGCACGGCGGGCCCGGCCACGCCAGGAAGGCTGGAAGCGATGAGCTCCGCCACTGTGCCAAGCGGGACGCCCGTTGCTGTACGCGCGACCTGTGCGGGGTTCTCCCGATCGAACAGGTCAGCAGTCGTCGGCACGGTCGCGGTGATGTCGAACACCTCGCCGTGACGCACGACAACGACACACGGGCCTTCATGCTGGTCCGTCTTGCGCCATACGCGCCCCACAAGCAGCGCCTGGTCGATGTCGTCCGGGAGGAAACTGGATTGAGTAGTTGCGGACATGGGAATAAATATCTTCGGGAAGGTTGGAAGACCTGCGGGACCGGACTCGATGTGAACATGGAGCCCGGTCTCGCAACCGGCACGTCAGTGCGAATGCCTCGGATTGCCACGCTCGGCAATCACCTTGAGATAGAGCGTCGCCGGCTCGAGACAGCCGCCGGTCGAAAGCTGGCCAACCGTCTGGCGGTACAGCTCCTGCCACGGTGTCTGCGCCGGCGGAATCGTGAAGGTAGCCGTCTCACGGCGCCGCGCGAGTTCGTCCTCGTCGACCAGCACGTTCACGCTGCGCGAATTCAGATCCACGCGAATGCGGTCGTTCGTGCGTAACAGCGACAGTCCGCCGCCAACCGCCGCCTCGGGCGACATGTTGAGAATCGACGGGCTCGCGGAGGTACCGCTTTGCCGTCCGTCGCCGAGCGTCGGCAAGGACGTAATACCCTGCCGCACGAGTTCTGCCGGCGGCGCCATGTTCACCACCTCGGCACTCCCCGGATAGCCCACGGTACCTGCGCCGCGAATCACCAGGATGCAACGCTGATCGATCTCAAGCGACGGATCATTGATACGTGCGTGATAGTCCTCAGGGCCATCAAAGACGATTGCCCGCGCCTCAAAGGTATTTTCCGAGCCGGGCTCGCTCAGATAGGTCTGCCGGAAAGCATCGCCGACCACCGACATCTTCATGATCGCGATGTCGAAGAAATTGCCCGACAGCACGATGAAGCCTGCGCCGTGCTTGAGCGGATCTTCAGTTGTCTTGATGACGTCGCGATCGGCAGGAGACGCATCCGCTGCGATCTCGCCGATGGTACGACCCGACACGGTCAGACATTCACCGTGTACGAGTTGCGCCTGGATCAGCTCGTGCAAGACGGCGGGCACGCCGCCCGCGCGGTGAAAACTCTCGCCGAGATATTCGCCCGCGGGCATGCAGTTCACGATCAGCGGCACCTGCTCGCCCACGCGCTGCCAGTCGTCAAGACTCAGTTCGACGCCCATGTGCCGTGCAATCGCGATCAGATGGGGCGGGCAGTTGCTCGACGCACCCAGCGCGGAGGCCACCACGATGGCGTTTTCGAACGCCGCCTTCGTCATGATGCGCGACGGACGCACATCTTCGCGCACGAGGTCGACGATGCGTTTGCCCGTGGCGTAAGCCATCTGGCCGCGTTCCCGATACGCCGCGGGAATGCTCGCGCAGCCGGGCAGCGACATGCCGAGCGCCTCGGCCAGACTGTTCATCGAGAGCGCCGTGCCCATCGTGTTGCAGTGGCCGATCGAGGGCGACGACGCAGTCGTCAGCTGCATGAAGCCTTCGTAGTCGATTTCCCCGGTGGCAAGCAGATTACGGGCATGCCAGATGACGGTCCCCGAACCCACGCGCTTGCCCTCGTGCCAGCCGTCGAGCATCGGACCGCCCGACAGAACGATGGCGGGCATGTCGACGGTGGCCGCGGCCATCAGACAGGCGGGCGTGGTCTTGTCACAGCCCGTGGTCAATACGACGCCATCGAGCGGAAAGCCGTGCAGAATTTCGACCAGACCGAGGTATGCGAGATTGCGGTCGAGCGCGGCGGTCGGCCGGCGGCTCTGCTCGGCGAGCGGGTGAACCGGAAATTCCATCGGAATACCGCCCGCGTCGCGAATGCCTGCTTTTGTACGTTCGGCGAGCTCGATATGGTGCCGGTTGCAAGGCGCGAGGTCGCTGCCCGTCTGCGCGATGCCGATGATGGGACGGCCCGACTGAAGCTCTTCGCGCGTCAGGCCGTAGTTCATGAAACGCTCGACGTAGAGCGCCGTCATGTCCGCGTGCGACGGGTCGTCGAACCATTCCTGGCTTCTCAGCCTGCGAGGTGTGGATGCTGACATGTTGTTTACCTCTCTGTCATCGGGATGGTTGAACCGTCTGAAATCATTGCGAGAAACCCCATTTACATCGCGTCTGGGGTTGGCCGGGCACCGGCGAGCGAAACGAAAACAGGCCACCGGCATGCGGCTGCCGCTCGCGCTCCGCCGACGACAGTCCCTTCCATGCCGTCGAGACATAAACAGTCTGCAGGTCGTCTCCACCGAAAGCCAGCTTCGTCACGTTAGCGCAGGGAAAAGGTACCTGCTCCACAAGCTCGCCAAGAGGCGAGTACCGTTCGATACGCCATCCGCCGAAAAGTGCGATCCACACGAATCCGTGCGCATCGACCGCCATTCCATCCGGGTATCCGTCGCCGGAAATAGTGGCGAAGATGCGTTTGCGCGACAACGCGCCGTCTTCGCTCACGTCGAAGGCATACACCACGCGCCGCACGGTGTCGCCGTGATAGAGCGTGCGTCCGTCCGGGCTCATTGCCGGTCCGTTCGTGATCACATAGTCGTCGTCCCGAGCCACCACTTCGCCGTCGTCACTGACGCGATAAAGGGTGCCGTCTGGCTGCTCCTCGCCGTCGTCCATCGATCCAAACCACAGGTGCCCGCTGGCATCGACAAAGCCATCGTTGAGCCGGTTGCCCGGCAGATGCGCCTCGACGTCCTTGAGCTTGCCGAATTGCCCGCTGCCGGCATCGAAGCGATACAGACCGTCCGGCAACCCGCAGACAAAAGTACGATCCGCAAGCGGTGCGACAAAGCCGACCTGATCGGGCGCGCTCCATGTCTGCGTCTGACCCGTGGCGATGGTCAGACGATGGATATGGCGACCCTTGATATCGACGAAATAGACAGCGTTCTCCGTGACCTGCCACACCGGGCCTTCCCCCAGTTCGGCACCGACCGGCCATACGCAGACAGGGATGCGGAAATTCATTCTCCGTACCACCCTGCATCGACGAAATAGTCCCGACCGGAGCAGCGCGACGCATCGTCGGACGCGAGGAACAAGGCCATGCGGGCGACGTGCCCGGGCTCGATACGCAGGCGCAGACATTGGCTCGCGACGACCTTCGCTTCGCTCTCGGGTGACTGCCAGAGCTGCATCTGACGCGGGGTCCGAACCGCGCCCGGGATAATGCTGTTCACGCGGATGCCGGCGTCCCCGAGTTCGCGCGCGAGTCCACGGGTAAGTCCCTCGATACCGGCCTTCGCGCTCATGTAGATAGCCAGGTTCGGCAACGCCAGATGCCACGACACCGAGCCAAGATTCAGGATCACGCCGCGTTCGAGCTTGCGCATGCCGGCCGCTACGGCCTGAGCGCAAAAGAACTGGTGCTTCAGGTTCACGGCGATGCACGCGTCCCAGTAGCTCGACGTGACAGTGCCCAGTTCGTGCCGGTCGTCATTGCCTGCGTTGTTGACGAGAACCTCGACCGGCCCGGCAATATCGGCGATCCCGGCGAAGGTGCTCTGGATCGCCTCGACACTGCGCAGATCGCATCGGCGGAACACGGGCGGATGGACGGCATCGCTCAGTGATTCCTGCAACGCAAGCGAATCGCCTTCCGCCACGTCGAGAAAAAAGACCCGCGCACCCTGCCGTGCGAATGCCTCGGTCATCGCGGCGCCAATACCGCTGCCACCACCGGTGACGACAACCGTTTTGCCTGAAAGGCTGGGATAGATTGCGTACGACATCGAATATTCCACTTGTTACGGGTACGACAACAAATCCATGGCGCCCAGCCGCCCCGGCTGGCGCGCCCCATCATGCGGGTTACCGCAGTACGTCGACCTCGCTCACCATACGCCATTCGCGTTCGAGTGTTCTCGCCGCGCCACCGGTGACAGTCACCACGTCGCCCAGATGAAGGTCGCGACTCGAGCTTCCGACCATCAGGTCGAAGTCGCCTGGCTCGACGATACGCTCGCCGCGTCCATCGGTGAAATTGAGCATATCGACGGGCATCTTCACGCGAACCCGCGCAGAAGCGCCCGCCGCTAGCGGCACCCGGGCAAAAGCCTTCAATTCGCGTACCGGTCGTGCCGATGATGCCAGCCGGTCCCGCACATAGATCTGCACGATCTCGCTGCCTTCGCGCGAGCCGATGTTCTCGACCACGAAGCTGAGTTCGATCGTCCCGTCGGCAATCGGGACTTCGCGTCGCGCCACCGCGAGACTGCCGTAACGGAACTGCGTATAGCTGAGTCCGAATCCAAACGGGTAGCGGCAACCGAAATGGTAAGCGACCGGCGTACCCGCGCTCTTCAACCGGTGGTTGTAGGTATAGGGTACTGCTCCGGCACTTTTCGGCACCGACAACGGCAGGCGGCCGGTGAAGTTCGCGCGGCCCACCAGCAGATCGGCGAGCGCTTGCGCGCCGCGCTCGCCCGGTGCGAAAGCCATGATCTGCGCCGCGATCCGGTCCTCGAGGCCTCCCAGGTTATACGGACGTCCGCCCGTCATCACGACGACCGTCGGCGTACCGCTGTCGACCACCGCTGCGAGCAAGGCCTGCTGCACGCCAGGCAGGTCCAGGCTGTCCGTATCGGATCCCTCGCCTACCGTGCCGGACTGGAACAGCCCCGACAGATCGCCGACGAAGACGATCGCAACACCTGCCTGCCGTGCGGCGTCAACCGCCGCTGCAATACCGCTGGTGTCCTCGCTGATCAGCTCGTCGCGGCTGGCGTGCGCCGTGGTATCCAGCGACACGTCGCCGGGGAACACCGGCGCGCCCGCGCGGCGCTCCGCGATGATGTCGCAGCCACGCGCATGGATCACGCGTCGATCGCCAAGTAGTGCGCGCAGCGCCTGCAGCGGCGTACCGATCAACGCGACCGACTGCTCGCCGGCGTTGATCAGATGCACCGGGAAACTGTAGCCGGCCAGCAACGCCAGCGGATCGTCGGCAGTTGGCCCGATTACCGCGACCTTCGCCGTCGCCTCGACATCCAGCGGCAACACGTCGCCTTCATTGCGCAGGAGCACGGCCGATTCAAGCGCCACCTGATACGCGACGTCGCTCGCCGATTCGCTTTTCACATCCACTCGCTCCGGATCCGCATACGGATTTTCGAACAGGCCGAGACGGAACTTCGTGCGCAGCACGCGCGATACAGCGGCGTCGATCGTTTCTTCGCTGATCTCGCCGCGCGTCAGCGCTTCTTTCAGATGCAGCGCGCACTCGTGTCCGGGCAACTCGACGTCGAGTCCGGCATTGAACGCGAGCGCTGCGGCAGCCGCGCTGTCGCGCGCGACCGCATGGTGACCGTACAGCAGATCGACGCCAGCGTAGTCGGCGACAACCAGTCCGTCGAAACCCCACTTCTCGCGCAACGTCTCCTGAAGCAACGTACGGTCCGCATGACAGGGCACACCGTCAATGTCGTGATAGGCAGGCATGACGGAGCCGGCATTCGCCAGCTTGACCGCCATCTCGAACGGGAGCATGAAGACGTCGTTGAGTTCGCGCGGGCCGACATGCACGGGCGCGTGATTGCGGCCGCCTTCGCTCGCCGAATGTCCGACGAAATGCTTGAGGGTCGCGAGCAGGTCGCGGCGTTCCCCTTGCAGCCCCCTGACGTAGTGACAGGCGAGCACGCCGACCAGATAGGGGTCCTCGCCGAGCGTTTCCTCGGTGCGGCCCCAGCGCGGATCGCGCGACACGTCCAGCACCGGCGCGAGCCCTTGATGACAACCGATCGAACGCGCCTGCTCGCCGATGATCTGCCCCACATGTTCGACAAGCCCCGGATTCCACGTGGCCGCATAGTTCAGCGGCGACGGGAACAGCGTGGCGTCCTTGATCATCAGGCCGACCAGGCATTCTTCGTGAGACATCACGGGAATACCGAGGCGCGTATCCTCCACCATCTGCCGCTGCAGCGCGTTGAGCGCACGCACGCCTTCCTTCGGGTCGACCGTATGCGTGCCGAGCGGGCGCGTGATCTGACCCAGCCCGTGTTGAAGAATCGTTTCCACCGTAATGCCGGCATCGCCATGCGCAAAATCCACAGTACGCGCTTCGTGATTGCCATCGGACGACAGCTTCAGCCACGCGGCGTGCAACTGGGCAATTTTCTCGTCCACTGTCATACGCGCCAGCAAGTCGGAAACACGCTCGTCGACAGCCGCGGTGGGATCGCGGTAGAGCGGAACTTCACTTTGGCGAAGCAACATCTAAAACTCCTTTAAATGATCCGGGTATACAGGGCGCAAATGGCGCCGGCAAATCCGCTTTTCATCACAAACGCAGGGAAGGCACTGCTTCATCCGCAACCCCGCCTTGCATTCGATATTCCTTTCTGAACTTCGCAGTCCTTTAAATTGAACGAATACCTGAAGGGCTGGAAATTCACTACCTCGATAGCGTGACGAGGCGGCGCCGTTTCGCTGCTGGAAGCGCCGACTGTCCGGCGCGGCCCGTTCAGCTGGAATGCCAGGATCAGTGCAGACGCGACAGCGCGAAATCCTGTTCGTCGAACACATGGCATGCGTCTGGTGCCAGCGCAAGATCGATATGTTCATCGCGTGCCACACCCCCATCGCCAGGCAATTTGGCGATCAGCGTGTTGCCGTCCCGGCTGCCACCGTCGATATGGATGTAGCTGTGCTCTCCCATCCGCTCCACGAGGCGAACCGCGCGACGGATGGTCTGAGTACCTGGCTGGCCGGAGGGCAGGCCCAGGTGTTCGGGCCGGATGCCCAGCGTGACCCGCATGCCAGGGCGCGTATTGCGGCCATCGACCTGTGCCCGCACGCGCTCACCGCTCGTCAGCTGGATCTCGACACCCCGGGCGTCGATCGTCGTCACGACGCCCGGCAGGAAGTTCATCCTCGGAGATCCGATAAAGCCCGCCACGAAGCGGCTTTTGGGCCGGTGATACAGATCCAGCGGGGCACCGATCTGCGCGATGCTGCCGTGCTTCTCCATTTCCGCGCCGGCGTGCAACAGCACGATCTTGTCCGCCAGCGCCATGGCTTCGATCTGATCGTGCGTGACGTAAATCGCGCTTGCCTGGCGGAATTCCCGATGCAGGCGGGCAATCTCAGTGCGGGTCTGCACGCGCAGCGCGGCGTCGAGATTCGACAACGGCTCGTCGAACAGGAACACGCCCGGCTCGCGCACGATCGCCCGGCCGATCGCCACACGCTGCCGCTGCCCCCCGGACAACGCAGCGGGACGACGCTCCAGCAGCCCGTCCAGTTGCAGCGCGGCAGCCGTGCGGCGCACCTTGCTGTCGATCGTCGCCTTGTCGATTTTCGCCTGACGCAACCCGAAAGCCATGTTCTCGTAGACGCTCATGTGCGGATACAGCGCGTAGTTCTGAAACACCATGGCGACACGGCGCTCCGCGGGCGGCACGTTGTTCATCAGCTGAGCGTCGATGCGCAGCTCGCCGCTGGTGATCGATTCGAGTCCGGCGACCATGCGCAATAACGTCGACTTCCCGCATCCCGACGGCCCGAGAAACACACAAAACTCGTTCTCGCCGACCTCGAGATGGACGTCGCGAATAATCGGCGGATTGCCTTCGTACGCCTTCTGTACTTTAGTCAGAGTAATGCTTGCCATAGCTCGTTGTGTTCGCAGTTAAATTACCGGGCGTTCGCTTCAGCCCGACTGATCCGGCCGGCAGTGCGGGCCGCAACCCTGCCCTGCCTGGCTGGACCCGGTTCGCCATCCGCCCGTCAGCCCTTCAGGGAGCCGGCCATCATGCCCTTGATCAGACGCTCCTGACCGAATGCGTAGGCCGCGATGAGCGGCAACGACGTCATCGTGACGACCGCCAGCATCGCCGGAATGTTCGACGAGTACTGCCCCTGGAAATCCCACACGGCAAGCGGCAGCGTACGGTGCGGCGGAGTCGAGGTCAGCATGTACGCGAAAATGAACTCGTTCCAGAGCGCGATTCCGTTGTAGATCGCGACTGTGGCCAGCCCCGGCGTGGAGAGCGGAAAAAAGATGCGCCAGAAAATCCTGAATGGACCGCAGCCGTCGAGCTGCGCGGCTTCCTCGAGTTCATGCGGAATCTGGCGCATGAACTCCGTCAGGATGAAGATCGAGATCGGCAGGCTGAGCGCCACATATGGTCCGATCAGCGCGAACTGGGTGTCGTACAGTCCGAGGTTGCGGGTCAGCAGATAGATCGGCACAAGCGTTGCGTGCAGCGGCACGATCATCCCTGCGATCACCAGCCCGAACAGCAGTTTGTTCAAACGAAAACGCAAGCGGGCGAATACATAGGCCGCCATGGCGCTCAACAGCACGATCAGCAGAACCGAAAGTCCGACGACAAAGACACTGTTGCCAAAGTAAGTGAGGTAGGGACCGTGCAGTACCGCCCAGTAGTTCCCGAAATAAAAATGGGAGGGCAGCGCCCAGACCGGCGCGGAGAACGTTTCCTCCTGTGTCTTCAGACTCGTCACCACGACGAAGAGGAACGGCAACGTCGTCACGGCGAGCCAGATCAAGCCCAGCAACGGCACACCGATGCGAATCCTGGGAAAATGAAGGCGATTTGTTTCAGTGGCCATGCTCAAACTTCCGTTTCGTAACGACGCGTCATGCGCAATGCGATGGCCGCAACCAGCGAGACGATGATGAACATCGCGGAACCGATCGTGCTGCCGTAGCCCAGCTGGAAAGAACTGAACACGGTCCGGTACATATACGTCGCCATCAGCTCGGACGAGCCTTCCGGGCCACCGCCCGTCATCACGTAGATCAGATCGAAATACCGCAGCGAGCCGAGCACCGCCAGCAGCACCGCGGTGCGGATCGCGCCTTGCAGATGCGGCAGCTTGATGCGCCAGAAGATGGTCCATTCGGAGGCGCCATCCAGGCGGGCCGCCTCGTTCAACTCCGCGGGCAGCGACGACAGTCCGGCAAGAAACAGGATCATGTAGAACGGCACGTTTTGCCAGCAGATCACCGCAATCGTCGAAGCGAGCGAGAAGCGCGTGTCGCCGAGCCAGTCCTGCGCGAATATGTCGAGGCCGATGGCGCGCAGTGCGACGTTCAGCGGTCCGAAGTTCGGATCGTAGATGTTCTTGAACAGCACGCCGATCGCGACGCTCGACATCAGCAGCGGCAGGAAATAGAGAATCTTGAGAATGCGCGAGCCACGCCCCGCCTTTTCCAGCAGCACAGCCAGCGCCAGCGAGATGGGCAGCTCGATCACGATCGACGCGAGCGCGAGAATGACGTTGTTCCACAAGGAGCGCCAGAAAACCGTGTCCTGCGCGAGATGCGCCCAGTTGGCAAGCCCGACGAAGCGTGAATGCGTACCGAGCCCGGTCCAGTCGACCAGCGAAAGCCGCAGACTGGAGAGCAACGGATACAGCAGAAATATCGCCAGCAGCACCACCGCGGGGGCGAGAAAGACGGTGATAACCAGCCACTGTGACGAAATGCGCGCCCGCGCGGCGGGCGCAGTGGAAATTGCAATATTCACAGATCGTGTGTCCAGCCCGCATCGAAAAACGACGCGGGCCGGGCTCCTCTTCGGACTACGGGTTAGCTTCCCGCCTTCGCGGCGGCTTCCATTTGCTGCGCAGCGGCTTCAGGCGTGATCGACAGGCCGAACAGCTCCTGCGACGTATCCTTGTGCAGCTCGCCCAGCTTCGGCGGCAACTCCTGGTCGTACCAGAGCTGCACGTTCGGCGCGTCGGCGATCAACGCCTGCAGGCGCTTCAGGAACGGATCCGTAATGGTGATGTTCTTGACCGGCGGAATTTTCTTGTCGAGAACGCGACCCCGCATCGACGTATCGTCAGTCATCGTCTGGATCAGCCTGAACGCCGCCTGCGGGTCCTTGCACTCCGTCGAGATGCTCATGAAGCCGTCGCCGACCGTGCCGATCACATCGCGCGGATCACCCTTGCCGCCCGGTACGCTCGGGAACGGGAAGAAGTCGAGTTTGCCTGCAAAGCCGGGATTCTCGTTCTGGATCGTCGACGCTTCCCAGCCGCCCATCAATTCCATCGCGGCGCGCCCCGAATACAGCAGGCGACGCGAGGCGCCCACGTCGTAGTCGAGACCGTTGAAACCCTTCGCGAAAGCACCCGCCTTCACGAGTTCCTGAATGTACTTGCCGGCTTCAACGAAGGCCGGATCCGCGAAGCTGCCGCCAGGCGCGCGATCCACTGCCTTGCGGAACACTTCGGGCCCGCCGATCCGGTCGACGAGGTACATGTAGTACATCGAACCGGTCCACTTGTTCTTGTTGCTCAGCGCAAACGGCGCAATACCATGCGAGGTCAGCACCTGCACGACGTGCATCAACTGATCCCAATTCGTCGGCGGGCTCAGGTTGTATTCCTTGAACAGGTCCTTGTTATAGAAAATCACGGCGGCGGATGCATTTTCCGCCGCTACGCCATACGTCTTGTTGTCGAACGTGACCGCATGCCACGAGGTCGGCAGGAATCGGTCGCGATAAGCCGGATCTTTCTGGAGATACGGCGTCAGGTCGACAATCTGGCCGGCTTTCACATATTCATGCAACGGACCGCCGCCCCACGACTCGAACACGCAAGGCGGCTCGCCTGCGCCGAACGCCACCTTCAGCTTGGTCTTGTACGCCTCGTTCAGGACGTGCGAGTCTTCGACCTTATAGCCGGGATTCTGCTTCTCGAAGCGATCTGCCGCATCCCGCAGCACCTTGCTCGACGTCGCGTTAGTCTGCTGGTCCCACTCCGTAATCGTCTTGCCAGATTGCGCAAATGCGGCTGTCGATGCGACTGCGGCCAGCGAGCATACGAGCGCCGTGGCGCCGACCATTGACCGCGCTTTAGAAAAAGCCGGGTACGCCATATTTATGTCCCCTCTTATGGATATTGGAATATCAGCCCAAACGTCTAACGTTAGCCATAACGTTAGTTGATGTTAGACTCGTGTGCGAACTAGTGCTATGCGGGATTTTACCTGGTCGCTTTTACGACATATCGCATATTGTGAAAAGTTGGCCCACCAATGGAAGCTTCGGTTACAGCCGGTTCTGGTAGAATAGTTTACATACAAACGGTACCGCTAACGTCGTTAGTGAGTGAACTCCGACATGACCTCTCGCCCCCCCTCGTCACGCATGGCAAGGCAGACCCCCACGCTCGAGCACGTTGCGAAGCTCGCCGGCGTGTCCCAGATGACCGCCTCGCGCGCGCTCAACGGCCGTTCCGGCGTGTCGCGCGAGACCCGCGACGAAGTGCTGAGAATCGCGTCGGACATCGGCTACGTCGTCAACCGTACCGCACAGAAGCTCTCGGGCGGGCGCAACGGCATCATCGGCATCATCACGCCGACACTCGATACCCAGTTCTCCAGCGAGCTGATTCTCGGCGCGGGGCGCGCGGCGCGTGGCGCGGGCTGCGAGATCCTGGTCTATACCGTATTCGACGAGGACCGTCATCCACATCACGATCTGCTCGGGTTGATCCAGCAGTTCTCGGATGGGATCCTCGCGATCCTGCCTCGTGAATCGCTCTGTCTCGAAGCGTTGTCGAACGCCAGGGTGCCGGTCGTCGTCGTCGACCAGCGCGGCGGCACGCTGACCAATTTTCCATCGGTGTCGGTCGACAACTACGGAGGCGCCCGTCTCGCGGTCGAACATCTTGCGGAACTCGGCCACAAGCGGATCGCTTTCCTCGCGGGTGACGAGACGATCGAAGGGGTGCGCGACCGGCAGCGCGGCTATCACGACACGCTCGCGCGACTCGGGCTGCCGCGCGAAGACGCGCTCGTCGCCGCGGGCGACCTCTCGCAGATGATGGCGTTCGATGTCACATTCGATCTGCTGAACCTCCCCGATCCGCCTACCGCGATCTTCACGGCGAATGACCAGAGTGCGTTCGGCGTCATCGCGGCAGTCAGGGAAGCGGGCTTGCGTGTGCCGGATGACATTTCGGTGATCGGCTTCGACGACATTCCGATGTCCGAGCAATTCCATCCCGCCCTCACCACGATCCGCCAGCCGTTCCAGCAAATGGCGCGCTCGGCGATCAATACGCTGCTCGCGCAGATAGCGGGTATCGACGCGGCCTCGCAACGCATCACACTGCCGGCGGAACTTGTCGTGCGCGACTCCACCGGACAGGTCCGGACGAAGCAGAGCGGCGCACATCACCAGATCGTTTCGACGTAAGTCGAGGCGCGAACCTTCGCATCCGAGGTAACGAGCGCACTGCCGAAGGTGCGAGCAGTGGCGGCGATCAGCCTCTGGTGGGACGTTAGCGCGGGTGACAGCCTGGCCGCGCGAAAGGCGATTTCGGTGTCCACTGGAACCAGCCGCACGCCCTCCATCGACACCACGGTCGAGAGCCAGCTTCGCGCATCCATCGACAGGCCGAGCCGGCCGTCCTTGACGAAATCCGCGATTTCGAGCGCACTGATCGCCGAAATCAGGATCTCGCCTCCGTTCAGTTCCCGATCGATCGCATCGTGCGCCGCCTGACTCAACGCATTCTGCCTGCCCAGCCAGCAGACCAGCGCAAGCGTATCGAGCGTAATCATCGACCTTCCGGCTCCGATGCGACCGGAGCTGCTGCGTGCATCGCATCGAAATGCACGATCGAAGCACGCAGGAGTTCAAGCGGATTTTGATGCTTGCTGCAGTAAGGCCTGATTTCGATGGTGGGTTGCCCCCGGTCCGTGACGACAACCGTTTCCCCCAGCATCTCAACCTGCCGGAACAGTTCGCATGCCCTGGACTTGAAAATGGCCTTCGATACTCTCTTTTCCATTGCAATCTCCACCCAGATAATTCGTATAACTATTTTTTGAATCGGGCCGAAACGGTTGCGGTTCCCGGCAGGATATTCTTTATCAATCGCCTAACGTTATCCTTAACGTTAATAAATGTTAGTATCGTATCGGAGCCGCCGCCATGCGGAGTTAACCTGGTCTCCTGAACCGTCTCGATGGGCTGATCAGGCAAATAATGGCTAGCCAGCATGGAAACGGTACAAGCTGGCTTCAGTCAAAATCAGGCGCGGCAAAATGGCCAAAGTGTTTCCCGTAAAAGGTCAAACGACTGCCTGAACACGCGCTGCAGCTTCACTGTGCTCAAACGCCACCGCGATGCCGTTCGCATCGAACAGCGTGACCGACGAGGACGCCACCTTGACATCGATGCGCGCACCGACCGGAAGCTGCGCGTCCTTCTTGTCGAGCTTGAGCGAGATCGCCTGGCCCACGCCGTCGAGATGCGCATGCAGAATCGATACGTCGCCCAGATGCTCAACCAGTTCGACACAGGCGGCCAGTCCTTCCCCCCGTGTCCCGATGCCAAGATGCTCGGCACGCACCCCGAGCGTCAGCTTGCCTGTGAGCGGGCGGGCCGGACAGCCAGGCAACACGATGGATTCGCTGCCGCCCGCGAGCGTGACGACGGTTTGCATTTCGCTTTGCGACACCAGCACGGCCGGCAACATGTTCATCTGCGGCGAACCGATGAAGCCGCCGACAAAGCGGTTCGCCGGCCGGTCGTACAGGTCGAGCGGCGCGCCGATCTGTTCGATATTTCCCTTGTTGAAGACGACGATTTTCTCGCCTAGCGTCATGGCCTCGACCTGATCGTGCGTGACGTAGATCATCGTCGTGCCAAGCTCGCGGTGCAGCTTCGCGAGCTCGATTCGCATCTGCACGCGTAGCGCTGCATCAAGGTTCGACAACGGCTCGTCGAACAGGAACACGCGCGGCTTGCGCACAATCGCCCGTCCTATCGCGACGCGTTGCCGCTGGCCGCCCGAGAGCGCCCTGGGTTTGCGCTCCAGCAGGTGGTTGATCTGCAGGATCCCGGCGGCCCGTTCGACCGCTTCACGCACTTCCTGCTTCGATTTACCCGACAGCTTCAGCGAAAAGCCCATGTTTTCCGCGACTGTCATATGGGGATAAAGCGCGTAGCTCTGGAACACCATCGAGATGCCCCGGTCCGCGGGCTGCAGTTCGTTGACACGCACGCCGTCGATCAGAATGTCGCCCCCGCTCACCGATTCGAGTCCGGCGATCATGCGCAGCATGGTCGACTTGCCGCACCCGGATGGTCCGACGAAGACGGTGAACTGACCGTCCGGGATGTGAAGATCGATGCCCTGTATGACCTGTGGCCCTTCACCATACGTCTTCGCGACGTTGCGCAATACGAGTTCGCCCATTTATAGCTTCTCCTGAATCCTTATGCCTGCTCTCCCGCGCGACGTTGCGCTCTGGCGCGTCGCGCGGGTCGCGGTACCGATGATTTCGCCCTGGCGTGGCGCGGTCACGCCGGCATGCTGCGCGATCACGTCGCGATACCAGTAAGCGCTGTCCTTCGGCGTGCGCTGCTGGGTGGCGTAGTCGACGTGCACCATGCCGAAGCGCTTGTCGTACCCCGACGCCCATTCGAAGTTGTCCATCAGGCTCCACGCGAAATAGCCGGCGATGTCGACGCCTTTCTGCGCCGCATCCGACAGCGCGGCCAGGTGCAGGTCGTAGAACCTGACGCGCTCGGCATCGCGCACCCGTCCGTTGTCCAGCACGTCCTTCGTCGCGCAGCCGTTCTCGGTGATGTAGATGGGCGGCAGCGTGTAGCTGGCGTTCAGTCGGGTCAGCAAGTCGGTCAGGCCCTGCGGATAGATTTCCCAGTCCATGTCGGTGAAGCCGAGTACACCCGGCGGCCGTTTTTCACCCGACGCGCTCGCGAAGATCCGCGTGTAGTAGTTGACGCCGAGAAAGTCCATCGGCGTGCCGATGATGTCGAAGTCGCCGTCGAGAACCACCTCTTGCGGGCCGTTCTCGCCGTACCACTGCAGCGCCTCTGCCGGATACTCGCCCTTGAAGAGCGGGTCCATGTACCAGCGGACGAACTTGGCATATTCGAGCGACGCGGCGGCCTGATCCTCGGGTGAACCGGTCGCGCCATCCGCCGGCGACTGGTTCAGCACGATGCCAAGCGGCGCCTTGACGCCATCGGCGCGCAGCGCCTGCAACGCGAGACCATGCGAAAGCAGCAGATGGTGCGAGACGTGCGCCGCCTTCTTCAGGCTTTCGTTGCCGGGTGCGAAATAGCCCGTTGCATTGCCGAGCCACGCGGTACACCACGGTTCATTGTGCGTCGAGATCGACGCCACGCGGTCGCCGAGCACGCTGCCGATCTTGCGTGCATAGTCCGCGAAACGATAAGCCGTATCGCGGTTTTCCCAGCCGTTTTGCGTCTCCTGCAGCGCGAGCGGCAGGTCCCAGTGATACAGCGTCGCGAACGGCTGGATGCCGCGCTTGAGCAGACCGTCGACGAGCCGTTCGTAGAACGCAATACCTTTCTCGTTGAACGCGCCGCGACCGTCCGGCTGAATGCGCGGCCATGCGATCGAAAAGCGATAGGCCTCGACGCCGAGTCCGGCCATCATGTCGAGGTCCTGCTCGATACGATGGTAGTGATCGCAGGCGACGTCTCCGTTCTCGCCGTTCACGACCTTGCCCGGCACGTTGCAGAACGCGTCCCAGATCGACGGGCCGCGGCCGTCTTCATGCGCTGCACCTTCGATCTGATAGGAACTGGTAGCGACGCCCCAAACGAAGTCTTCTTTAAATCGATATGTCGACATGAATGATGTTGCCTCGAATAATCATGCCCGCGAGGGCCTGGAAAAAGAGAAACGGAACAGAATCAGGCCTTGACTGCGCCGGTCGTCAGACCGTCGATCAGCCGGCGAGAGGTGAAGGCGAACAGCACGAGCAGCGGCAGCACCGCGACCGCCGAACCCGCCATGACCGCCCCCCAGTCCGAATTGGTCGGGCTCTGCAAGATGCGCAGCGCGAGGGGCAGCGTGTACATCGATGGCGAGCGCAGCACGACGAGTGCCGACAGAAAGTTGTTCCACGCCTGGATAAAGCTGATGAGCCCAAGCGTGCCCAATGCCGGTCCCAGCAGCGGCAGCACCACGCTCCAGTAAATGCGGAATTCGCCGCAACCGTCGATGCGTGCCGCCTCGATGAGATCGGACGGAATCGCCGACGCAACGTACTGGCGCATCAGGAACACGCCGAGTGCGGCGGCCGCACCCGGCACGTACAACGCGCGCGGCTGATTGATCCACCCCAGCAGGTTCATCGTCATGAAGGTCGGAATCATGCCGAGGAACGGCGGCACCAGCATCGCCGTCAACGCGACCGCGAAGAGCGCCTTCTTGAAGCGGAACTCGTACATCGCGAACGCATAACCCGCCATCGACGTGACCAGCAGCGTCAGCACGGTCTGGATCGTCGCCGTGTAGAAGCTCCACCCGAGGTTGCGCCAGAACGGGATGTGCCGCATCAGCGATGCCATGTTGTCCAGAAACGCGCTGCCGAACCACAACGGCGGCGGCATCGAGAAGATCTCGGAACTGGTGTGCGTCGCGAATACGAACATGAAATAAAACGGCGAGAACATCAGCACCGCGCCCGCCAGCACGACGGCATAGCCGGTATAGCGGGCCTTGTTGTTCGACAGTTTCATCGCTGTGCCTCCTCGTTCATGCCGCTGCGGTGAAAGATGCGTGTGTTGAGCCACATCAGCGCGGCGATCGTGATGAAAAGCAGCCACGCAATCGAGCTCGCCGTACCGAAATCGCCGTCGTGGAACGCCGTGCGGTACATGTAGACGGCGGTGGTCAAACCCGACTGGCTCGTGCCCATACCCTCGTTCGGCAGCAGGATGAAGGGCTCTTCGAACAATTGCAGGCCACCGATGATGGACAGCGTCACCGCGAAGAAAATCATCGGTTTGATGAGGGGGATGGTGATGCGCGTGAACTGCTGCCAGCCGTTAGCGCCGTCGATCCTCGCGGCCTCGTACAGATCCTTCGGAATGGTTTGCAGCGCCGACAGATACAGCACCGTATTCCAGCCGACATAGCGCCAGAAAATCACCACCGACACCGCCGGTTTGACGTTCGCCGGGTTGTATAGCCATTCGACGGGATGGGTCGGCACGATCCAGTGCAGGCCCGGCAACTTGCCGATCGCGGCAATGGCGAGATTGATCATGCCGTAGTCCGTCGAGTACAGCGACGAGAAGATCAATGCGATTGCGACGCTCGACGTGATGAACGGCAGAAAGTACAGACCGACGACGAAATTGCGCCAGCGGCGAAAAGCGGTCTGCAGGAAAAAGGCGAGCGGCAACGCAATGAGATGTTGCGGCAAGCCGGACATGATCGCCATCCACGCCGTGTTGTAGAGCGATTTCCAGTACCACGGGTCGGTCAGCGTGAAAGCGAAGTTCGACAGGCCCACCCACTTCATGCTGGCGAGTCCCGCGGTCGCGTCCCAGCTCTGGAACGACAGATACAGCGAGAACAGCAGCGGAAAAGCGATGAACAACGCGAACAGCAGAAAAAACGGACAGAGAAACAGGTACGGTGCGATCTTCACTGGATTGACCAGCGATTTTCCGCGCGGCGCCGTCAGCGGCGGGCGCACATCGCTCACGCGTGCGTCGCGGACGCCCGGCTCGGGGGTGGGCAGGGAAAGGCTCATCAATAGTTCCGTCCAGTCTGGCGTAACCGGCGACCGACGCCGGCTACGCTATTGCAAACTTCAACACGGCGCGGGCAGCGCCGTGCTGTTTCCTCAACGCCGGATGCGATGCGTGATCTCGTCCTGCGCTTCCTTGAGCGCCGTTCCGATGTCCTCGTTGCTGTCGACCACCTTGTCGAGCGCGGAGTGGACCGCTTCCTCAGCCACCTGGTCGTATTTGCTGCGCTGGATCGACGGAATATGGGCGGCTGCGTCGCGCCAGATCAGGCGCGCCTTTTCATTGCCAAGGAACGCAACAGGCTCGGCAAAGAACGGATCGTCCTGGGCCGCGAGCAGCGCCGGGAACGCATCGATCGAGCGGAACGAGGCGAGCTGGGTGTCTTTGCGCGTCGTCAGGAATTTGATGAATTCCCACGACATCGCCTTCTGGGTCGCCTTCACCGGAATGGAGTAGAACGTGCCGCCGAAAGAGGCGTACGCGTTGTTCGGCAGATTGGCCGCGCGCCACAGACCCTTCGTGTCCGGCGCAATCCACGACGACAGATGGCCGCCGAGCCATGCGCCCATCATCTGCGTTGCAACGGTGCCGCGCCTGAAGCTCTCAGCCCATTCGTTCGACCACGGCGTGATCTTCGCGTCGAGACCGAGGTCGCGCGCCTTCTTCGCGAGCTGGAATGCCTTGACGAAGCGCTCCGATGTGACAACCGGGTTGCCGGCCTTGTCGAAGTACACCCCGTCGCCTTCCTTCAGATCAGCACGAATGTAGATATCTTCGATGTCGCGCGACGACGCCATCAGGTACGCGCCCGTGGCCTTCTTGATCTTCTGTCCAGCAGCGAGATACGAGTCCCACGACCTGTTCAGATCAGCTTCGGTGACGCCCGCCTTGTCGAGGATGTCCTTGCGATAGAACAGCGTGCCCGGGCCGATATCCGCCGGCATGCCGACGATCACGCCGTCCTGCGTGGTGGCTTGCGCGAAGGTATAGCGAATGAACTGGCTCTTGTACTGGCCCGCGTTGTAAGGCGGCTTCGACAGGTCTTCCAGGCCGCCGCCCGCCGCGAACCGGCCGATGAAGCCGACTTCGACCGCCATTACGTCGGGCAGGTCGGAGCTGGTCGCGAGCGCGGTGGTCATCGCGTTGTGATGGTCGGCGATCGCCAGTGCCGACACCTTGATGTCGACATCAGGATGGAGCTTCTTCCATGCGGGAATCGCGTCCTTGATTTCCTGATCCAGCTTCGGAAAAACCGCGACCCTCAACGTGGTGTTGGCATGCGCGCCGGTGGCTGCCAGGCTGAGCAGAACTGCGGCCGCGGGCCCTGAAAAGCGAAATTTCATTAATCGTCTCCTGTTGAACCGTTTGTAGATTGCTTGCGGTTACTTCCTGGTGCTTCTCTGGTTTTTTCTTGCGATTTGACTACGATCTGCTTGCTACACCCTGTCTCTTGAAAGCGCTTTCATGACACAGTAAAAAAACGCCCCCGTGGGGGTGTCATCGGTTCTGGAACGGCCTGACGGCTAGAGGGGCGAATCTCCCGATCTGGACGACGGTACGATTCGCCGTGTGGTTTCCCGGGTCATGAGCGTGAGCGGAACAGGGCTCAGTGTGACGGGTTGCCTGCGGATCATCTGGACGATCCCCTGAGCTGCGAGGCGGCCGATTTCATAGGTCGGCTGGCGAACCGTCGTCAGCGGCGGGGTCATATACGACGAGGTGGGCAAATCGTCGAAACCGACCAGCGAGATATCCTCCGGCACGCGCAGCCCACGACGAAATAGCGTGAGACGCGCGCCATAGGCAGTCTGGTCGTTCGCGCAGAACACCGCGCTGAACGATGCGCCGCGCGCAAACAGCCGCTCCATGGCGGCCTCGCCACCTGTCTCAAGATAGTCGCCCTGCTCGACGCGATCGACGTCGAAGCCGATACCCGCGTCCTCGAGCGCCATCCGGTAACCGTTCAGCCGCTCGATAGCATCCTCGTGATCGGGCGGCCCGGCGATGAAAGCAATCTCGCGATGGCCCTGCTCGAGCAGGTGCCGGGTAGCGTCACGCGCGCCCTGCAGGTTGTCGAGCGCCAGGCTCGCGAGCGAGGCGCTGATTTGCAGGGAGCGGCCGAGCACGAGCAACGGTGCATGCCGCGAGTAACCGATCAGGGATGGCTCGTCGAGCTGGCTATGCAGCATGATGACGCCGTCGACGCGGCGCGCGATGAACTGCTCCATACGCGACACTTCATCCTTTACGTTCCAGCGACTGCTGACGAAAAGCGGCGTAAAACCCGGCTCCTGGAGCCCGTCTTCGATACCGCGCAGCCACTCCGCGTAAAACGGACTGGACACGGTTTGCGTCAGCACGCCGATCGTGTCGGTCTTCCCGCTCGCCAGGCTGCGCGCAAGCACGTTCGGCCGATAGTTGAACCGCGCGATAGCCTGCTCCACGGCTTTCTGCTTGGCCGGCAATACGCGCGCCGTGCCGTTCAGGATGCGCGACACCGTGCTGGGGGAAACGCCGGCTGCCCGCGCGATTTCCTCGAGTGTCACATTAGGGGGGGTGGCGGCATCTTCGATCATGGTCCGCAGAATACTGTCCTTGAAAGCGCTTTCAAATGTGAGTAAACCCTATGTCCCTACCCATCCAGGATGGGGCCGCTGAAAAAACAGCCAGTGCGACGAGGGTGGAGGAAGCGTCGCACCGGCCTCTCTACGAAAGAGATATAAGCAGTACTGGAAACACAGAGATCACTACGATTGCCGGTCAGGCAACAACCTAGAACATCGTCATGACGCCGGCGAAGACGCCCGTCTGACTGTGACCGTAGTCCGGGTTGCCGTTGGACGACGTGCCGGTCGATGGGTCGTAGTTGTTGTTGCCGTACGGGCCGTTGCCGAGGTTGATATTCGACGTCGAGCTGTTATGCACGTAGCCCGCTTCCGTGTACAGGAACGTACGCTTGGACAGGGCGTACGTCGCACCGAGCGTGAACAGCGTTGCGTTACCGTTGCCGTTGTTCGCGTTCGCGTGGAACACGGCACCGGTGATCGCCGTGGCATCGCTCACCTGCCACGCGGCACCCAGCCACTCATGATCGACCCCGGTAGGCGCGCTCACGCCACCCGGCTGCGATGCGTTGCTGACGCCAATGCTCGCGTTGGTCGCATCGGGCGCGCTCAGATGCTGGTAGCCGGCGTACAGCCTCACCGGGCCAATGACATACGTGCCGCCGGCCAGAATCGAACGTGAGGCCGAGTAGACGTTGTTGAACGAACCGTCAGCGCCGCGGACTTCGTCATAAATCACGCGGATGTGGCCGCTGCCGAACGTATAGATACCTTCGAGCGCATCGGTACGGCCCTGGCCGGTGGGAACGCCCGCGGAGTTAACCGGCGCCGAGTTCCAGCTCGTGTTGTTAGTGAGCGAATATTGTCCTTTGAAGACAAGGCCGCCGAACAGGACGGGCGAGTCATATTCCGCGCCGTTGCTGGCACTTGCCCAGTTCCGTCCGCGCACCAGCGTCGAAATGGCGTAACGCTGCATCAGCTGCGGGTCCGTGCCCCAACTGTCTTGTGACAGTTCGCCGGCGCCGAGGTTACCCACCTTGAACAGGCCGTAATGGTCATTGGTAAAGCCGACAGTAGCGTGACGGCCAAACAGGTTGCCCGCCGAAGCGCCCGTCATCGTGTTCAGTTGCCCTTCCAGCTGGAAGACCGCCTTTGTGCCGCCGCCCAGATCTTCAGCACCCTCCAGGCCGAACCACGAACAACCCCAGTCGCCACTCTGAGCGCTCCACGCGTGACCGCCTGGAATGCCGCTTTCGAACTGAAAGCCATTGTCGATACGACCGTATAGCGTAACGCTGCTCTGCGCATGGGCCGCCGTCGCGGCTGCCATAATTGACAAAGCAAGAACCGTCTTTTTCATTAGATATCCTATATTAATTTTGGCGTCTCCGAGCCGCTCAGGACATGTACTGACTCCGTACACTCCCCGCTTTGCTGAAATGCCTGCTTCACATTTCGAGGCGATTATAGGGACCGCCGTTGCGCTGCGTATCGATCTTCCGTGTCAGGGAAAACGCTGTTATTCATAGCTGTTGCGCACGATTCAATGGCGAAGTAGCACGCGCTTCGTGACCATGACGTCGTGGTCACCTGCCTGGCAAATCCGCTTGAATCCATACACTGAAAAACTGCAGGAAACGCATGCGTCGCCTCTCTGGCGTTTCGCGACTCGTATCGAACCGTTCGGGTACGTGTGTGAATCAAATCTGGATGTTGCGCAAATGCAACGACCGGCATTCAGCTTGACGTGCATGTGCCGGATTTTTTGCTCTGCGTTTCTGGAATTTCCAGGTCTCGGGGGGGAGGCGGGTGCTTGCGGGACAGCCAGACGGCTGTTCCTGCACGCTTCCAGCACGCGCCGGCATTCGGGACTATGATCGATCAACAGGCGCTGGACAGCCCTACGTCGCGTTCCGGCACGATGAACGCGCAGGCTTTTCGCCGGGCAATGATAAAAACCCGCCAACCGTCCCGACAGATAAAACCCTGGACGCTCCATCGATAGAGATGGGCGAGCAAGAACCGCATGGGGATTCTGTCATCCACTTCCGCGGCCCCTCCTGGAGTCGGACCGGAAGACCTGCTGCCGGAGTCCGCCGGCACATCCGCCTATCTGTAAGGAGAGGTACCGTGAAAACAGCCATTGCTTCCACACTCGCAGTGTTGATATCCAGCGCAATCGCGCCTGCGGTTCACGCCGACACCGGTTCGGGCGCAACCGATCCGCAACTCGCCCATAACGTCCGCGTCGCCTTTGCGCACAGCGGCGTCGATACGTCTCACGTATTCGTCTTCTCACGATCAGGACAAGTCACACTGATCGGATGGGTACCTGAGCGCCAGCAGGTCGCGCTGGCCGAACAGAGCGCGAACGGGGTGGACGGCGTCACCTCGGTGAACAATCTGCTCTCTCGTGGACATTGAAATCAAACGAAGCCGCCGCGCGGACGGCGCTCGAACCGGCCGCGCGCTAATATCGGTCTGCTTTAGCAGCGTTGATAGTCATGTAGCGGATTTGAAACTTCGCGACGAGAAGCGCGGAGGACGCCGGGTCGAGATAGAAGCAACCCCTCGACCTGATAGTGGTCGACATAAAGGTCTGCGGAAGTACATTCGCTTTTTGGTTAGCTTCCGCTAACTTCCGCTAACTTCCGCCGTCTTCTGATCTGGATGGCCGCGCTGGCACCAAAGTTTAGCCACAACCTGCCGTTCGATTTCTCATTTAAATTGTCCGGGTTACGCTTGATTCGACAGTAACCTGACTGCTTAAGCACCTCTTGCCCCGTTCACCCCCGTCTTCATTTTTGTCTCGGCGAAGTCGGCAACGCAACAATGGAGACCGTTAGTTCTGCGCAGCTTCGCTCCGAAGATCGTGTGCGATGAAATCGACAAACGCGCGAATCCGGTTGGACATCTGGTGTCGTTGCGAATAGACAGCAAAGATATCGGCGTTCGGCGTGTCGTGTCCGGGCAATACCAGAACCAGTGAACCCTCGGCGAGGTACTGCTTGATGTCCCACTCGGCCCGCATCAGTATGCCGTGCCCTTCGAGCGCCCACTTCACCGCGATTTCACCATCGTTCGTCGTCAGCGACCCGTTGATACGCACGGCCTCCGTTTTAAGCGACGCGCCCCTGCCCGAAGTCAGACGCCACACGCCGTAGGCTTCGTCACCCTGGCGGATGCCAATGCAGTTGTGCCGCGTCAGGTCGTGCGCGGTCACCGGCATCCCGCGTGACGCTATGTACGAAGGCGCGGCACACAGCAACCGCCGGTTCTTCGCCAGACGACGCGCGACCACCCGCGTATCGGGCGGCTCGCCGAACCGGATGCAGACGTCGAACGTATCGTCCGTCAGCGGCGGAGGCGTGACCGATAGCTGAAGCTGAACCGATACCTGCGGATACCTCGCGACAAAGCGCGAGACCGCAGGTGCGACATGGCTGCGCCCAAAGCCGAGCGTCGCATTCACGCGCAGCAGTCCCTTCGGATTTTTCTTCGCGGTGCCCAGCAATTCGGCCAGTTCGTCGATCTCGTCGAGGATCCGGCGCGCGTGCTCGAGGTACAGCTCGCCCTCGGGCGTGAGCATCATCCGCCGCGTGGTCCGGTTGACGAGCGCAATACCAGCGCGACGCTCCATCTGCGTCAAATGCTTGCTGACGGCCGCTGCCGTCAGCCCCAGCTCCCGCGCGGCGGCGCTCAGGCTGCCGGATGCAGCAAGCGTCGAAAAGAAACTTAAATCAGACGGTTCGACGGTGTCGCGCATGACTTTCACTTGTGAATTCAAGTTAAAGATGCTTTGAGTCTAGCACCGGTTTCGCGCCCGGGAGATGGGTAAAGTTCACGCACACCCAAGACATCTGAAGGACGGAGACATGAAAACCTATCGCATCGCAACCATCCCCGGCGACGGCATCGGCAAGGAAGTCGTACCCGCTGGCGCGCAGGTCCTCGAAGCACTCGCAAACACCACCAGGTCGTTCGCATTCGAATTTGAAAACTTCGACTGGGGTGGCGACTATTATCGCGAGCACGGCGTCATGATGCCCGCCAGCGGGCTCGACGCAATCCGCGACAAGGACGCGATCCTGTTCGGCTCGGCTGGCGATCCCGACATTCCTGATCACATCACACTGTGGGGCCTGCGACTGAAAATCTGTCAGGGCTTCGACCAGTACGCGAATGTCCGTCCGACCCGCATCCTGCCAGGCATCGATGGGCCGCTCAAGCGTTGCAAACCGGAAGATCTGAACTGGGTCATCGTCCGCGAAAACTCAGAGGGCGAATATTCCGGCGTAGGCGGCCGCGTCCATCAGGGGCATCCGATCGAAGCCGCGACGGACGTATCGATCCTGACGCGCGCCGGTGTCGAGCGGATCATGCGTTTCGCGTTCCGTCTCGCGCAATCCCGGCCGCGCAAACTGCTGACCGTCATCACGAAGAGCAACGCGCAGCGTCACGCGATGGTGATGTGGGACGAAATCGCCCTCGAAATCTCGAAGGAATTCCCGGACGTCAAATGGGACAAGGAACTGGTGGACGCATCGACCGCCCGCATGATCAACCGTCCGGCCACGCTCGACACGATCGTCGCCACCAACCTGCACGCCGACATCCTCAGCGACCTCGCCGCCGCACTCGCCGGCAGTCTCGGCATCGCGCCGACGGGCAACATCGATCCGGAACGCCGCTATCCGTCGATGTTCGAACCGATCCACGGTTCCGCGTTCGACATCATGGGCAAGGATCTCGCCAATCCGGTCGGCACCTTCTGGTCGGTTGTCATGCTGCTCGAACATCTGGGCGAATTCGATGCGGCAAAACGCGTGATGCAAGCCGTCGAGGCAGTGACCGCTGATACCTCGCTTCACACCCGTGACCTTGGCGGCACGGCAACGACAGCGCAGGTGACGGCAGCCGTCTGCGCGTTCATCGAGAAAGCCGCTGTGCCCACAGCGAACGCCCCGAAGGAAGTCCCCTTGGGGGACGCGGCTTAAGCCGCTTGAGCGGCTCCGCACAAGCCTGCTCTGCACGCCCGGCCCGGGCGGCCGTGGCCCGGCTCGTTCCGGACACGGCGCATACAAGGAGGAGACAATGATTTCCGAACTCGAAAGCCGGGTTTCCCGCAAGCTCATGCTGCGGATCATCCCGTTTGTGATGCTCCTGTATTTCGTGAGCTTTCTCGACCGCGTCAACGTGGGATTTGCCGCGCTGTCGATGAACAAGGCCATCGGTCTCTCGCCGACGGCCTTCGGTCTTGGCGGCGGACTGTTCTTTATCGGCTACTTCCTGTTCGAAGTGCCGTCGAACCTGATTCTTCACAAGGTCGGTGCGCGCCGGTGGATTGCCCGTGTGATGGTGTCATGGGGAATCGTGTCGTTCGCGTCGGCTTTCGTCGTCGGCCCGAGCAGCTTCTACGCGCTGCGCTTTATCCTGGGTGTCGCCGAAGCAGGCTTCTTCCCCGGCATCATCCTCTATCTGAGCCTGTGGTTTCCGTTGCGTCAGCGTGCGGCCGCAGCGGCATGGTTCATGGCAGCCGCGCCGATCTCGACCGCGATCGGCTCGCCGCTCTCCGGCGCGATCATGAAACTGCCTCCGGTCGCCGGACTTGCCGACTGGCAACTGCTCTACATTCTCGAAGCGGTGCCGGCGATCATTCTGGGCTTCTTTGTACTGAAGTACCTGACGGACACGCCGGCTAAAGCGCAGTGGCTTCAACCGGAAGAGCGCGCATGGCTGATCGCGAAGATGAAAATGGAAGCGGAGGCCAGGCAGTCGCATTCCGGCCACACCGCCGGTGCGCTAAGCGCGTTGCGCGATCCACGCGTGCTCGCGCTCGCACTCATCTACTTTGGCACGTCGGCGGGACTGTACACACTCGGATTGTGGGCGCCGCTGATCATTCGCCAGTATGGGTTCGGTTTGTTCGAAACGGGTCTGCTGGCAGGCGTACCGAGCATCCTTGCCGTGATCCCGATGATCGTGTGGGCAAGGCATTCGGACCGCACGGAAGAGCGCACGTGGCACGTTGTCATTCCCTGTGTGGTGGCGTGCCTCGGATTCGTCTTTGCCGGTAACGCGACTACAGCGTTGATGATCATCCTGGCGCTCGTGATCGTGAACATCGGGATCAGCGCGGCCAAGGCGCCATTGTGGGCGATGCCCAGCATGTTCCTGTCAGGCGCCGGTGCGGCTGCGGGAATCGCGATGATCAATTCGGTCGGCAATCTGGGCGGCTTCGTCGGTCCATTCGCGATCGGATGGCTCAAGAACGTTACGGGCGGTTATTCAGCGGGCCTGTACGTAGTCGGTGCGACGCTGGCCGTGTCCGCGATCGTCACGCTGATGCTGAGCCGGCAATCGAAACAGACTCCGGTCGCGGTCGAAGAGCGACACGGGCACTGAGGGGATTCCCGTAGCTCGCCGGGTCTCTTGCGCTGGGTGTCCGTTCACGCCCGTCAATGATGCCTTATGCCTTCGGAAGCGGAGATTTTCCGCCACGTCGGCGTGGCTTTGGCTCGACACCGACACGCCAGTCGCGCGCAAGCACGAGCGACGTCATCCTTTCCGCGATGTCTTCAAACGCAGGATCGGCTTGCGGTACATATAGCCATTTTCCAAGGACAGGATGCGGCCGCAAGGCGGGCATTTCCTCGATGAGCGCCGCATGGCGCTCTCGCGACGTGCACACCAGCAGGCCACTCCAGGGCTCGTCGCGATCGGCCGCGACCAGACATAACAGGCCGTCGACATAGGCGGCTTCGCAGCCGAACATCGGCTTGCGAATGTAGGTGGCCTCCCGCTCGAATGCCTCGAAGATCCAGACGAGCGAGTTGCGAATGGTGGATGGCATCGGGCGAACCTACAGCTCGACCTTTTCCGCTCCCGCCTGCTCCAGCATCCGCAACGCCGCCTTCTCCGCATTCGCAACATGCAGGCTCGCAAGCTCCTGCGCTGCCTGGGCGTCGCGTGCCTTGAGCGCTTTATACAACCTGTCGATTTCACGCAGGCTGGTGGGCAACCGGTCCGGATGCATCAACGACGTCGTCCGCAACAGGTTAACGCGCGAATACAGGCTCGTCAGGACTTCCTTTACCAGCGCATTGCCGCAGTTATCGAGGAGCACATCGTATAGCGCGGTCTTCGCTCCCAGCACACCGGCCTGATTCTGCGCCATCGCCTCGACACGCAACGCCTTCACCTTTTCGCCGAACAGGACAATCGCCGCATCGCTCGCCAGCCGCGCGAATTCATGCGCGGCAAAGCCTTCGAGCAAGCCTCGCAGCGCGTAGAGTTCGCTCGCTTCCTTTTTCGACATCACGGCAACAATCGGCCCCCTGTGCGGCACGTTGCGCACCAGCTTCTCGGCCTCGAGCTTGCGCAACGCCTCCCGTATCGACGTGCGGCTCACGCCCAGCGTCTCACACAGTTCGCGCTCGATAAGCCGTGCGCCCGGCGCGAAACGTCCGGTCACGATGGCCTGCCGCAACACATTTTCGACTTGATGACGCAGTGTCTCAGGTCGCACCACGCCAATATCAGCTAGCATTATTGTCTTCCTGTCCGACAAGATATGGCGTTCATGATACTTCATCGCGGACCGTTTTCTGAGTCTCCAGCCGTCTGGATCAAGCCCTCAACACACATTGCCCGCGTTTTTTGCTCGAATAATCTGCCACTTGTCGAGCGGCGTGCGCGATGTGATGCGAAGCGTCGCATCGAACGTCAACACCAGCGGCTGGGCGTGCGCGACCTCGATTGACGCAATCGCCACGTCGTCGATATCGTCCAGATGCTTGAACAACGCACGCAGTGAATTCCCGTGAGCAACCATCAGCACCGACTCCCCATTTTGCAGAGCCGGCGCCACGCATTCCTCCCACAACGGCAGTACGCGCACCAGCGTATCGCGCAGGCTTTCGGTGCGCGGCAGCGTGTCGAGGTCCGACATCGACGCATCGTGGAGCGCGTCAAGCAATTCACGCTGTGCGGGGGGATCGAGCGGCGGCGGAGCGATATTGAACCCACGCCGCCATTCGCGCACCCGCGCCACGCCGAACACAGCCGCAGCCGCCGCTTTCTCCATGCCGGTCAACGCGCCGTAGTGCCGGTCATTCAAACGCCACGAGCGCGTCGTCCGCAGATTCGGCTCGCCAAGTGCGTGCACGAGGTGCTGAAGCGTCACCGTCGCCCGCTGTAACGCCGACGTAACCGCCAGATCGAAGTTAAAACCCGCGTCGCGCAACTGCTCGCCAACGCGCCGCGCCTGTTCGACGCCCGCCTCCGACAACCCGACGTCGGTCCAGCCAGTGAAGCGGTTCGCATGATTCCACACCGACTGTCCGTGGCGAAGTACAACGAGCGTAGCGTGATCCGGCATGTCCGTATGGCTCGCTAGTTGTAGCCGGGTATCGCGGCGGCCCGCACGGGCAACATGGCCTCGCCCGGCATCATCGAATACCGCGACGTCACGTTACGCATCGGTGTGCGCTTCTGTTCGCGCCAGCGCGGCTTCGAGCAGCGGTGCGCCAAGCTCGGCACCGTGTATGCCGGTCGTGCTGACGATCTCCAGCATTTCCATGATCTCTTCGGCAGTTGCTCCGTAATGCAGCGCGTTGCGCATATGGAGTTTCAGACCCGGCACGTACAGGTGCGTGGCGGACGCGTCGAACGCGCAATAGATCAGTTCCTTGACCTTCGGGCTCAACGGGCCCGTGCGCCACGGCACCGATGAAAACGCGAGATACGCATCGAACAGATCGGGGTCGAGTTCGAGCAGACCGTCCCACGAGGGATGCCAGTAGCCGCGATTCTTCTCGAACCCCGCCTTCAGTGCGAGCCGACGTTCATCAAGTGGCGGCGGCCCCGCGCGCATGCCCTCCTCTTCAAGCACTTCGAGCAGTACCGGCACGCCAACGTTGCTCGTATGAATGCCGATCGTGCTGATCAGTTCGAGCACTTCCATCAACTCCTCGCGCGTCGCGCCAAACGACAACGCGCGCTCCAGGTGATGCGCGACACCCGGCGCATGAAGCTGTGTCGCGCACGCATCGGCGGCGAGCGCGATGAACTCCCGGGTCTTGTCATCGAGATAACGCTTGCGCTGCGGCACTTCGGAAAACGTGAGATACGCGTCAACGAAGCCGGCGTCGAGGCGCAACATGCTGTCCCACGCAGCGTTCCATGCGCCGTGTACACGGACGAATTTTTCCTTGATACGCTGCGCGTCACGTTGCTGCAGTTCCTGTCCGGTCAAACTCATTGCATCGTTCCTGTTGAAAGCAGAGGGCCCCGCCCGCGATTGCCGGTTATCGATACGTGCTTCCGGGCGCGCGAGATCACGCGCACCGGACGCCTGCACGATCAGCGTGCAGTGCCTGACGGATAGTCCCGTTCAGCCACTTCTTCCTGCCACGTCCCTTTACCGATCGACGTCGCGATATGCACCATGTAGCTGCCGGCGCTCGCACCGTGCCAATGCCGCTCGTTTGGACCGATAAAAACGATGTCACCCTGGCGGATCTCCTGCGGCTCCTCGCCGTCAAGGCAGATCCAGCCCTTGCCAGCCGTTACCTGCAATACCTGGCCCTGCTCATGCGTGTGCCAGTAGGTACGGCCGCCCGGCGCGAAGAACACCGTGTTGATCGTGACGCCGCTGGTCGCCGGCATCACCGGGTCGGCCCACACCGTGCCCGAGAACGTTTCGCTGCGACGCTCCGACATTGCGCCGTCCGCCCTGCCGTGAAAGACCTTCATGCGCTTTTCTCCTGCTTCTGTTGACCGTCGAACAGCCGCACGCCGCCCGACACGTCGCCGATCGCATCGACGACCCGATTGCTGATCACGTCGCCATAGCCGAGCGCCGTGCCGAGACCGAAGCTTGCGAGCGGACCGGCAGCATTCAGCGACATCACGCCGAGTTCGCGCACGCGGTCCACGTACAGCACGACATCCTTCGTCATCAGTTTGCCGGTCAGGCCGCCTTCGAGATAATCGCCGTCGACGATTTTCGGAAAGCGGTTCAGCGTCGCGAAGTTGACTCCGCTGCTGCTGTTCAGCACGTCGAGCAGCACATGCAGGTCGAGCCCGGCTTTCTTGCCGGCCACCATCACCTCCGCGCTCGCCGCGAGGCTCACGGCGTTCAGGAAATTGTTCAGCAGCTTCGTCGTGTGGCCCGCCCCGCTCCCGCCCATATACGCGACCTTTGAGCTGATCGGCGCGAAGGCCCACTTCAGCGCGTCGACCGCGCCGGCGTCGCCGCCCACCATCAGCGTCAACGTGCCTTTCTCCGCAGCCGCGGCGCCGCCCGAAATACCGGCATCGATATAGTGAACGCCGCGACCGGCGAACAGCTTCGCGAGCCGGATCGTCGAACTGGCCGCAGCCGTGCTCAGATCCACGACCGTCTGGCCTTCGCGACAGTGCGCGAGCACCCCCCCCTCGCCCTCGACAACCGCTTCGACCACGTTGCTGTCCGGCAGCGACATCATCACGACGTCCGCATACGCGAGCACGTCGCGCAGCGTACCGGCGGGTTGCGCACCGGCCGCCGCGATGCGCCCAGGCGCCGTGTCGTAGCCGAGCACCGCGATGCCCGAGTCGACGAGACGCCGGGTCATGCGGCCGCCCATGTTGCCAAGACCGATGAAACCGATCCGTTCCTTGTTCATGAATCCCATTCCTCCACGAAAATCACAAAAACAACCATCCGGCTAGAAATCGACGTCCTTCGTTTCGGGCCCCATCAGCGCACCGACCGTCCCGATCAATCCGCCGACGCACAGCAGCACCACCGACGTCAGCGCGAGCGGCATGAACGCGCTCAACCAGTTCATATAGAACGCGTAGAACGACGGAATGATCACCGAGAGACTGAAACCCACGCCGAATCCCGTCGCGCGCACGTCGGTCACGAAGCGTTCGTTGATGTACGTGACGATCACGCCCCACGGCGATGTCACCAGCACGGCGAGCACACAGACGATGAACATGATGGCCGGCAGCGACAGCCCGTCGACGTTGGCGAGCACATACAGCAGCGCGGCGCCCACCGTGGCGATCAGCGGGCCGACGATCGCAAAGAACCGCCGCCGCCCGATCTTCTGCGCGATCATCCCGGAGCCGATATAGGTGAAGAACAGCACGAAGTACGTGAGCATCAGCGTCGACGTCATCTGAAAGCCGGTCAGATGGAGCTGGCGAACCAGAAGACCGGTCGGCAGGAAAATCGTGATGATGTTCTGCGTGAGCCAGAAGCCCGTCATCATCACCAGCACCTGCAGCAGATTGCGTCCGCTTTTGCCGCGAATCAGGTCCGACAGCGGCAGCTTCTCCGCCGCGCCGGTCTTGTCGGCGGTTTCGCTTTCCCAGATTTCCGATTCGGCGACCTTGCGCACGTAGTACATCGCGAGCGCGCCGGCCAGCACCGCGCCGAGCACGAACGGAATACGCCAGCCCCATTGCGCATAGGGTGAATGCGTGCCGTTCAGCGGAAAGAGCGCGAACATCAGCATCGCGATGAGATTGATCGTCACGTACGCTGCCGGAAAACCGGCGATGATGAAACCGCCCACGAAGCCGCGCTGTTCCTTCTTCGAATACTCGATCGCGAGCGGCATCGCACCGGTGTAGCCACCGCCGAGAAAAATCCCGTCGACGAAACGCAGCAGCACCAGCAGCCAGTACGACATGATCCCGATACTCTCGTAGCCGGGCAGCAGCGCGATCAGCAACGTGACGACGCCGAAGCCCGACACCGACCAGATCGACGCCTTGCGGCGTCCAATGCGATCGGCCACCATGCCGAACAGCAGCGCGCCGACCGGCCGGCCGAGCAGTGTCGTGATGAACACCAGCGACGCCAGAATCGTCTCCATCCCTCTCGACAGATGCGCCGGCTGGAAAAACGCCAGCACCGGTGACAGCACCACCACTGGCAGGTAAATATCGAACATGTCGATGAACTCAGAGAAGAACGCGCCCTTGATCGCGTTGCGTCTCTTCGTTTCAACCGACTGCTCGCCCTCCGACCTTACGACCTCATCTGCAGTCAATGCCTTCATCGTGTGTCTCCAGTTCGTTGTGCGCACCGCGCAGCGGTGCATATCTCTCCGTACGCTGCGGATGGCGTATTCAGGCCGTCGAAGTCTCCGCCTCGTAGGCCTTGATCGCTTCGCTGGCGACGCGGAACGCCGCCAGTGCAAGCGGCGCGCCGCAGTAGACCGCGGCCTGCATCAGCACCGCGCGGATTTCCCCGGTCGTCACGCCGTTGCGCAGCGCGCCCTTCACGTGTACAGAGAGTTCGTGGTGCTGGCTCATCGCGGTGAGCATGCCGAGATTCAGCATGCTGCGCGTCTTGAACGACAGCGTCGTATCGCCCCAGATGTCGCCCCAGCAACTTTCAGTGACGAATTTCTGCATCGGCCTGTTGAAGTCGTCGGCATTCGCCCAGGATTTCTCCACGTGCGCGGCGCCAAGCACCTCCTTGCGGTTCTCAAAACCTCTGTCAAAGCGTTCACTCTTGTCCATCGTGCGTTCCTCGCAGGTTCATATCCGTCAATACTATTACTGCCTGACCAGATGATTGTCCGACAATTTATAAAAGGAAAATTTTTTACGGCGACAACCCGATCCGAACGGATCAGTCCGCGCCGTAGCCCACCATCGCCTTGGTCTCCAGATATTCGCGCAACCCCGCTTCACCCCATTCGCGACCGTTGCCCGAGCGCTTGTAGCCGCCGAACGGCGCACCGAAATCCGCCGGCGGATAGTTCAGATGCACACCGCCCGCGCGCAACGCACGCCCGATCTTGCGGGCGCGCCGCACGTCGCCTGACTGCACGTACGCGGCGAGGCCGTACTCCGTTCCGTTTGCAATTCCGATCGCTTCGTCTTCCGTGTCGTACGCGATCATCGACAACACGGGTCCGAAAATCTCCTCGCGCGCGATCGTCATTTGCGGTGTGACGTCGGCGAAGATTGTCGGGCGCGCGTAGTAGCCCCTGTCGACATCCGCCGGCAAGCCGGTGCCGCCCGTCACGAGACGCGCGCCTTCGTCGATGCCCGTCTGGATCAGCATCTGCACGCGTTCGAACTGGTTACGGTTGACGAGCGGGCCGAGCTGCGTCGCAGGATCGTCGGTCGGGCCGACACAATAGGCTTCCGCCGCGCGCTTTGCGATCTGCGCGGCGTCGTTCATCAGATGGCGCGGCACAAGCATGCGCGTCGGAATCGAGCACGACTGGCCCGAGTTTGTGAAACACGCCGCCACGCCGCGCGTGACGGCCTCGTCGAGGTTCACGTCGTCGAGCAGGATGTTGGCCGACTTGCCGCCCAGCTCCTGCGCAACGCGCTTCACCGTCTCCGCCGCCGCCTTTGCAACCAGTACGCCCGCACGCGTCGAGCCCGTGAACGACACCATGTCGATGTCCGGGTGGCTCGCGATCGCCGCGCCCACGCCAGGGCCGTCGCCATTCACCAGGTTGAACACACCGGCCGGCACGCCGGCTTCGTGAAGCACCTCGGCGAACAGCAGTGCGCTCAGCGGCGAATACTCGCTCGGCTTCAGCACCATCGTGCAACCGGCCGCGAGCGCGGGCGCGATCTTCACGACGATCTGGTTGACGGGCCAGTTCCAGGGCGTGATGAGTCCGCATACGCCGACGGGTTCCAGCACCACTCGCGTGCTGCCGCGCTGCTCCTCGAATTCGAAGCGTTCGAGCACGTCGATGAGCGCGTTCAGATGCGCCGGACCGCGCACCGCCTGGCCGTTGCGCGCGAAGGTGATCGGCGCGCCCATTTCGCGGCGCATCGCCTCGGCGAATTCGTCGTAGCGACGCTCGTAGATCTGCAGAACGCGCTTCAACAGCGCGACGCGCTCAGCGACGACGGTCCCGGACCACGCGGGAAACGCGCGGCGCGCGGCGGCCACCGCGCGATCGACGTCCTCCGCGCCGCCCAGCGCGAGCCGCTCGAATGGGGTTTCTGTCGCTGGATCGACGATGTCGAACCACGTGGCGGACACGGGCTCGACCCATCGTCCGTCGATATAGAACTGTGCTGCATGAGACATGACACACTCCAGTCAATGCGGGATCGGGTTCTAGCGCAACGCCGAAAAAGCCGTCGGCGTCAGAAAGTGGTTTTCGATGCGCTCGACGATCGGCCTGTCCGCTTCGGTCGCCGCGCGCTTCGTGATCCAGTCGGCGTCTGCCTGGAATGCATTCCACTTCTGCTCGCGTTCAGCGAGGCTTTCCCACTTCAGCATGTAGGTGAGCGCGTGATTGCTCGGCCCGATCAGCGTGGTCCAGAAACCGATCTGCTGGATGCCGTGCTTCTCGAAGAAGCCGAGCGTGGTGCTCGTGAAACGGTCCAGCAGCGCCGGCAGGCGAGTGGGGGCACAGTGATAGATGCGCAATTCGACGATCATGTTGTTCTCCTGCGAGGGCATCAACGCGACGGCGTGCGTCGCGAACAGCCGGTTGATTGATCAGACGGCCGGACCCTTGCCCGACGACCAGTTCTCGACGTATTCGACGAGTTCGGTCATGTCACGCCGCGTGCCGTCCTGCATCGCCGCGTAGTTCCAGACCTGGCGCGCGGCGTTGCCGACCCACATGGGCACGCCGAGCGCCTGGCATTCGTCGACCGCGAGGCCGATGTCCTTGCAGACGCTGCCGATCGGAAAGCCGAAGTCGAACGTGCGCGTCAGCACCTGTTTGGGAAACTTGTCGAGCGTCGCGCCGTTCTTGCCACTGCCGGCGTTGAACACCGACATCATGACTTCAGGATCGAGCCCGCCTTTCACGCCCGCGACGAATGCCTCGGACGTAATGGCGAAGGCCGTCGACGAAAGCATGTTGTTCAGCAGTTTCAGCAATTGCCCCTGCCCTGCCTCGTCACCGACGACGAAGACCTTGCCGAGCACCTCGAACAGGCCACGGATCTCGTCGACCGCGGCAGGCTTGCCGGCCGCCATGATTGCCAGCGTGCCCTTCTGTGCGCCCGCGGCGCCACCGCTGACGGGCGCATCGACCGTCTCGATGCCTTTCGCGAGCAGGCTGGCCGCCACTTCCTTTTCGGTACGCGAGCCGACAGTCGACAGATCGACGAGAATCTTCACGGCGCTGCCGCTAACGATACCGTCGTCACCAGTCGCAACCTGCCTGAACACTGCGGGCGTCGGCAGGCTCGTGAAGATGATGCGCGCCGTGTCCGCCACTTCGCGCACCGACTTCGCTGCTCTCGCGCCGAGCGCCGACAGTTCCGCGAGCGCCGCTTCGTCGCGATCGAACACGACCAGCGCGTGCCCCGCTTCGATGAGACGGCGCGCCATCGGACGCCCCATCACGCCCACACCGATAAAACCGATTTTCTGACTTTCCGACATAACTCCCTCACGCGTCTGAAAAACTGCTTGCAATAACTTCGCTATCTGTTCGCCATCATGCGCCGGCTGTCAGGCCACCCGACGCGCGGCGCGCATCGGTGCGGCGCTGTCAGGCTCATGATCCAGCTGCCAAAGCACATCGAGCAGTGCCTGCGGATCGACGCCCGAGCGGCCATACGCCGCCAGCTCACGCAGCTTCGCAGCCAGCTCCACATCGCCGGGCGGCGCGGCAAGGCTGCCACGGGCAGCCTGCACGCGACGTGACACGCGTTCGCCCGAGTGCAACACGATCGTCACCTGCGCGGACTCGACGGGCCACGAGGCGTCGTCGATAAAGCGCAGACGGCTGGCAAACGCGCGCAGCGACGGATCGGCCACGGCAGCGTCGCTGAATTCCGCGAGACTGGCCTTGCCGCGCGCAAGCGTCACCGCAACCGCGTGCTGCGCGCTGACCTGCGATTCGCGTCCGGAGCGGATGCCAGGCCGGTCGGTCCGTTCACGCAGCAACGGATGACCCGTGAGTTCGACACGCTCGATCTCGTCGAAGCGCCACCGTGCATCGCGGCGCAGATCGAGGCATGCGTCAATCACCGGATTGAGCACGACGCCACATGGATACGGCTTGTAGGTATTCGACAGCAGCGCCCATTCACGGCCTGGCCCTTCGCTGATCGCACTGAAATCGGGCCGTTGTGCGGTGACACGCAGAAAGCCACGTTCGCCTTCGAGCGGCGCGTCGGGCCCGGAAAATCCATCCGCCGCGAGCAGCGCCGACAGCAAGCCGTTACGCGCAGCGTTGCCGACGCTGATGCTCTTCGACATCGTGCCGAGCGTCTCGACGAGACCCGATGCCTGCGCGGACGCATTGCCCAACGCCCAGACGATGTGCTGCGCGTCGAGTCCCACGGCCTTCGCGACCGCGGCGGCCGCGCCGAACACACCACACGTCGACGTGATGTGCCAGCCGCGCTGATAGTGTTCCGGCGACACCGCGTTGCCGATCCGGCACTCCACTTCAACGCCCACGACGAACGCAAGCAGCAGCGCCTCGCCGCTCAATTGCCGCGCTTCGGCGAGCGCGAACAACGCAGCGGCGACCGGTGCGGTCGGATGGATGATGGTGGGCAGATGCGTGTCGTCGAAATCGAAGACGTTGGCGCTCATCGCGTTGAGCGCCGCGCCGTTCAGGATGTCGGTGCGTTCGCGGCGGCCGATCACGCCTGCGTCGTCGCCGGCGCGAAAGCGGTCGTACACGCTGACGGCCTTGTCGATGGCTGGATCCGAGCAACCGGCCAACGCGACGGCAAAGTAATTGACCAGCGAACGCTTCGCCTCGTGACGCACCACGGCGGGCACATCGGCCCAGCGTGTGCGCTCGACGAAATCCGCGAGCCGTCGCGTCAGGCCGGCGGCTTCGTGAGTTCGATGGTTTTCAGCGGGCAATGTCATGTCGGGCGATTTCCCTCGTTATTCCCTTTTGCCGTTCTGTCATGTCGCGTGAGGCAGATCGCATTACTTCGCCGCCGCGGCAGCATCATGTTCGAGCGTGCAGCCCGGTTCGCCCGCCGCCTCGGCGGCGATTGCCTCGAGCGAACGGTTCCTGGTCTCCGGGCCCAGTACGCCGACGATCAGCGCCTGCAGCAGCAACGTTCCGACGATCAGCGTCAGCACGCCCGTGATGCCGAAGCCGGTGAACGCCGCCGCGACCACATACGGCACCACGATACTGACCGCGCGACCCACCGTGTTCGACACGCCCGAGCCGCGCAGGCGCAAGTCGGTTGGAAACAGTTCGGGGACATACGTCGCCACGCTGAACGAGGACAGCACATAGATGCAGCAGGTAATCGCAAAACCGAGCGCCGTGATCGCCACTGCCGACTGCGCGAACGGATATGCGATGCCAAAGCCGGCACAGATCAGCGAAAACAGCACGATGCCCCATTTGCGGCCGACGTGTTCGGCAAGCGCGAACGCGATCAGCGAACCGATCGGCCCACCCGCGAACATGATCGCAGTGATGCCAAGCGAGTTCGATACGCTGTGACCCTGCTTGACGAGAAACGTCGGAATCCAGCTGACGAACGCGTAATTGACTGTGAAGAGTGCGACCAGCACCGTGATCCCGATGATCGTGCGGATACGCAGGCGACTCGAGAACAGATCGGCGAGTCTTCCCTTGCCGGCCGTGCTCGCACGGGCAGGCTGCTGCGCGGCGGCGGCGATGGCGGTGGTGGAATCGACACCGCATGCGGCCTCGATACGCGACACAATCTGGTTCGCTTCGTCGCCGCGATTGCGCGCCGCCAGCCAGCGCGGCGATTCAGGCATCGACTTGCGCAGGAACCAGACGAAGAGCGCGCCGCAGCCGGCAATCGCGAACATCCAGCGCCAGCCGTATTGCGGCACGATCAGCCAGCCGAGGAAGGTCGACAGGAACAGCGACGTGTTGATGACCAGATTGAGGATCGTGCCGAAACGGCCGCGCCACCGGGCGGGAATGAACTCGCTCAGCGTGCCGTAGCCGACCACGATTTCGGCGCCCATGCCAATGCCCATCACGAGGCGAAAGAAGATCAGCCAGTAGATCGACGGCGCGAGTGCCGCGGCGATCGATGCAAAACCGTAGATGCCCAGATTGAACTGGTAGGAAAAACGCCGGCCGAAACGGTCGCCCAGCAGCCCGGACAACCAGGCACCCGCCATCATGCCGAGGAATGTGACGGAGACGAACATCGCGTTCAGCTTGAGCGTCGATTCGCCGTTGTGGATCATCGCTGCAAGCACCGTGCCCGCGATGTAGATATCGAACGAATCGAAATACATGCCAGCGGCGATCAGGCCAAGCAGCCGCCAGTGATAACCGGACAGTGGCAACCTGTCCAGTCGGAATCCGATGCTCGCTTCGCTCTGCATAAGGCTGTCTCCGGCGATTTTTCTTGATGCGTTCGTAGTTCGGCGACTCGCGGTTATGGGAGCGCTATCAATGAATACGATTATATGCCTGTCATACAATCTGGCAAGACGTTATTGGTCTCCGTCGAGTGTTTCTTCGCGATGTGGCGCGTCAGGGATATCCCGGCCGCCGGTCCTTTCATTCAGGTCGCAAGCCAGCCGCCCTCGAGCGGCAACATCGCCCCCGTTATTTCGCCGGCCGCGGCGCCGCACATGAACACCACGAGTTCAGCGATATGCGCGGCTTCGACGAAGCGCCCCGTGGGTTGTTTGCCGGCGAGAAATGCCTTGATTGCGGGCTCGCGATCCAGCCCTCTGGCTTCCATTAGTGACTGAATGCGGTCCTCGCTGGTCGGCGTGTGAACCGCACCGGGGCAAATCGCATTGCAGGTGATGCCCTGCCCCAACGTTTCGGCGGCTACCGCGCGTGTCAGGCCCAGCAGAGCGGATTTGGTGGTCACGTAGTCCACGCGGTTCGCCGTGCCACGCACGCCATAGACCGAGGTCATGTTAAAGATGCGTCCCCAGCCGCGCTCGCGCATGCCCGGCAGCGCGAGGCGGATCGCATGGAACGCGGCGCTCAGGTTCACCGCGAGCGCGCGGTCCCACATGTCGGCGGGAAACGATTCAATCGGCGCGAAATGCCGGACCACCGCGTTATTGATCAACACGTCGATCGGGCCAACGCGCTGGATCGTATCGAAGACAAGCTGTTCGACCGCGCGCGCCCCGGCAAGGTCCGCCTGCAGATAGTGCGTCTGCTGTCCATGACGCGCTTCGAACGCGGCTCGCGCCGACTCCACGTCGGATGACGGTTCGAGCCCGTGCAACACGACGTGATATCCGGCGCGCGCAAGCGCATCGGCCATCGCAAAGCCCAGTCCGTGCGAGGAACCTGTAACGAGCGCGGTCTTTCCCTTCATTCTGCAATTTTCCCTGTTGACTGACGCCGCCCTGAAAAAGGGCGCTGGCGGTTGACGGTCTTGCCGCGATCGCCTCTGCGCATCGCGCGCTTTCGCGGAAAGTCTCTCACGTTATCTATGATAGCGCTAACTTATCTGAAAAGACTAGCGGCTGCAACATAGGTAGTTGCGAGAACCAGGAGATAGCAAGGAGGGAAAGCGGAATCTGACGGGGGCCGGACGATCGCCAGCGACGACGGATGCGCAGCGCGCGGATCGTCCAGTCGGCAAGTGACGGCAATGGACGACGCCGTCGGTACGAAATGGGGGATGGAAACAGCTGACGCGCCGCACCCGTTCCTGCCAGGCGCGTCTCAGGTGCTTTCGCGCTGGATGATTTCGAAGCCCAGATCGAGCCGGCCCGGCATGACAGGTCCGTCGTTGCGCAGCCGTTGCAGTACTGCTTCGGCGCTGCGTCGGCCGATTTCGAGGCGCGGCAGGTTCAGACAGGTCAGCCGCGGCACCGTATGCCGGAGAATGTCGAGATCGTCGAAGCCGGCAATCGCGATGCGCTCCGGCACCTTCCAGTTGCGCCGCTGTGCTTCGAACAGTGCGCCGACGGCCAGCACGTCGCCGGCGAAGAAGATCGCGTCGACTTCCGGCGCACGCTGCATCATGTCGGTCATCGCATGAGCGCCCGACGTGAGTCCTCCCTCCACCTCGCGCACCAATGCCGGGTTGCGCGCACGGCCGAGTGCGGTTAGCGCCGCGTTGTAACCTTTCAGGCGCTCTTTCGCGCGCAGGTTGTTGCGGGTCGCGAGGCAGACGAAACCGATCGACTTGTAGCCGCGGGCAGCCAGATAGAGCGTCATTTCCTTTGACGCATTGAAGTTCGAATAGCTGATCGCCATGTCGAGCGGGTTGTGCACGAGGTCGCCGGTTTCGATGATCGGGATGCCGGCCTGGCGAATGATCTGCACCGCGCGCGGTGTGTGGGCCGTGTTGTGCAGCACGAGTCCGCACACACGCTGCGCGAGAAACGCACCGATCAATGCCTCTTCTTCGTCGAGCGAATAGCCGCTGTCGGCCAGCAGCAGATGCATGCCCGCTGCACGCAGCACATCGGAGCTGCCCTGGATCGTGTGGGAATACAGCGAATTCTGGATACTCGGCACGATCTGCCCGACCACGTTGGAGCGCGCGGATGCGAGATTGGACGCGATGTGATTCGGCACGTAGCCAATTCGCCGGACCGTGTCCAGCACAAGCTTGCGGGTTTCTTCCGAAAGCTTCGACGGCTCATTCAGGGCGCGCGACACGGTCATTAACGATACGTTCGCCGCATTCGCGACGTCGATCATCCGCACGGCCTGCCCGCCCGTACGCGTCTTGCCTTCGGTTAGTACGATTTTCCCGTCGGCGGCGGGCGCCCCACGCTTTTTCACTCGTCTATCCAGATGTTCAATTCGACGCTGGATTGTAGCGCACGGCAATCGTGCACCAACCCACCTTCAGGCACGCAACACAAGGTGGAACTGCTTTGTTATGATAGCGCTCTCATACGTCATGAAAGGAGACAGCCAGATGACGACTGCACCCGAGAACTACAAGGTCTACGCGATCAAATACGCACATCACGACCGCCCGGCGCGAGATAACTTCATAGGCGGCGATCCGCACGACACGAACATGCCGCTCGACTACTTTGTCTGGGCGGTGGTCGGTGAAAGCCGCACGTTTCTTGTCGACACGGGCTTCGACGCGGAAGTCGGCGCGAAGCGCCGCCGCATCATCACGCGGACAGTGGAGGAAGGGCTGGGCAAGATCGGCATCCGTGCGGATTCCGTCGAAGACGTCATCATCACGCACATGCATTACGACCATGCCGGTAACCGCTCGCTGTTTCCCAAAGCGCGCTATCACGTGCAGGATCGCGAGATGGCATATTGCACCGGCCGCTGCATGTGCCACGGCGCGTTAAACCACCCATTCGACGCGGAAGACGTCAAATCGATGGTTGGGCGGATTTTCGAAGGCCGCGTGCAGTTCCATGACGGCACGTCGCCTCTGACGCCGGGTCTGAGCGTGCATCGGGTCGGCGGCCACACAAACGGCTTGCAGGTCGTGCGTGTGCACACTGAGCGCGGCTGGGTCGTGCTCGCGTCCGACGCATCGCATCTGTACGCGAACATGGAACAGAGCCGCCCGTTTCCAGCCGTGTACAACGTCGGGGACATGCTCGAAGGCTATGAGACGGTCTATCAGCTCGCCGATTCCGCCCAGCACGTCATTCCGGGTCACGATCCCGATGTACTCAGGCGCTTCCCTGCGCAAAGCAGGGAAACTGAAGACTGGATCGTGCGGCTGGACGGCACGCCGCGATAACAGGATGTGAGTCAACAGGCGATGCGCGCAGCAGGCGGATCGCCGTTTCGCTATTGCCACGGGCGCGCTGTTGCCCTGACGCCGCGTGGCATGACACGGCAGCCGTAACTGGACGAACATCACGGCCCGGGGCGGCAGTTCGCATCCGCTTTGATGACCACCAGAAAGTTCACCTTCCACTTTGTCCCTGCGAACAGCAGCCGGCTTCTGCCTCGGCTTCGCTGGCGCTATCCCGACCAGCTGGACATCCAGCGTTCATTTTTTGCCCTGCATGGGTTCATCTTTCACTTTAATAGTCATAATTGACCCCAGCGTAACAAACAGGGCAAATCGGGTTCGAACGCAAACCTGAAGAATCCGCGCCCACAACAAGAGAGCCCGATGGACGTTCTGGCCCGCATGCGCGGCTTTTCGCTACCGGTCACCGTCGAGGCGGGCATTTTCGTCATGGTCGCGACGACCGCGACGTTCGCGGCCAGCGATGCAACCGTCAAGGTGATCGGCACGGCAGTGCCGCTGCTGGCACTGCTGCTCGTGCGCTACTTCTTCCAGGCGCTCGTGCTCGGCGTGTGGCAGGCACGGCGCGGCGCCAGGCACTTTCGCAACACCGGCGAGCTGAAGCTGCAGTTTCTGCGCGCATTCCTGTTGCTGTCCAATTCGGCCTGCACGTTCGCCGGCCTGCGTTATCTGCCGCTGCCCGTCACGACCTCGCTCGCGATGATGGCGCCCCTCATCACCACCCTCCTCGCTGCAACCGTGCTCAACGAAGACGTGCCGCGAAGCAAGTGGGCGCTGGTCGTGGTGGGTTTCATCGGCATGCTGATGGTGGTGCGCCCCGGCGGCGGTCAATTCAGCTGGACCGTGATTTTTCCCATTGGCGCTGCGACAACCTTCGCCTGCTTTCAGGTCGCATCCAGCAAGCTATCGAAAAGCGGCGACCCTATCACCACGAATTTTCTGACGGCGCTCGTCGCCACCGTCACGCTTGCGCTTCTGCTCTGGGCAGATCAGGCGACGCTGCTTCCGGAAATGGGACGCGTCCGGACTGGAAGCTGGGTTCTCGTGCTGCTGATGGCATCGCTCGCGACGTTCGGGCACGTGCTGATGCTCCAGGCGCTGCGCCGCGCGCCGCTCGCGCTGCTCACGCCGTTTGGTTACGCGCAGCTCGCCTTCGCCACACTCTTCAGCTGGGCGCTGTTTAGCCAGATACCCGATCTGTGGACCGCGCTCGGCATGAGCGTGATCGCACTGGGCGGTATCGGCACTGTCCTTCTGCATTCACGCACCCGCGCAGCTTGAGACCGCAAGGTCCTGATCGAACGCGGTCCGTTTCCAGGCGTCGAGCGCACCGCACGGTGCTTTATCTCCGGTGATAACATCGAGCGCTTGCGTCACAGTAACGCACACCACCCTGCATACCATGCCCATTGCGGACCCGACGCCGCCGGCCGGTCCCTGAAACGAGCCCCATGTCACAACACACAAAAACCGTACGACCGCTGGTGATTGCCTCGGTGATGGCAACGATGGCGATGGTCGCGATCGAGGCCACCATCGTCTCCACCGTGATGCCGCAGATCGTGACCGAACTCGGCGGACTGCATCTGTACAGCTGGGTCTTCTCGTCGTTCCTGCTTGCGCAGACGGCGATGACCGTCGTGTTCGGCAAGCTTGCCGATCTGTACGGACGCAAGCCAGTCATGCTGACCGGCATCGCGATTTTCCTGGCGGGCTCGGTGCTGGCCGGCTTCGCGTGGTCGATGCCGGCGATGATCGCGTTTCGCCTGATTCAGGGTATCGGCGCCGGCGCCATGCAGCCCGTTGCGCTGACGATCGTCGGTGACCTGTATCCGGCGCGCGAGCGCGGCAAGATTCAGGGGTATCTCGCGAGCGTATGGGCGATCGCCGCCGTGATCGGGCCGATGCTCGGCGGCCTCATCATTCGCGAGCTCTCGTGGGCGTGGATTTTCTGGATCAACGTGCCGATCGGCATCCTGTCGGCAATCGGCTTTGTTCGCTATCTGCACGAACACGAGCGGCACGGCAAGCCCTCGATCGATATCGCGGGCGCGGCGCTGTTCACGCTCGCGATTGCCTCGCTCATGATGGCGCTGACCGGTTTCGGCACGTCGGGCTATTCGCGCGGCACGCTGGAACTGGCGGCGTTCGTCGTATGCGGGTTCCTCTTCGTCGTGCAGGAACGGCGCGCCGCCGACCCGATGATTTCATTCGCGCTGTGGAGCCACCGGCCGATCGCCGCGTGCAACGCCGCCACCGTGCTCTCGGGCATGGCATTGATGGGACTGACGACGTTTCTGCCGATGTACGTGCAGGGCGTGCTGCACCGCTCGCCGGTCATCGCGGGGCTTGCGCTGACGATGATGATGCTCGGCTGGCCGAGCGGCGCCACGCTCGCCGCGCGCACGTTTCACCGGGTCGGACTGCGCCCCACGCTGATCGCCGGCAGCGTGTTCCTGCCGCTTGGCGCCGTGTTCTTCACCACGCTGACACCCGGCAGCACGCCGGTTCTCGCGGGCATCGGTTCGCTGGTGATGGGGTTCGGAATGGGCATTGTGAGCGTCAGCTCGCTGATCCTGATCCAGGAAATCGTGACGCCGTCGGAGCGCGGCAGCGCAACGGCATCGAATCTCTTCTCGCGCAATCTGGGCAGCACGCTTGGCGCAGCGATGTTCGGCGCGGTGCTCAACTACGGGTTGAGCCACTCGGCGGGCACCGCCGCCGTCTCGTCCGACCAGTTGCGGCAACTCCTCGACTCGACCGCCGACACAATGCGCGACAACGCCGCCCGGCTGGTCCTGCACCAGTCGCTGCATCTCACGTTTGCGTCGATTCTCGTGATTTCGCTCGGCGTGATGATCTCGGTGACGATCGTGCCCGCGATCAAACTACGGGCAGCCCGCGAGGCGTCGACCAGTTGACGCCTTGCCCGCCGTCGCCGGTCGCCGGCCGCCCGTCGTCGTTCAGATGATGGCCGGCGTGGCGGGCGCCTGTGGCCGCTTCAACAGCGCGATCACGACGCCACGCGCGGCGGCGATCGCCGCCGCCTCGCTCTCGAAGATCGCGTTTTCCATGACCTGTTGCAGCGGCAGCACGTCGACCGGCGCAGCGTCGTTTTCCGTGGTGCTGATCGCGGCGAACGCGGCCCATCCGCCGTTATGGATGAACTGCCGCGCCGACAGTTCGAGCTGGTAACGTCCAAGCGTTTCTACACGCATCGAATCTCTCCTGACAGAGCCCGTCGTTGAAGCCCGCGAAGCCTTATGCGCCTGCCTGCGCCTGTGCCTTCGCTTCCAGTTCGGCGAGACGCTTGCGCAGACCGCGTTCCTCCTGGAAGCGGCTCGTTTCGTCGCGAATCACGGCGACGATGCCGGTCAGCGTCCTGTCCGGCGCATACAGCAGCGCGACGGTGAAGGCGATCGACAGTGCACGGCCGTCCTTGTGAACGGCGGGCACGCGCAGCACGTCGTTGCCGTAGCGCGTCTCGCCGGTTGCCATGGTTTTCTGGTAACCCTCCCAGTGACGTCCACGCAGACGCTCGGGAATGATCACATCGAGCGACTTGCCAAGCGCTTCTTCTTCAGTGAAGCCAAACATGCGCTGCGCCGCGGGATTCCACAGCGTGATGTTGCCGTCGGTGCCCGAAATGACGACCGCGTCTCCGATCGCCGTGACAAGTTGCTGATAATCGATGGCTGCCTGCATGGTTCGAGCGAATCTCCGTTGATGGCGAGCACGATGATCGCGCCCGCCAGTGTCATTGTGAAAACAGCGCCCACGGGGGCGCTGTTTCACTGACGTTTCGCACTTCAGCAAGCTGCGAACGTCACGTGCGACCCCTGTGGCGTAATCAGACCACCTTCGATTCTCGCAGATTATCGATCTGGCTCCGGTTGTAGCCGAGGCCCGCGAGCACTTCCTCGGTATGCTCGCCGAGCAGCGGCGACCCGGTGATTTCAGGCTTCATGTCCGAGAACTTGATCGGGCTGCCCACCGTCAGATAGCTGCCGCGCTCCTTGTGCTGCACTTCGGCGATCGTGCCGCTTGCGCGAAGCGACGGATCGTTCGCGAGTTCTTTCATCGTCAGAACCGGCGAGCACGGAATATCGAACTTGCGCAGGACGTCGACCGCTTCGAACTTCGTCTTGTCGGCAAGCCATTCCTCGATCGTCTTGAAGATTTCGAAGATGTGCGGCTGGCGCGCTTCAGCAGTCTTGTACGCCGGATCCTCGATCCATTCCGGCCGGCCGATTGCGCGGCAGATCGGCTCCCACGCATGGCCCTGCACCGTGAAGTAGATGTACGCGTTCGGGTCCGTTTCCCAGCCCTTGCACTTGAGCACCCAGCCCGGCTGGCCGCCGCCGCCGGCGTTGCCGCCACGCGGCACGACGTCGCTGAATTCACCGTGCGGATATTGCGGATACTCCTCGAGGTAGCCGACGCGATCGAGACGTTGCTGGTCGCGCAGCTTCACGCGGCACAGGTTCAGCACGCTGTCCTGCATCGAGACCGCGACCTTCTGGCCCTTGCCGGTCTTGTCGCGGCCGATCAGCGCGGTCAGGATGCCGATCGCGAGGTGCATGCCCGTGTTGCTGTCGCCGAGCGCCGCCGCGCTGATTGTCGGCGGACCGTCCCAGAAGCCCGTGGTCGATGCCGCGCCGCCCGCGCACTGCGCGACGTTTTCGTAAACCTTCAGGTCGTCGTAGTGGTGGCCGTCGCTGAAACCCTTCACCGAAGCAACGATCATCTTCGGATTCAGTTCGTTCAGCCGTTCCCACGAAAAACCCATCCGGTCGAGTGCGCCCGGGCCGAAGTTCTCAACCAGCACATCCGATTCGCGGATCAGCTTTTCGAGCACTTCCTTGCCTTCCGGCTTCTTGGTGTCGAGCGTCAGTGAACGCTTGTTGCTGTTCAGCATCGTGAAGTAAAGCGCGTCGACGCCCGGGATATCGCGCAACTGGCTACGCGTGACGTCGCCGGAACCAGGGCGTTCGACCTTGATTACGTCGGCGCCGAACCATGCCAGCATCTGCGTGCATGCCGGACCCGCCTGCACGTGAGTAAAGTCAATGATCTTGATGCCATCGAGGGGTTTGCTCACCTTTAAATCTCCTGATTGCCAAATGGATGTTATTTCTTCATTGCCGCGCTTTGCGGATTCAGATTCGTCAAACGACCGCTTTCGGTGCCGGCGGCTTCATCGATCACTGCGTTGATGAGCGTCGGCTTGCCTGATGCGATTGCTTCGAGCAGGGCCTTCGTCAATTCCTCGGGTGTCGTTGCGTGGTGTCCGATGCCGCCGAACGCCTCGATCATCCTGTCGTAGCGCGCACCCTTCACGAACACCGTCGGCGCGACGTCCTTGCCGCCCGTCGGGTTCACGTCGGTGCCGCGATACACGCCGTTGTTGTTGAAGACGATCGTGCAGACCGGCAGGTCGTAACGGCAGATGGTTTCGAGTTCCATGCCGCTAAAGCCGAACGCGCTGTCGCCTTCGATCGCGACGACCTGCTTGCCGCTCGTTACCGCCGCGCCGATCGCGAAGCCCATGCCGATGCCCATGATTCCCCATGTGCCCGAGTCGAAACGCTTGCGCGGCTCGTACATGTCGATGATGCTGCGGGCGTAGTCGAGCGTATTGGCGCCTTCGTTGACGACGTTGATGTCGGGACGCGTCTTCAGCACGTCGCGGATCGCGCGCAGTGCACTGTGAAAATTCATCGGCGACGGGTTCTTCGCCAGCGTCGCGGCCATCTTCGCGAGGTTGGTGCTCTTGCGCTCGGTGATCGCGCCGGTCCATTCCACGCCCGGCTTCGGGAAGCTCGCATCGATGCCCGCCACGAGCGCCGACACGCACGAACCGATATCGCCGATAACCGGTGCGGCGATCGCGACGTTGCTGTCGATTTCCGTCGGCGAGATGTCGATCTGGACGAACTGCTTCGGCGCACCCCAGGTCTTGCCCTTGCCGTGCGAGAGCAGCCAGTTCAGACGCGCGCCGATCAGCACGACGACGTCCGCTTCAGCCAGCACGAACGAGCGCGCTGCGGAAGCCGACTGTTCGTGCGTGTCGGGCAGCAGGCCCTTCGCCATCGACATCGGCAGATACGGAATGCCGGTCTTCTCGACAAACGCGCGAATTTCCGCGTCGGCCTGCGCGTAGGCGGCGCCCTTGCCGAGCAGGATCAGCGGACGCTTTGCGCCCTTCAGCAGATCGAGCGCGCGCTGTACCGATTCAGGCGCCGGCAACTGGCGCGGCGCTGCGTCGATCACGCGCACGAGCGATTTCTTTGCCTTCACGGCGTCCATCGTCTGCGCGAGCAGCCTGGCGGGCAGATCGAGATACACGCCGCCAGGACGGCCCGACACAGCCGCACGAATGGCGCGCGCGACGCCGATGCCGATGTCCTCGGCGTGCAGCACGCGATACGCGGCCTTCGCGTACGGCTTTGCTGCGTTCAGCTGGTCCATCTCTTCGTAATCGCCTTGCTGCAGATCGACGATCTCGCGTTCGCTCGAACCGCTGATGAGAATCATCGGGAAGCAGTTCGTGGTGGCATTGGCGAGTGCCGTGAGGCCGTTCAGGAAGCCCGGCGCCGACACCGTCAGGCAGATGCCCGGCTTCTTTGTCATATAGCCGGAGATGGCCGCCGCGTTGCCTGCGTGCTGCTCGTGGCGAAAGCCGATAAAGCGCATACCCTCGGCTTGCGCGAGGCGAGCGAGGTCGGTGATGGGAATGCCAACCAGACCGAAAATCGTATCGATGTCGTTTGCCTTCAGGGCATCGATGACGAGGTGAAAGCCGTCGGTTGTTTGCTGTGCACTTTCTGCAGCAGCGGTCCGCGGTTCAGTGGTCCCAACTACTTCTGCCATGACGTCTCCTCCTTGGCGGGGCGTGTGTGTTGCTTCGTGATATACAATATTCCAAACACAATATTAGTCAAGCGTGTTTTATCCGATGTGTTGTCATGCTGCTATGCAGCGTGAGCGAAGCAGGTGAATTGCCTCGTTTTTGCCGGATCGATTGCCGCGACGCATCAATGTTGTACAGGGCACCAATCCCGCCACGCAAAGCTTGCAGGCAGTTTCCAGTCTGGATTTCATGCTGTAAGCCATCGATCCCATCCCTCTCTTTTCAGCGCCGTTTTCCTTGCTGCCAGATGCAGGCAAACGATTTCCCCAGTTTCTAATTTGTCGTTTACACATTCTTTATTTTGTATATTACATACAAATATGTAGCTACGCCCCCCCGGATATCGGCTTGGCAGCTGCGTAGTTTCATAAACAAAAACTTATGATTATCGAAATAATCTTTAACTATCATCTATCGTTCTGACGCCCTACGCTGTATCTACGTTATCGATCACCGGAGAGACATCATGGGCAACGCACACATCCACGGACATCAAACGGAGCGCGAACAGGCGATCCGCACCCAGCTCTGCGCATACAACATGGCGTTCGCCGAACTGGGCCTGCGCTTTCGCTGGGACGTGCAGACGCTCGAATCGCTCGCAGCCATCGACGGCGAGCAGGCACGCATCGTCGCGTACATCGAGGCGCATCATCCGCATCTGCTGAACGCGTACAGCGCTGCGTTCCTGAGCGAAGCAATCCTCGCGAAGAAGACCGCGATCGCGCCCGAGGTGCTGCCCTCGCCTGTCGAAGCCAGCACAGGCGCGCAAACCGTTCAGCCGGCCTCGCAAGGCTTCTCGATCGCCGCGTACTGGTCGGGCGAACCGGATCTGCCCGCGCTCGCCGGCGCCTGAATTCGAGCTTTACGTTCCGTCTTGTGCCGCGCCCATGCGCGGCAAACTTTCCCGCCTTAACGTGTAAAACTCACCCCGCTGCCTGTGCAGCCGGGTGAGTTTTTTTACTGCACGACCTTCGTTGCCGGTTGCCGCGCGCCGGCCTGTCTGCCCATCCGTTCGCGACCGTATGTATCAGTGATGGCTCAGGCCCGAACTGGTCGCGACGCTGGCCGCATTCATCGCCGCGTTATCGCTCGATTCGATCCAGCGTCGACGCATCGGCGCAAGAATGAACTTCGCCGAGATGCCGGCCGCGATCGTGATGACCGCCGAGACGATGAACACCAGACTCCAGCCGCCCGTCGCCGACAGCACCGAGGCGATCGGCACGATCAGCGATGCCGTGCCCTTCGCCGTATACAACGTGCCCGCATTGGAGGCCGCGTATTTGCTGCCGAACGTGTCCGCGCAGATCGCCGGGAAAATCGAATAGATCTCGCCCCAGAACAGGAAGACCAGCGCGGCGAACGTCATGAACGCGTACGGGTTGCTGCCGTACTGCATCAGGCCGAGCAGCGCGAGCCCCTCACCGATGAAGATGAAAAACATCGTGTTCTCGCGACCGATCTTGTCGGAGATGAAACCGCATAAAGGACGCGTGAAGCCGTTGCAGATGCTGTCGACCGAGAGCGTCATCGTGAGCAGCGGCAGCGTCATGCCGAAGAAGTTCATCGGCAGTTTGGCGAGACCCCAGTCTTTCGCGATCGGGCCGATCTGCGCGGTGGCCATCAGGCCGCCCGCGGCCACCGCGACGAACGATGCGTAGATCACCCAGAACACCGGTGTCTTGATCATCTGGCCCGGCGTGTAATCGATCTTGCTCATCGCGAACTTCCGCTTCGCGGTGGACGCCGGACGCGGCGCCTGCTTGAGCAGCAGCAGCGCCAGCACGAAGATGCATACGCCCTGCAGGATGCCGAAGAACAGGAACGTATGTTCGTAGCCCGTGCGCGTGATCATGTTGGCGATCGGAATCACGGTGACCGCGGCGCCGGCGCCAAAACCCGCCGCCGTCAGTCCGGCCGCGAGCCCGCGCCGGTCCGGAAACAGTTTCAGCGCATTGCCGACGCATGTGCCATACACGCCGCCCGCGCCGAGACCCGCGAACACGGCCGCCACGTACAACTCGGGCAAGGTCGTTGCATACGAATTCATGATCCACGCGACGCCCGCGCACAGCGCGCCGACGGCGACCACCGGTCGTGGACCGAACCGGTCGACCAGCCAGCCCTCAACCGGCACGAGCCACGTCTCGGTGAGGATGAAAATCGAAAAGGCCAGCTGGATCGATGCCTGCCCCCAGTGGTGCCGCGCGTTCATCGGCCCGACGAACAGAGTCCATGCGTATTGAAGATTGGCAACGAGTGCCATGCACACAATGCCAATGACGAGTTGAGTCCACCGGTTCCCTATAAAAGAAGGGGCCGGCGGTTGCTGGGTAAGAACGTTCATGTGTCTTGTCTCCGTTATATTGATTGATGCCGGCGTCCTGCTTTGTGCGTTCTGATGCGCTGCATTGAGTCGTGCTGCGCCGGCTTATACGGAGTCATGCTAAGTACATTACACATCTACGAATAATCAAAATTCCTTATCATTTTCATTCGCTATTGCTTATGCATTGAATTTCGTCATTCAGGGTCACAAATCGCGCGCGCATGGCGAAAAGCCCGGTCGTTGGTAACGTCCCGGGCTTGTCGTTGACCGTCTTCCAGTCAGACGGTTTTTAAGTGTCGATCAGTCGAGAAAATCGCAGTTCGCCTCGACAAAAGCGGCGAGATCAAGTGAATGCTGACGTGTAAGTCGTTCGGCGAGCTCGGTATCGCGACATTCCAGCGCTTCAATAATGCGCAGATGATCGACAATTGAACGCGATGCACGATCGCTTTGCGAAATCGTCAACCGGCGAATGGCGCGCACGTGAATAAAGATATTTTTAATCGTGTCGAGAATGACCTGCGATTTCGACAGTTCGACAATGGCCTGGTGAAACGCAATGTTCGCGTCCGAGTAATCGGCGATGTGATCGGTGGGCGTCGTGTCGTGGAAATGATCGAACATGCGACGCAGCCGGGCGATTTCCAGATCGGTGGCATGCAGCGTGGCAAGACGCGCCGCCATGCTTTCGAGTGCCGCCCACATCTGGATCATCTCGACGATCTCGCGCTTGCTCTTGCGCACTATATAGATGCCGCGGCGCGGCACGGTGCGCAGAAACCCTTCCTGTTCGAGCCGCGTCATCGCTTCGCGAACCGGCGTGCGGCTCACCCCCAGCGACTCGCTCAACACACGGTCGTCGAGACGCACGTCTTCGCGCGTCTGATAGATGTCCGCATCGGCGATCGCCTGACGCAGCATCGCGTACGCGCGGTCACGCAGGCTCACGCTCGCGCCGATCGGCCGCAACGACAATGTCACCGGCGTTGCCGCTACTTCGGTGTGAAGTTCTGACAAGATGCGTCGCCTCCAGTTGGACTTTGCACGGCCGCGCGACCCAGTAGGGATGCGTCCGGCCATGTGCGAAGATCGCGAAGAAATACTGAATTTAGTATATCAGACGCCGATTGTGGACCGGATCGCGACATCGCGCACCCATTTTTGTGCGAATGCTGACGTTTTTCGGGTTTACGCGCGGGCGTCGTATTGCCATGCCGCACTGGGCGCTGATGCCGGATGGCGCGTTGTGCAGCACGACGTTCGACTACCGGCGGCTTTGACCGACACGCGCGCAAAAAAAAGAGCCGGGCGCGGACGCGTCGGCTCCAACACACACGCGGCGCTTCGGAATCCGCGCCACGCAACTACCCTGTTCACTCCTGTCGCGTGAGGCGCTGACTCATCCGTTCGCCTGCATCATCGACGACGCCCCGATTTGACCGCATGGATATATTCATAACAATACCAGGAACCAGGTATTCGCAACGCAGTGCCAACGCCCGATAGTCTCGACATGCGCATCCGCACACAACCCGAACCGGGCATCCCCGGGCCGATCCGGCCTGTTTCGGGTATGTTGCTGCGTGGGCCGCGATCCCGCCCGCAGTCGCGCAAACCCCCACCACACACGATCGAAACCACGACTTTTGCCCATGAGCCACGCTTTTCCCGATGTCAGCGAATCGATCCTCCCAAGCCCGCTGCTGGTCGTCGAAGACGAACCGTTGATGCAGGAGCGGATGCGCGGCATCCTCGCGACCCTCGGCTATACGGACGAAGCACTCATGTTTGCCGGCAGCATCGGCGCGGCGCAGGCGCTGCTCGCGGACCAGCCGTTCGCGATGGCGCTGATCGACGTCGGGCTGCCGGACGGCAACGGCATCGACCTGATCCGCTCGCTGCACGAGCGCGATCCGGCCATGCCGATTCTGGTAATCTCCGCGTGGAGCACCGAGCACATCATCGTGACCGCACTGCAGGCGGGCGCCACCGGTTATCTGCTCAAGGAACGCGACGACATCGAAATATCGCTCTCGGTTCGCAGCGCGTTGCGCGGCGGCGCACCGATCGATCCCTTCGTCGCCAGACGCATTCTCGACCTGGTCGGCACCGCAACGCCTTCGTCCACGCCGGAGGTCGTCACTGCGCCGCGCACCGTCACCGCCTCGCCGCTTAGCGCACGGGAAATCGAAATCCTGTCGCTGGTGGGCAAGGGGCTGACCAATCGGGAAATCGCCGGTTTGCTGTCCCTGTCGAGGTTGACGGTCGAATGTCACATCAAGAACATCTACAAGAAACTGGCGGTGAATTCGCGCACGCAGGCGGTCTTCGAAGCGCGCACGCATGGCTTGCTGCCCTGATCGCACGGCATGATTCACTCTGGCCGCTCGCGGCAACGTTCATCATGGCGTTCGCCCTGCTTCATGCAAACGCGGCAAACGCGCAGACATCGCCCTCTGTTGTAACGTTCACGCACATCGAGGCGGCACGCGCCGCGCAGCCGGCCGATACGCCGCCAGCCGCCGGATGGGTTGCCGTTTCGTTACCCGACGACTGGTCGCGGCGCTGGTCCGGCTTCGACGGCGACGTCTGGTACCGGCTCACATGGCAGCAGGCAGACACCACGCGGCCCGTCGCGCTGATGCTCGACTATCTGAACATGGCGGGCGCGGTCTGGCTGAACGGCACGCTGCTGATGCGCGACCCGCATCTCGTCGAACCGCTGACGCGCGCCTGGAACACCCCGCGCCACCAGTTGCTGCCACCGCCGCTGCTGCGCGAAGGGGCGAATACGCTGCTGATTCGCGTCGCGGGTCAGGCTGCGTATCAACCGGGCCTCGGGCCTGTTTCAATTGGCGACCCGGCGACGATCGCCGCGCGCTATGAAAGCGACTACCGGCTGCGTCACGATCTTCAGCTCTTCAGCCTTGCGGTCACCGCGACGCTGGGCTGCTTCTTTCTGTCGCTGTGGCTGATGCGCAGACAGGAAGCGCCATACGGCTGGTTCACGCTGATGTCGCTCGCGTGGGGGTGGGTCGCGCTCAATCAGGTGGCGACGACCCCCTGGCCGTTCGTGACGACCGACGGATGGGAAGCCGCGAATTCGATTGCACTGGTCGTCTACAGCACGTCGTTCACGATGTTCGTCATGCGGTTCTGCGAGCGGCGCCTGCCGCGCATCGAAGCCGTGCTCTGGATACTGGTCGCGTGCAGCACCATTGCCATGCTGATGACGCCGCACAGCCACATGAACGGCATGCGTGCGGCGCTGACCATCATGCAGGCCTGTTCCTACTTCGCAACCTGCTTCGCGTATCTGTTCTTCACGTGGCGAAGCCGCCGCACCGACCATCGCATCCTGTCGTTCTGTATCGCGATCTTTATCGCGGCCGGTACGCACGATCTGCTGACGTTCCTGGGCATCCTGAGCGACAACCGCTACTACACCGCGCTCACATCGCAGCTGCTGTCGATCGGCATGGCGCTGGTGCTGGCCTGGCGGTTCGTCGCGAATCTGCGCGGTATCGAGCAGTTCAACGACAGGCTCACGGTTCGTATCAAGGCCGCGTGCGCCGAACTCGAATCGACGTTACAGCGCCAGCACACGCTCGAAGTGACAAATGCGCGCCTCGGCGAGCGGCTCAATCTCGCGCACGATCTTCACGACGGTCTGGGCGGCACGCTGGTGAGCAGCATTGCAACGCTCGAGCGCGCGCCGCAGGACATCGCGCCGGAACAGTTTCTGTCGATCCTCAAGGAGTTGCGCGACGACCTGCGCATCATCATCGATACGGCGTCGAGCCATCAATCCGGAGAGTACGCGCTGGACGCGCAGATCGGGCCGCTACGGCACCGGCTGACGCGCCTCTTCGAATGCCATCGGATCGAATGCAACTGGAGCGTCAGCGGGCTCGAACAGTGTTATCTGCCGGCTTCGCACAGTCTCGACGTGATGCGCACGCTTCAGGAGGCGCTGACGAATGTGCTCAAGCATAGTCAGGCAAGCCGCGTCGACATCGATCTGCATGGCGACGATGCCGGCGTGCGGCTGGTGGTGAAGGACAATGGTGTGGGCTTCGATCCCCACGCACTGGCGGACCATCCGGGCACGGGCATGCGCAGCATGCGGGCCCGCACGCGACGGCTTGGCGGAACGCTGAACGTTCAGTCGGCCCAGGGCTCGACCGTACTGAGCGTGCATTTTCCGCGCGAAAAAGCGCGCTCGCAGGAAGACGACAGCGAAGCAGGCGCCGCACGAACCGATGGATCGAGCGCCACGCCTGCGCCCGCCGCCGAAACGACTGCGTCGTAACGAGCGCATCCCGGTTCGGCATGGCATAAGCGTTTGTTTTCTTTTTCTTCAGACTTTGTAGGGCGCGCGCACGCCGGGTTCGTCCGCGGGAAAAACCACTCATATCGCGCCAGTTCTTTTTTCGCTGCACCGACGCCACTGAGACAGTCGATCAGCATGTTCGTGTCGACGTTGTCGGCCTGCAAGGAAATCGCGGCACCCGGCACGCGCCTCGCTGATTTACTACACTTGAGCGCATCGATTGCCCAGGAAGGAGTCATTCAATGGCGACACGAACGACGGCCACAAAGCCAGCGACAAAAGCAACGCCAAAAACAGCGGACAGCACTGCGCGAATCCGTGTCGGCATTGGCGGCTGGACGTTCGAGCCGTGGCGCGGCGTGTTTTATCCCGAAGGGCTCGCGCAGAAACGCGAACTCGAATACGCGAGCCGCCAGCTGACGACCATCGAAGTCAACGGCACGTTTTACGGTTCGCAAAAGCCGGCCACGTTCGCGAAGTGGCACGACGAAACACCGGACGACTTCGTCTTTTCGCTGAAAGCGCCGCGATTCGCCACGAACCGCAGAGTGCTGTCGGAAGCCGGCGATTCCATCGAGCGGTTCTTCGCCAGCGGCGTGCTGGAACTGAAGAACAAGCTCGGACCGGTCAACTGGCAATTTGCCACGACCAAACAATTCGATCCCGACGATTTTGAAGGCTTTCTCAAGCTCCTGCCAAAGCGCATCGACGCACGCACGATCCGCCATGCAGTCGAAGTGCGGCACGAGAGCTTTCGCAACGCAGCGTTCGTCGCGCTCGCGCGCCGATACGAGGTAGCGATTGTCATGGCAGGCGATTCGAAGTATCCACAGATCGCAGACCCGAGCGCGCCGTTCGTCTACGCGCGGATCATGGGCACGACCGAAGCGCAACCGAAAGGTTATTCCAGCAGCGCGCTGGATCAGTGGACAGCACGTGCGCGCACATGGGCATCAGGCGGCACGCCAGACGGGCTCGATATGTCCGGCGACGCGAGCGCGGCGGACACGCCTCGCGATGTCTACCTCTATGTGATCAGCGGGTTCAAGGCGCACAATCCGGCCGCCGCGATCGCGATGCTCGAACGCCTGAGCAAACGCAACGCGTAGCGCGCAATCACCCGCTATGAAGACGCAACCTCCGGCAACGCGTTGCTCGCCTTGAGATGCTCCGCAAGCAGTCTTGCGTGCGGAGTCAACGTCGCGAAATCGCGGGCGCAGAGACGGAGTTGCCGCGACCCCCACGGCTCCGAAAGCGGCAGGATCTCAAGACCTGGCCGGCGCAGCGCCGCGGCCGATGCCTCTGAAAGAATCGCGATCCCGATGCCCGCTTCGACGAGCATCCCCACGTTTTCCACGCTTCTCAGCTTGAGACGGTAATTCATCTGCCGCCCAAGACGGGACGCACGCTGGCCCAGATACGTTTCCAGCGCCGCATCCGACAAACCGACGAATGCCTCGCCGACGATATCCGCGAACGCCACGCTCGCCTGCCCGGCGATACGATGCCTCGTGCTCGCGACGACCACCAGTTGATCGCGCGCGAGCAGATGGATTTGCAGCGTCGTCATCTCGGCGATATCCGCGACGATCCCCACTTCGGCACGCCCTTCCGCGATCGCGAGCGCGATCTCGCTGCTCGGACGCTCCTCCAGGTCGACAGAAAGATCGGGGTAACTCGCGAGGAAGCTGCACAACTGCTGCGGCAGGAACGCAGCGAGCGCGGCGGTGTTCGACAACAGCCGGATGCGCCCTTTCAGGCCGGTGGTATACGTGTGCAGTTCGCCGCGCATCTGCTGAACCTGCTCGAGGATCAGACGTGCATGCCGCACCAGCGCATCGCCAGCCGCGGTCGTCCGTACGCCCCGGCGCGTGCGCTCGAGGAGCGGCGCGCCGAGCGCGGATTCCATCCCTGAAATGCGCTCGCTCGCGGACGCCAGCGCGAGATTCATCGCCCGCGCGCCCTGAGTCAGGCTACCGTGCTCGATCACGCTGAGAAAAAGACGCAGATCGGTCAGATCGAATCGCACGCGTGCCTCCCTTCGGTTTCGCCGAAGTCTAACATTGGAAAAGCCAGATTGCGGATATGTGGAGCCGTCGCTACGATTCGTCGAATGAACCAGCTTTTGTTACTTTCAGGTGCGGGATTGCTGGCGGGTGCGATGAATGCGCTCGCTGGAGGTGGCTCGTTCGTCAGCCTGCCCGCATTGATTCTGGCAGGCGTGCCACCGGTTCAGGCGAACGCATCGAGTACGGTCGCGTTGTTCCCTGGCGGCGTCGCGAGCGCCTGGGCATATCGCGACGGGCTCGGCCCGATCGGCACGGTGTCGCTGCGTCCGTTGCTGGCGATCACGCTGGCGGGCGGCGTCATCGGTGCGCTGCTGCTGTTGTGGACGTCGCCGAAAGCGTTCAACTTCGTGTTGCCCTGGCTGCTTCTGGTCGCAAGCCTCGCGCTCGCGTTCGGACGCGGGCTCGGTGAACGGCTTCGCCGGCGCTGCCACATCCGGCCTTCGGTGGTGATGGCGGTGCAGTTCGCGCTTGGCGTCTACGGCGGATATTTCGGCGGGGCCGTCGGCATCATGATGCTGGCGATCTGGGGGCTACTCGACAGTGGCGACCTCAAGCGCCTGAACGCGCCGCGCACGCTGCTCGTCAGTTCGGCGAACGCGATGGCCGTGCTGACCTTCATCATCGCGCACGCCGTACACTGGCCGCAGACGCTGCTGATGCTCGTCGCCGCGATCGTGGGCGGTTACGGCGGCGCGCAGATCGGCCGCCGCGCGCCGGCCGCCCTGATCCGCTCCGCCACCCTGCTGCTGACCGTCTGCATCACGCTGGCGTTTTTCGTGCGCGCCTATGCGCCCGCATTCAAATAATCGCCGTGGCGTGCCGTTTTATCGTTGTCAGGAGGGCGAATCACGCATCGCTTCCTGACATCGAAGTTGTGAACCAGGAGACGTGTGATGATTTCAGCCCTGCTCGACACAATGGGTGCGCTGGCGATCCTCGCCAGCGTGGCAGCGAAGATCGTCATGATCCGTCACATGCGGGAACACGACAACATCGCCCGGTCCGCTATCGATCAGCCCGCACCGGTCGCTTCGTCCGGCAAGCACGCAGGCTGAGTGATATCGCCACGTTCTCGGCTATTGCGCGACGCGGCGATGCCGCGCAACCGGCGCATCGAGCGTTCGGGATGGATCAGCCAGAGCGCGGCCACACCCGCTGCGACGAGCACCGAGCCAAGAAACAGAAATCCGTGTTCGAAGCCCACCGCCTGGCTGTGCGCGGCGCCGACGAAGCGCCCCATCAGTGCGGGCGCGACAAATCCGGCGAGCGTCGCGATCGAATTGTTGATGGCAAGCCACGCACCCCGCTGCGCAGGCGGCGTGACTTCACCGATCATCAACGGGCCGAACAGAAAGATCAGCTGGCCAAAGCACGCACCCAATGTCAGGCAGACGATTTTCAAAGGCGCGCCGATACCGGTGGTCATGCAGATGAATGTAAGCCCGGTCAATGCGATCGCACCGCTCGTGATAAAGCCGCGTGATGCGCGCGATGAAACACCTTTGTCGAACAGATACTGCGAGAACCACGACATCACCAGCGAAGCAGGAATCGCCGCGCCGACGATGACCGAAAAGAGCCAGCCGGCGTCAGTCGCGGAATAGCCGAGGCCCAGCCGCAGATAAGCGGGGAACCACGTGAAGCACAGCGAAAGCGCGAGAAATCCCGCGAACGAAAGCAGAAAAATGCCGACGAGCGTCGGATCGGACATCAGCGCGCGGTACGGCACACGAGCGGGCGCACACACCTCGGCGCGAGCGGAAACCGAAACGGAATGCGGCGCGTCGGTCGCATCCTGCTTCGAAGATTCGTCGACGCTGCCTTCCGCGCCCAACAGCAGCCAGAGCATGGTCCAGATCGCGCCGACGACGCCAAGCGCAAGAAACGCCGCGTGCCAGTCATAGTGAATCATCAGCCACGTCAGACACGGTCCCGCCACGAGCATGCCCATGTTCGCGCCCTGCTGCACGATCGCGGTCGGGATATTGCGTCTGCTGTTGTCGAACCATTTGTATGTGGCGTGGACCGCGAGCGCGTAGGCCGGCCCTTCGCCCGCGCCGAGCAGCACGCGGCATGCGATCAGCAGCGGAAACGACACCGCGCCGACGAGCGGAAACTGCACGGCCGCCCACACGATCGACAGTATCGCCAGCAGCCATTTCGTCTTGACCCGGTTCGCGATAAAACCGAAGACGATTCCCGAAATCGAGAACAGCACAAAAAAGCTACTGCCGACGAGACCCAGCTGCCCGGGTGTCAACCCGAGGTCGTGCATCATCGGCACGGCCGCGAGGCCGATCACGGCCTTGTCGGCGAAATTGATCAGCATGAACAGGAACACCAGCGCCACCACAATCCACGCACGCCATCGGCGGGTCGATTCTTTCAACATGTCTCCTCCTTGATTCGTACAGTAAGCGCCGGTCCGGTCTCGAATGCCGGATTGGTGCGGTCAATGCGCGCGCCGGCTTCTCATGATTCGATGCGCCGGATCGGGGGCCACGAAAAGCGCTGCTCCAGGTGCGCCGCCCCCGGGATATACACGCGCAACGTCACGTAGAACGGCGCTGCCGGTGCGGGCAGCCAGTTGCATTGAAGCGCGGCGTCCCGCGGCGCCTGCGCCGACAGTCGCAGCGTCAGCCCCGCTTCGTCATGACGCAGGTGCGCGGAGCGATCGCCGATCGAGTAACGGTCGATGACGTTGTCCACCAGCATGCACGACGCCTTGTCGTACATCGTCAGCGACCAGAACGCCTGCGCCTGCGGCAGACCGCCCGGCGCGAACGTCAGTTCGTACGCGTGGTGTCCGTCGAGCGGCCGTCCTTCGCTGTCGCAATCCGCGGAGAAATACATCGCCTCCTCGATGCCCAGTGCGCCGATGTAGTTCCAGCAGACATGCGCGCGTGCGAAGTAATCGTCGCCGAACGAATCGCGCACATCGACCGTCAGGAACCAGCCGCCGCCGAGCGCCGACGGATGCGGCACGTCCAGCTCCGCGATCACGCCTTCGAGCGCGGCACCGAGCACGGCGAACGGTTCCGCGTCAGACGCAGCGGCCGTCGGCGCATCGAAACCGGCGCCGATGCCGACAGCGGCGAACCGGCCGGAATACGCACGCTCGGCAGCCGGAGGCGGATTGCGCAACAGCGCGGCGTTGACGACTTCGGCATAGCGGCGCGCGTCGCCCACCGTTTCGCTTCGCTCCATGCCGACGTCGAAGCGTCGTTGCGCGGGGCCTCCATCGATCGTCGTCAGAAGAAAGCGATCCTGCAGCGCGTGCACGGCCGGCAGATCCTGCGGACCATCCACCAGCACGCGCCCGATCATCCAGACGTCGCGCGTCGGGCAGGCGACGGGCGTGATATCCGTCAGATCGAGATCGGCGGGCAGCGGCGTATCGCGGTGATACAGCAGGAATTTTCCCGCGCCGTTGCCCGTCGTGCGCGTGCCGATCGAGTTGAACGGATTCGTATAGAAGTCCAGCAGGCCAAGCACGTAGTAGCGGCCGGCCGTGTCGGGCACCGTCAGCAGCAGCGGCGCTTCGCCGACGTCGAGCCACGCGCTGATGTACAGCGTGTCGTTATTGGGCGTCACGACCTTGCGGTGCTGAGGACCGAGTAGCTGGCGATCGAGCATCAGACGGTTGATCCAGCAGAGCGTCGAATCCGGGCTCTCGCCGGCGAACTGACCGCTGTCGTTGCGGCGCGGACACGTCGTCGCGCGCGAACGCGCCATTTCGTAGAGCGGCAGCGTGTAGATCACGGCATCGCGGGCGAGCGTGGCGAGATCATCCGCCGGGTTCGGGGTTGCAACTGCATGCGCGCGCGTCGTGGCGCGTTCGCTTGTGGAAAGGGACATGAATACCGCTCCGTAAACAGGACGAAAGAGACGGGGTCAAGCCTACGCCAGCCAGTGCATAACGGAATCAGGGTTTCGCTATGTTAAACACTTTGGACGGGACCCCTGCCTATACTGGCCTGACACCACCCTGCGGGTGGACGCAGTGTGCGATGACCATCGCTGGTGAAACGGCCCTGGCGCCGTACGTTGCCCACCGCCCGCGCAGACACGTAGACACCGCATTCACCCAGGAGGACGTTCCAGCATGACCAGTAGCACTGCACAGGAAGAATGGGCCTACGTTGCCGGCGTTCAGGCTTACGTCTACGGCTATCCGCTCGTCGAGATCGTCAGGACGTGCGCGCTGATGACGGCCGTCGATGCGCCCACCGGATACGGACGCGCGCCGGTCAACCAGTTTTCGCACTGTCCGCGGCCGTGGACGCATGAGGACCGCGACGTCGTCACGCCCGCCAACGACCTGCTGTATTCGATGGCCTGGCTGAACCTGGCCGACGGCCCGGTCGTGCTGGCGACGCCCGCGCCGACCGGCCGTTATTTCGTCATCGAACTGGTCGACGCGTACAGCGACAACTTTCGCAATCTCAGCCCGCGCGTCGTGGGTCCGGGCGCATCGCGCTTCGCGCTGGTGGGTCCCGGCTGGTCCGGTACGTTGCCCGACGGCACCGAGGAAATCCGCTGTCCGACGAATCTGGTATGGGTGCTGGGACGCGTGCTGATCGACGGCCCCGACGACATGCATGAAGCGCGCGCCTTCCAGGCGCAGTTCACGCTGACGGCGACCGGCAGGAGCCGCCTGCCGCAGTCGGTCGTCGACTATCGGCCGTCGACGTCCCCGGACATCGCGTTCTTCGACAATCTCGCGCGCGCGATGCAGGACAATCCGCCGCCCGCGGCCGACGCGGGCCTCGTCGCGCAATTCGCGCGCATCGGTCTCGGAGGCCGCCAGCGTTTCGATGCGGGACCGGCCAGCGAAGCGCGGCTCGCGGGCCTGCAACGTGCTGCGAAGGCGGGCGCGCAGCTCATCGAAGGCCATACGCGCAGCCGTCGCGCGCTGCCGTGGTCGATCAACTACGCGGGCGGGCGCCTCGGCACCGATTACCTCGCGCGCGCGTGCACGGCGATGAAAGGCCTCGGCGCACTCGCCAGCGACGAAGCGCTCTACGCGCTCGGCGACTTCGACGCGAACGGCGAGCAACTCGATGGCGCGCGGCAATACGTGCTGCATTTCCCGGCAGGACAGCTGCCGCCCGTCGACGCGTTCTGGTCCGTGTCGATCTACGGAAGCGACTTCTTCTTCGCGGACAACCCGATCCGGCGCTACGCCATCGGCGACCGTTCGCGCGACCTGCGCCGCGGCAAGGACGGATCGCTCGATATCCACATCCAGCACACGGAACCGCGACAGGGCATCTCGAACTGGCTTCCGGCGCCCTCAGGACGCTTCTATCTGATCCTGCGCCTGTACCATCCGCGCGACGAGATCCTGAAGCGCGACTACGTCATTCCGGCTGTCCAGCGAGTCGACGAAAGCACGGCTGGCTGACAGGCGAAGCGGCCTGTCCGGTACACCCGGACAGGCCGCTTTTCACGCAACATCCCGATTACGCAGTCGTTACACCGTCATCACGCCGCTTCTCCACCACGCGATGGCGTGCCTGCCGCGCTCATCGGCACATCGTTTGTGTTCACGGGGCACAGCCGCTGCAACCGGTGCACGGACCGTTCCGGATTCATCAGCCACACCCCCAGCAGGCCAGACGGCACCAGCACGCAGCCCAGCACGGTGAAACCGTGTCTGAAGCCTTCGGCGACACCGCCCGCATCGCCGACAAAATGGCCCATCAGCGCCGGCGCGATCAGTCCCGCGAGTGTGCCAAGCGATGCATTGATGCCCAGCCATGCCGCGCGCTGCGACGTGGGGGTCACTTCAGCGATCATCAGCGGCGCGAAGAAGAAAATCAGCTGGCTCAGCACGTTGCTCGCCGCGAGGCACGCGACCTTTGCGCCCGCGCCGATCTCCATCGTCGTGCCGAACAGCGCGAGCCCCGCCAGCGCGATCGGCACGCTCGCCATGGCGCCGCGCGAGACCCGCGAACTCATACCGCGCGCCGCCATCCATTGCGAAGCGGCTGAGATGGCGAGCGTCGCCGGAATGCCCGCGCAGACGATCAGCGAGAACAGCCAGCCCACATCCGCCGCCGGATAGCCGAGCGCAAGACGCAGATAGACGGGAAACCACGTGAAGCCCACCGACAGCACGGCGTATCCGACGAAGGTGAGCACCACGCATCCGAGCAGCGTCCGGTCGCATATCAGATCGCGATAACGCACGCGCACAGGCACGGACGCCCGCACCCCGCCGTTCACGGGCGAAGCGCCCGCGTGATCGTCGACCGTGCCTTCCTCGCCGAGCAGCAGCCACACGACGGTCCAAACGCAGCCCGCCAGTCCGAGCGCGAGGAACGCGCTGTGCCAGTCGTAGTGAATGATCAGGTAAGTGAGGACCGGACCCGCCACCAGCATGCCGGTATTGGCACCCTGAAGCAGAATGGCGCCCGGCAGGTTGCGTCTGCTGTTGTCGAACCACTTATACGTCGCGTGGAGCGCGAGCGGATACGCCGGTCCCTCGCCCGCGCCGAGCACCACGCGGCATGCGATCAGCAGCGGAAACGACGCCGTGCCCGCCAGCGGAAACTGCACGACGGCCCAGGTGATCGACAGCACCGCCAGCAGCCATTTCGTCTTGATGCGGTTCGCCGCGAAGCCGAACAGCACGCCCGAAATCGAGAACAGCAGAAAGAAGCTGCTGCCGACCAATCCGAGCTGCTGCGGCGACAACCCGAGATCGTGCATCATCGGCACGGCGGCCAGCCCGACAACCGCCTTGTCGGCGAAATTGATCAGCATGAACAGGAACATCATCACGACGACCACCCACCCGCGCCATCGGGTTGCTATGGGGAACATGTTTCCTCCTTGACCGCAGCATGCCAGATGCGCTCGTTAGAACCGCTCCTGCAACGCGAGGCGCACACCGATCTGATGATCCGTCGTGGACGGGCTGAAGCCGCTGATCGAAGCCACCGCCGGCTGGCCGAGCGAATCGCGGCCGCTCGCGCGCTGCAGCACGGTCAGCAGATAGACGCTCGTGCGCTTCGACAGGTTGTAGATCGTGCCCAGATCGAGCTGAAGATATTTCGCGCCGCCGTCGCCGTTCACGGAGTTGCGGTCCGTGTAGTGGATCGCGCTGCCGACGAGCCACGCTGGCGTGATCTGCGAGCGCGCGCTCAGCTCGAAGCTCGTGAACGCAGCGGTACCCGTGTATCCCAGCGGGTTCGGACCGGACGACGAACCGAGCCCCTCGAAACGCGTGTTCGTCACGACGAAGCCGAGCGTGACCGGGCTGAACGCATACTGGAGCGCGGCGCCTGCGATCTGGGTCGTCTTCGCGGACGCGTAGCCCGCATCGACCGGATACGATTCGGGCGTCGCGGGCGAGCCGAACGAACCGATGTTGTTGGCCGTCGTCGTGCCCTTGTTCGGCGTCGTGCCATACAGCGACACGTTCGGGTCGCGCGCGTTCAGGTAACCGGCCGCGACCAGCAGCGAGCCCACGCCGTAATGCGCACCGAGCGACCAGAGCTGGTTCTGCGTCACGCTTCCGGCGACGCCGCCAAGGCTGTAGAGACCAGCCGCCGCGAAACCGCGGTAATCGGGCGTGCGGTACTTGATCGCATTGTTGATCCGGCTCGTGTTCGACAGGCTGTCGACGTCGTCCGGCTGCGCGCCCATATAGCCGGCCCATTGGCCTGTCGCCGTCAGCGGCTGCACGAAGTCGGTGTACGTGTCGTATTGCCGGCCGACCGTGACGCTGCCGAATCCGCCCTGCAAACCGATATACGCCTGGCGGCCGAACTCCGCGCCGCCCTGGGCGAGCGCGCCGTTGTTCAGCGTGTAGCCGCTTTCCAGCACGAACACGGTTTGCAGGCCGCCGCCCAGATCCTCGACGCCGCGCAGGCCCCAGCGGCTACCCGCGACGCCGTTCGCGCTCCCGTCGGACATCGCGAACTGGGACGCGCCGTGCAGTCCCGACGCCGTTCGCGATGTCTGGGTGTTGTTGACGTACGTAAGGCCGATGTCGATCAGCCCGTAGAGCGTAACGCTGCTCTGTGCGTGTGCGCTGAACGCGAATGCGCCGAGCAGCCAGCCGAGGTGCCGGATTTTCATGGACAAGTCTCCAATGTCAGATTTTGTTTATGTAGGTAAAACCAGTGCGGAGCGATGAAACAGTCACGGCCATTTCGAAACCCGAATGCGTCTCTAACGCGCGGGCGTCGCGTACTGCCTGAGCGCGCGCTGCGCGATCGCGGCGCGATGCACTTCCGATGCGCCATCGAAGATGCGAAACGGGCGCACCTCGCGATAGAGCGCGGACAACACGGTGTCGCCCGAAATGCCGAACGCGCCGGTCAGCTGCACCGCGCGGTCGACCACCCGGCCGACGGCCTCGGAGACAAAGACCTTCGCCATCGACGATGCCTGCTTCACGGACTGTCCGGCGTCCATGCGCGTCGCGACGTCGTACGTCATCAGGCGGGCGGCATACAGGTCGATCTGCGAATCGGCGATCAGCGTCTGCACGGCCTGGTGTTGCGCGAGCGGCTTGCCGAACGAGTCGCGTCCCACGACGTAGCGCGCGGCGATATCGAGCGCGCGTTGCGCCGCGCCGATGAACCGCATGCAATGCGTGAGACGCGCCGGCTCGAGCCGCAGCTGCGCGTGGCCGAAGCCTTCGCCGACCTGGCCGAGCACCGCGTCGTCGCCGACCATGCAGCCCTCGAAGGCGAGTTCGCAATGCGAGCTGATGAAGCCGTCGAGCGCGTCGATCACGCGCACCATCCGGTAGCCCGGCGTATCGGTATCGACGATGAACATCGTCGGTCCGCTGTCGGTCTGCGCCATCACGATCGCGAAATCCGCGCCGAGCGCGCCGCTGATGAACCACTTGCGCCCGTCGATCACCCACCGGCCGTCGCGCCGGGTTGCGCGCGTGAGCAGCATCGACGGATCGGAACCCGCGCCCGGCGGCGGCTCGGTCATCGCGAAACACGATCTCGCGGCGCCCGCCGCCAGCGGCTTCAGGTAGCGCTCGCGCTGCGCATCGGTACACAGGCTCGCGAGCATCAGGATGTTGGTTTCGTCGGGCGGTCCGGCGTGCAGCGCATGTGGACCGAGCAGGCTGCGTCCCGCCTCTTCGAGAATCACGGCGCGCTCGCGAAACGACAGCCCGAGGCCGCCGAGTTCGCGTGCGATGCCAGGGCCGAGCACGCCGGCGTCGCGCGCTTTCTCGCGCAGGCGGTGAATGACCGCGTCCTGGGCGGCGAAGTCGTGCGCCAGTGCGTTGTCCTCGCACGGGATCACGTCTTCGTCGATGAACGCGCGTACGCGCAAGCGAAGCGTTTCTAGCGGCGTCTGGTTCGCGTTCATAAGGCTGTCTCCCGATGCGGTGCGTTTCATGCGTGCGCGTGCGGGGCGCGCGCGACTATCAGCGCATCGACGGCGCAGGCGAGCTGTCCGTGCGGCCGGGCAATAAACGGATTGATGTCGATCGACTCGATCGTGTCCGCGTTCGCCGCCGCGAAACGCGACAGCGCGGCAAGTGCTTCGGCGATGGCGTCGACATCGACGGCAGGTTGACCGCGCACGCCGCCGAGCACCGGCCAGCCGCGAATCTCGCGGATCATCCGGTGTGCTTCCGCGAGATCGAACGGCGCGCGCCGGAACGTCACGTCCTTCAGCACTTCGACGAGAATCCCGCCGAGGCCGAACATCACGACCGGGCCGAACACCGGATCGCGCGTCACGCCCAGGATGCATTCGACGCCGTTCGCGATCATCGGCGCCACGAGCGCGCCGTCGATCCGCGCGCCGGGCACGGCACGCGCGGCACTCTGCGTGACGCGTGCAAACGCGTCACGCACCGCTTCCGCATCGGCGAGGTGAAGCGCGACGCCGCCCACGTCGGACTTGTGCGCGATGTCGGCGGACAGCACTTTCAGCGCGACCGGAAAGCCCATCGCCGCGGCGGCCGCGGCCGCTTCGCCGGCCGTCGACACCGCGCGGCTTTGCACGACCGGAATGTCCGCCGAGGCGAGCAGTTGCAGCGCGGCGGCTTCGTCGAGACGCTCGCTTTGCAGGACCACCGGCTCGGGCAGCGTAATGGGCGCGGCGGCGCGCTCGAAATGCCGTCGAAAGCCGTGCAATGCCGCAATCGCGCGCACGGCGGCGGCGGGTTCCTCGAACGTGAGGCAGCGCTGCGCTTCGAGGAAATTGCGGTTCTCTTCGTCGAAAATCGACACGACCGCGACCGTCAGGTCGGGATGCGCCGCGCGCACGCGCGCCCAGAGATCGGTGACGAGCGGCCGGTGCTGCGCCGACATCCCGGTGACGGCCTGAAACGACACCAGCGCGTCGTAGCCGCCGTGCGCGAGCATCGTGTCAACGGCGTCGCCCAGCAGCGCGGTGTCGTTGAGCACCTGGCCCGTGATGTCGACGGGATTGACGGCGGACGCAAACGGCACACGCTCGAGAATCACCTGCTGCGCCGCCTGCGGCAGCGCGGGCACCGACAGGCCGAGCCGGTGCGCTTCGTCGACCATCAATACGCCCGCGCCGCCCGAGATCGACACGATGCCGAGCGCGTCCGACGCGGGCATCGGCGCGACCGAACACGCATAGCCGATATCGAACAGTTCGTGGATATCGTTCGCGCGGTAGACGCCGTACTGACGCAGCACGGCATCGTAGATTTCGTCGCAACCGGCGAGCGACGCAGTGTGCGACGCCGCCGCTGCCGCGCCCTGCGTCGTGCGCCCGACCTTGCACATCACCACCGGCTTGCGCTGCGCGCGCGCGAGCTCGAGCGCCGCGCAAAGCTTGTCGCCATCGCGCGCGCCTTCGAGATAGCAGAGGATCACGGACGTCGCCGGGTCGAGCGCCTGCCACGCGAGCGCATCGGCGAGTTCGATGTCGGCCTCGTTGCCCGTCGACACGAAATGACTGACGCCGAGGCCGCGCCGCTGCGCCAGCATCAACGCGAAGATGCCGAACGCGCCGCTCTGGCTGATGAGTCCGATGTTGCCGCAAAGCGGCGCGGCGATTTTCAGCGCCGGCGTGAAGGTCGCATAGACGCGCTGATGGTTGTTCACGAAGCCGAGACAGTTCGGCCCGAGCAGCCGTATTCCGCTTTCCTCGACAAGCGCGCGCAGGTTGTTCTGCGCGCGCCGGCCTGCGTCGCCGGTTTCGGCAAAGCCTGAGGAAAACATCACGATGGAGCGCACGCCCGCGGCGGCGGCATCCTCGACGGCCGACATGACACCGGAGGCGGGCACGGCGCAGATCGCCATATCGATCGGCGCGCCGACGTCGCGCAGGGAAGGCCACGCCTGCAGACCCTGGATGCGATCCTGCTTCGGATTGACCGGATAGATCGCACCGGGATAACGCTGGCTCAGTAGATATTCGACGGGCAGCCCGCCGATCTTCGCAGGGTTCGACGACGCGCCGACCACGGCGATGGATGCGGGTTTGAACAGGGCGTCGAGCGCGGCGTGCTCGCTGGAAGACAAGGGCATTGAAACCACTCCGGAACGGAAACTGAAGATGTAGTTCAAGCCTAACAACCTGGCAGGATGCCGATATTAGGGTTTCGCTATGTTAAACACCGATGCGCCGCACGCCGCGCTGTGCTTGAATAGGCGAAGCGCTAAACCACGCGCATTTTTCCGCTCACGTTCATGCTTATGACCCAACATCCGTCCCGCAATCCACAGTTCGCGACGACGCTCGCGCATGGCCTCGAACTGCTGAACTGCTTCAAGCTCGGCGAACCGGTTCTCGGCAACAAGGAATTCGCCGAACGGACCGGCCTGTCGAAAGCGACCGTTTCGCGCCTCACGTACACGCTCGCGATGATCGGATTCCTGCGCTACGACAACAGCGTGCGCAAATACCGGCTGGGGTCGGCGGCGGTGTCAGTGGGTTATCCGTTCCTGCAGGGCATGCGCATCCGGGAGCTGGCGCGACCCCTGATGAAGGAACTCGCCGACGCGGTACGCGGGTCCGTTTCGCTCGGCATGCGCGACCGCACGCAGATGGTGTATGTCGAAACGTCGCGTCGGCACGAATCGCCTGCGTTCCGGCCGGATACGGGTGCGACACTGCCGGTGCTGGCATCGGCGATGGGGCGCGCGTGGCTGGGACGCGCCACGCCTGCCCAGCGCGATGCGGTGCTCGAACTCGTGCGCACCCGCGATCCGGTGCAATGGGAGACGTGGCACGCATCGCTCGCGCCCGCGTTGCGCGCGTTTACGAAGCGCGGCTTCGCGATCAGCGAAGGCGAAATCAAGCGCGACATCCACGCGGTGGCCGTGCCGATGCGCACGCCGATCGACTCGGAGATTTTCGTTTTCAATTGCGGCGTGCCGCGGATCCAGCTCGGCCGGCATACGCTCGTCGACGAAATCGCACCGAAGCTGATTCATATGGTCGAGAGGCTCGAACGCGAACTCGAGGCACAGCAGGACGTCGCACTGGCCGGCAAATAATCATGAAACACTTAACCATGAACCGCATTCATAAGGAGTCCCGCCATGTTCGCGCTGCCTGACGACGATGACCGCCAGTTCGCCGTCACGCTGGCGCGCGGGCTCGAAATACTGCGCTGCTTTCTTCCCGGCGAAAAGATGCTGGGCAATCGTGATTTTGTCGAACGCACGGGGCTGTCCAAAGCCACGGTTTCGCGGCTGGCCTTCACGTTGACGGAGCTCGGCTATCTGCGTCACGACGTCGAGGCGCGCAAGTACCGGCTCGGTGGCGGCGTGCTGTCGATGGGCTATCCGCTGCTGGCCGGCATGCGCATCCGCCAGATCGCGCGGCCGTTCATGCGCGAACTCGCGATGCAGATACGCGGCGCCGTTTCGCTCGGCATGCGCGACCAGGCGAACATGGTCTACATCGAAAGCTGCTCGGCGGACAAACGCTCCGACGCGCGGCCCGACGTCGGCGCGGCCCATCCGGTTCTGCGCATGGCAATGGGACGGGCATGGCTGGCGGGCGTCGGCCCCGAAGAACGCGAAGTGGCGCTGAACCAGCTACGCGTCGGCGTGCCGGATCAATGGCAGCGGTACCGGCCGCAACTGGATCAGGCGATGCGCGACTATGCCGAACTCGGTGTGTGCGTATCGCACGGCGACATGCAGAAGAACGTATACGGCATCGCGGTGCCGCTGTGTGCGCCGGTCGACTCGGAAACGTTCGTGTTCAACTGTGGCGTGATGGATCACACGCCACAGGCGCGCGCGCTGCTCGACGACGTCGCGCCACGGCTCATCGCGATGGTCGCCAATGTCGAGGCCGCGGCGGGTTTGCGCCAGGCGGCCGGCCTGTAGCGCTTCCCCGTTGCGGCGGGCAACGCGTCGCTTCGTGGCATCACGACTGGTCACGAAGGTCCGGTGACGGGCGTGTCGTCGTTGCCGGCGACCTTTGTGACAACAGCCTTGCGACCCGCTGTTACGTCAGAAGTCGAAACGCGCGTTCAGCGACAGCGTGCGCGGCTCGCCCGGCGTGATGTAGTCCGCGTACTGGTATTCCCAGTAACGCCGGTTGGTCAGGTTGTCGATCGCCGCGCGCACCGACACGCCGTGTCCGGCGATACATGTCGAATACGTCGCGCCCAGATTCACCAGCATGTAGCCTGGCGCGTTCAGATCGCCCGACGGCCGCACGGGCGTATTGCCGGTGAACTTGGCATCCGCGCCGATCTTCAGACCCGGCACGTACGGCACTGCGTAGTACACGTGCGCAGCCGCGACAAAACCGGGTGCGCCGGCGACGCGGTTGCCGTCGTTAGTCGACCCCTTCTCGTAGTGCGTCGCGATCCACATCAGGTCGCCACCGACAGTCCAGTTGTTGCCCAGGCGCACGTCGGTTCCGGCTTCGATACCCTGAAAGATCGACTCGCCATCCTGCACGTAGACGTTGGCGCTGTTCGCGTACTGCGCGCCGCGTTCGATGCGAAACAGTGCGGCAGTCGCGCTCCAGCGGTCATGATCGCTCTTCACACCGACCTCGTACTGCTTGCTGCGCAGCGGCTTGAGCAGTTCGCCGCCGTTTGCGTAGGCCTCGTTCACCACCGTGCCAGGTTCGAGCGACTCGACGTAGCTCGCATACAGCGTGGTGGTCGGCGCGAGCCTGAACATCACCGCGACGGACGGCGTCAGCACGCCGTTCTGCGAATACGTCGATGCGGTCGCGCCACTGACGGTGTAGCCGTGCTGCTCGTAGTTCGTATAGCGCACGCCGCCGAGCACCGACCAGCGTTGTGTCAGCTGGATTGTGTCGCTGGCGAAGAGCGCCTTCTGCGTGATGTCGCTGTCGCGATAGGTATAAAAGCCGCTGCTGTCGTATCGGTTCGTGTTCGGCTCGTAGATATTGCCGACACCGATCGGGCCGTAGAAGCTGTTGGCGCCGTAGTCGTTCGTCTGCTTCTGGTACGCGCCGCCGAACACGAGCTGATGCTGGAGCGGACCGGTCCTGACGTTACCTTCCGCCATCACCTGCCACGCGCTGAGCATGTGGCCTTCCTTGCCCTGGAAGCGTGTATCGGAGTAATCGCCGGACGGATCGAGCAGATAGAACGTGCTCTCATTACGGTCGCGCGTACTCTTGCTGAAGCTGTACGTGGCGCTGACGGTCCAGTCCTGGTTCAGGTTGTAGTGCAGGCCGCCGGTGTAGAGCTGCAGGTTCGTGTTCAGATGCTGGTCGGGCGTGACCAGGTTGCTGCTGCCGCCGCTGATGCGTCCCGGCAGCGATGTGCCGTCATACAGCGCCGTGGAGAGCGCTGTCGTGATGCCCGACGCGTGGCGTTCCTGATACAGCGCGCCGAACGTCGCCGTCAGGTCGCGGGTCAGGCGCGCGTCCGCGGCAAGCGAGAACGCGTCACGCCGCACGTTGCCGTCGTTGTAGGTCTTGCCTTCTTCATGCGTCGCGTTGAAGCGGTAGCCGAACATATTATCCGGACCGACGCGCCCGCCCAGATCGAGATGCTCCGACCAGATCGCGGTCGAGCGGTATCCGACGTCGACGCTGCGGATCGGCGTGCCGGAAACCGGCGGCTTTTTTGTCACGTAGTTGACGACGCCGCCCGGCGAGCCAAACCCGTACATGAAGCCCGACAGGCCTTTCAATAGTTCGACGCTTTCCAGCTGTTCGTAGGGCAACGTGATGCCATAGGCGTTGAACGGCTGACCGTCGATCTTGAAGCCGTTCTGCCAGTCGAGCTGCATGCCGCGCACCGTCACGTACGAGGCCCACGCGTTGTACGGATTGCTGTTGTCCGAAACCGATGCATCCTGCGCGAAGACGTCGCCGAGCTTGTTGGCCTGACGGTCCACCAGTTCCTGGCCGGTGACGACCGTCGTCGAATACGGCGTGTCGAGTTGCGAACGCGAACCCAGCGCGCCGCTGCTGACGTCACGCTCGAGATGCTGGCCGGTGTCGTCGCGTGCGCTCTGGGAACTGACCTTCACGGCGGGGAGAACCTGTTCGCCCGAAGCGGGCGCCGGACTTCCCGCTCCGGCGTCCTGCTGCGCCAGCGCGGCATGACTCGCCGCGAACATCAGCACCGCTGCAACGTGCAACGGTTTAACCGTCACCGCTTTCCTGAATCCGCCCGTCCTGCGCACCGCATTTTTCATTATTTCCCCGTGGCTCAATTTTCCCGCGCGAATACGAATAGTTCGCATTTACAAAAACAGGGATTCTGCCGGCAAACCAGGGGATTTGTAAACTACCTTGCGGCGCGGCTGGCTAGCCGACTGGCCAGGCAAAGCGGAATGCCTTCCGCGCCGACGGGGTAAGCAGCCGCTTACGGACAACTTGCAACCGAGGCCATCAGTCTCTAAAATGCGAATCATTCTTATTTACGAACAGAGCCGATTTCCCGTGTTTTCCGTCGCGCGCCCTTTTACCGTCCAGCCCGTGCGCGTCCGCGCAACCTCCCGCACGACATGAGGCCGCTGCTCGTCCGCCTGCATCGCTGGATGGGCGTCGCGACGGCGCTGTTCCTGTTCGTCGCCGGGCTGACCGGCGCGCTGATCGCATGGGATCATGAACTCGACGCGGCACTGAACCCGATGTTCTTCAACGCACGCACGCAGGGGCCGGCGCTGCCTTCGCTGGAACTCGCAAAACGCATCGAGGCGGCCGATCCGCGCTTTGACGTGACGTATCTGCCGCTCGGCGTCGAACCCGGCAAGACGCTACAGATGATGGTGCTGCCGCGCACCGATCCGAAGACCGGCCAGCCGTATGCGCTCGGCTTCAACCAGCTGGCCGTCGATCCCGCCACCGGCGAGATTCAGGGGCGTCGCGAATGGGGCGCGGTCTCCATCGCGCGGATCAACCTGATTCCGTTCATCTACAAGCTGCACTACACCCTGCATCTGCCGTTCATGGGCAGCTTCGATACGGGCACCTGGCTGATGGGCATCGTCGGCATCGTGTGGCTGTTCGACAGCGTGATCGCGCTCGTGCTGTCGTTCCCGAGCGTGAAGGCGTGGCGCAAGTCGTTCGCGTTTCGCGTCGGACGCGGCGGCTATGCGCTCACGTTCGATCTGCATCGCTCGGGCGGCGTCTGGATCTGGGGCGTGCTCGCGATCGTCGCGCTGACTTCGATATCGATGAATCTGTCCGACCCGGTCGTGCGGCCGGTTCTTTCGACCGTATCGACGCTCGAACCAACGCCCTTCAACAACCCCGCATTGATGCGCAAGGGCACACCGGGCCAGGCGCCGCTCACACCCGAACGCATCGTGCAGATGGCCGAAGCCGCCGGCCGCGAGCGGGGCCTCGCCGGGCCGCCGGGCGCGCTGTATTACGTGCCGTCATTCAACGCATACGGCGTGGGCTTCTTCGCGCCGGGCCACGATCACGGCGACGCCGGTCTCGGCAACGCATGGCTGTACTACAACGCGAACACCGGCAAGCTCGCGGGCGGATCGATTCCGGGCAAGGGCTCAGCCGGCGATATCTTCATGCAGGCGCAATTCCCGCTGCATTCGGGCCGCATCCTCGGCATCGGCGGACGGATCATGATGAGCTTCATCGGCATCGCGGTGGCCGTGCTGAGCGCAACAGGCCTGATGATCTGGCTGAAGAAGCTCGGCGCCCGGCGTCGCTCCGCGGCAGCGGCAGCGGCCGCCGCGCGTTCGCGCGTCACGCGGGAGTCCGCGGCGCAGTCCTGAGCGCCGCTGCGTCCATGCGGCACTTCGCGCTGCGATCCTGAAACGCGACGACGCGCGCGAGCACCCTGTTCGTCGAAGCGCTGTGGCTTAATACGCGGGCACGCCGTGCCGCCTTCCACGCGACTTCGCCATCGACATCCAGGTCATCTCATGTCTTCTGTTGCCGCATTCAAACTGGTACTGCTTTCGCTCATCGCGATCATCGGGCTCGAACTGCTCGCCAAACGCCTGCGTCTGCCACCCGCCGCCGCGTTGCTGATCGGCGGCATGGGCATGGCGTTCGTGCCGGGCCTGCCGCCCGTCAATCTCGATCCGGCGCTCGTGCTGATCGTGTTCCTGCCGCCGCTCCTGATGGACGGCGCATGGTTCTCCGTGTGGGACGAGTTCCGGCGCGATCTCGTCGGCATCCTGCTGCTGGCGATCGGCGCGGTCGCGTTCACGACGCTCGTCGTCGGCCTGATCGTGCATCTCGCGGTGCCCGCGCTGCCGCTCGCCGCCTGCTTCGCGCTGGGCGCGATCGTCTCGCCGCCTGACGCCGTCGCGGCGAAGGCCGTGCTCGAACGCGTCGCGCTGCCGCGCCGCCTGATGGTGCTGCTGGAAGGCGAAAGCCTGTTAAACGACGCGGCCGGCCTCGTGCTGTTCCGCTTCGCCGTCGCGGCCGCGTTGACCGGCGTGTTCAGCGCGCCGCACGCCATCGCGAGCTTCGCGCTTCTCGGGCTCGGCGGCATCGCGGTCGGTCTGGCCACCGGGTGGCTCTTCGTCAGGCTGCTGCGCTTTCTGAACGACTCCGGCGAGCTGTATCTCGTCATCACGGGCTCGGTGCTCGCCGGATGGATCAGCTATATCGCGGGCGAAATGCTCGAAGTCTCCGGTGTCATCGCGACGGTCACCTGCGGCATGGCGCTTGGCTGGCATCAGCACGAAATCCTCTCCGCCAACGCACGCATTCGCGGCACGGCGTTCTGGCAGGTGATGATCTTTCTGCTCGAGGCGCTGGTCTTCATCCTGATCGGCATCTCGCTGCGCGGCGTGATCGTGCGGCTTGGCGGCGTCGGCGATGCGCTGGCAACGCTGGCGCCGGCGACCGCAGCCGTGGTCGGTACCGTCGTGGTGTCGCGCTTCGTGTGGGTGTTCGCCGTCGACGGGCTGCACGGCGTGCTGCACCGGCGCATGCGCAAGGGCGCCCATGCGACCGACTGGCGCGCCGCCACGATCAAGAGCTGGGCCGGCATGCGCGGCGTGGTGACGCTGGCCGTCGCGTTGTCGCTGCCGGATGAAATGCCGGGGCGCGACCTGATTCTCGTCGCGTCGTTCGCCGTGATCCTCGTGACGGTGCTCGTGCAGGGCACGACGATCGGACCGCTGATCCGCTGGCTTGGCCCCGAGCAGCGGGCCGAACGGAACCCCCGTCATCTGACGGAGCCGCAGGCGTGGGCGCACGTCGAAGCCGCGCAGTTCACCGCGATCCAGCCGCTGGTTCACGATGCGGATGGCACCGTGATTCACCCGCGCCTGCTCGAACAGTACAGCTACCGCGCGCGTCTCACGAACTCGTATCAGGACCAGACTGAATTCCCCGCCGACCTGCGGGCCGCGCATTACGACGTCGTGCTGACGGCGATCGCGGCCGGCCGCGTCGAACTGCTGCGGATGCGTCGCGAAGGATTGATCCACGACGAGCTGCTGTGCGCGCTCGAACAGGATCTCGATTTGCAGGAAGTGTCGGCGCGTCTCGCGCGCGGATAAGCGCGAGTTGCCGGATGAACTTCAACAAGTCACCCCGATGGCCGAACTTTGACTATCCGGCGACCGCGGCACAGCCATACCGATCAGGAACACATCGATGAAAATCTTAAAAAGATGTTTATGGAATTGCGATTTTCATGAATATCTTTGTTAATTTTAAGACAGGAAACCCGTCACGTTTCCAGGTTGAAAAGTATTGCGCCAGAGCCTCCACCCGCTCGCCTCGTGGCAATATCCAAAGATATTATTAATAAAGATTTGCATGAAATTGCCTGTTTCACTATGATCTTTGTTATGCCAAAGACCTCTGTAGCCGTGCTGCAAATGCCTCCGGCCACCATAGCGGCCCTTGAGCGATTGGGGGCGGACCTGGCCGTAGCGCGCCTGCGCAGGAAGGAATCACTCGTTTCGTGGGCGTCAAGACTCGGTGTCTCTGTTCCGACCCTGATGCGCCTCGAGGCAGGAGAGCCTGGCGTGGGAATAGGCATTTACGCCACGGCCCTCTGGCTCATCGGTCGAGACGGTGCGCTCGCTGAACTGGCGGCTCCGGAAAAAGACCGGGGAGCGTTGGAGCTGGATGTGAGAGAAGCGGTTGCGCTCGGAAAATCCCGCGCGCAGGCATCCGCGGAGTCGCGGCAAAAACGCAAGGAAAAGCGAGGTGGCTGAGTGCCAAAAAGTGCCGGCACGCGATTTGACGAACTCTTCCTCTGGTTACTGGAGGACCCCGACTCGCCTCGCATGGTCGGCGAACTCAAACTGGTCGACAAGGGGGTTTCGCTCAGATACGCGAGTTCCTGGCTGAAATCCGGATTCCCGCTGAGCGAGGACCTGCCTTTGGTCGATATTGAACATCTCCCTCGTGCCAGGGGGGTCGCAGTCGGTGCCGTCGATGACGCGCGGCCTGACCGATGGGGCGAGCGAGTTATTCAGTACATCGACAGGCCTCGACGTTTGTCTCTGATGGAGTACCTGTACTTTGCCGGCGATGAACGTTTTGGCGCCATGGGCGTATCGACATCGGAAAAAAACTATCTGCCTCGCACGGTGGGGCCTTTGCCCCGGCTCCAGAACGCGCAGGCGCTAAGCGAAATCGTCTCCAAAATAAATGCAAAAGAGCCCATCACGTCGATAGAGAGAACGATGGTCGCGTCCGGAGGCAGCTTCGGCGGCGCAAAGCCGAAGGCGCTGATAGAAATCGATGGAGAACAGTGGGTCATCAAGTTTTTTAACAATGAGCCGATCGATGTGCCTCTTGTCGAACACGCTACGATGACTCTTTGTGCGAAGGCGGGTATCACCGTTGCAGAAACGCGGCTGGTGCCGCTATCCGGTGAGAACGCTATTGCGGTTCGGCGATTCGACCGGAAGGGTGTCAGGCGCATGCACTGCATATCGGCCGGCACAGCCTTGCGAGCAGCAACGCCAGAGACGGAACAACCCGACTTGAGTTATCCCGGTCTTGCGCAACTGCTGCGCCGGCTGGGTCGAACCACGGATGACGAAAACAGGCGGGAGATGGCGGAGCTATTTCGTCGAATGGTTTTCAATATCCTCGTCGATAACACCGACTACCACGAAAAAAAACACTCACTACTGGTCACGCCCAAGTCTGACGAAAAGCGGGCGGCAACGCGGGTGAACTGGCTTGGCCTTGCACCTGCCTATGATGTTGTCCCAACGAATTCAGGTCAGGGCCGTCAGGAATTCGGGATCGGCGACGAAGGCCGGGATTCAACACTATCCAATGCAATGTCGCAGTGCGCATCGTTCGGCCTGTCGACTGCCGAAGCGGCAATCGAGGTATCGAGGGTTATCCAGGTAGTGGACAGCTGGAAAGAGCACTTCACTGCCTGCGGTGTATCTCCGGCAGATGTCGAGGAGCTCGCGCAGCGCATTGATGGTGAGGAACTGCTATCGCAGCGACGAGGCTTCAAGGTTGAGGAGTACTCAGGCGCGGCCCGCAAGCGCAAGCGGTCACCCTTTCGAAGCGGATAGGACGACTCGCAGCCAGAAACTCAAAACGTCGGGCATCCGGGTTCCCGGCGTTGTATCAGCTTTATGTGACACAGCTCCTTTTCAACACGACAGGTGAAGAGCTGGACTGCGGCCCCAGGTGCCCCATCCTTCGTCCTCAGCTTCACGTTCTTCGGACGGCGGCATGCAGGTCGTCGCGCTTACGCATGCGGTCGTGATCCGCGCGGCGCTCATTCATGTGCTCGGCGCGCCGGCTGAGTCGTTCGGACGGATCGGGATCGCGCCGCTGTCGATCGTCGAATTGCGACGTTCGCGTGAAGGCGTGTGGACCTGGCGGGCGGGTGCTGGTTAAAAGCGTGGGAAGAAAGGAAAGCGGGAAGGAAACAGCAGAGGAAAAAGAGAACATGCCTTCGTACCCGCTGGGCGCCACGTCCGACGCGGTAACGTCGAAGCGCGCTCCTGCGTCGCCCACGGTAAGGCGACACGACATCCGATCCCGTAGCGGGTGGCTACGGCGGGCGGCCGGCGCAGGTATGTTGGTCCGCGCGGCTGTCCGGGCTTGAAAGCAATGTAGAAAATATACCCGGCGCGCCCCTGTAAAGGCTTCCTGATTGCCCGCCATTTTGCCGTCAAGCCGAAACGTTCTTCCGCTAGAATGATTGGCACCTGAATAATCTTCCGCCGATCCATCATGAGCACGCGAAACCGTCCACTGGACAGCCAGGACCGCAAGATCCTGCGCGAACTGCAAAGGAACGCCCGGCTCTCGAACGCGGAGCTGGCGGAACTGGTCGGCATGTCCACAACCGCCTGCTGGAACCGCACGCGGCAACTGGAATCCGACGGCTACATTCGCGGCTATGTGGCGCTGCTGGATAGCGCGAAGCTCGGCTTCGCCGATGTCGTGTTGCTCGAAGTCACGCTGGACCGTCACGACGACAACGCCCTTGCCCGCTTCGGTGCCGAACTGGCGATGCTGCCGGAAGTATTGGAGGCGTATCTGGTCTCGGGCGAATACGACTACCTGGTGAAAGTCGCCGTCGACGGTACGGCGGGATATGAGCGCTTTCTGCGCGAGAAGCTCTACAGCATCGCCGGCATTCGCCACAGCCGGTCGATGTTCGCGCTGCGCTGCATGAAGAGCGTGCCGTCGGTGCAGATCACCTGACGTCGCATTCCGCCCGGTCTTTCGCGTGATCGCGAAGCGCATCCGGACCGAAAGCCACAGCCGAACGATGCGTCAAGGCGCGTCAGTGGAAGGCGGCCCGGCTTCCTGCGACAGCCTGGCTTTGGCATGCCGCATCTTCTCAAGCGTCTTCGGTCCAAGTCTTAGTGCAACGCCGATGGCAAGCGCATCCATGATGCACAGATGCACGATGCGCGACACGCCTGGCGTATTGGGATCGATCGCGGTTGGCACGCGCAGGAGCAACGGAATGTCCACGAGCCACGCGAGACGCGAGCCGACGTTCGTCAGGCCGATCGTCGTGGCGCCGCGCTCCTTCGCGATCTGGATGCTTTCGTTGACTTCGACGCTGCGTCCCGAATGCGAGATCGCGAACGCGATGTCGCCGGGTTCCATCAGACCCGCGTAAAGCCGTTGCAGATGACCGTCGGTGAAAGCGCTCGCCGCGATGTCGAGTCGCAGAAAACGTAGCGCCGCGTCCTGCACCGCGAGCCCGGAGCCCGAACCGACGCCGAAGAAATACACGCGCCGGGCCGTGGCGATCGCCGAAATCGCCGCTTCGACCGCCGAGGGCTCCAGTGCGCCGCGCGCATGCGTGATGCCTTGTACTGCTGCTTCGCTAACCTTGTCGAAGAGCGTCTGCAGGTCGTCGTCACGCGCGACGGCCGTCGATGCATACGGCAGCCCGCCCGCGACGCTCTGCGCAAGCAGCATCTTGAAGTCGCGCAGCCCGTGTGCGCCGATCGCGCGGCAAAAGCGCGTAACCGAAGGCTCCGAGACGTCGGCGCGCTGCGCGAGTTCGGTGATGCTGGCGCGCATCGCGAAGTCGACGTCGCCGAGCACCATGTCGGCGACCTTGCGTTCGGCCGGCCGCAGCGACGCAAGCGCGTTGCGAATATGGGGAATCAGGTTCGGAGCGGACACCCGTGTGTTCCTGTTGGGTTAAAAACTCCGCGTTCCGTCATTGCTCCGACGGCTCCGGCAACACGCGGATTCAGCCAAGCCTGGCACCACTTTGCGTGTCGAACAGATGCAGATGTCGGGACGGCAGCCCAAGCCCGACACGCTGGCCAGGCTCGATCGTCGAGCGCTGACGCGTCGTGACACACCACGTGCTGCCGCCAATTTGCCCGTACAGATGGGTTTCCGCACCCGTCGGCTCGACGACTTCCACTTCCATCGCCACGCCCGTGTGCGCCGCGGTATCCGTTTCGATGTGCTCCGGCCGGATGCCGAGCGTCACGCGCGCGCCCGGCGCCGCATACGCTTTCGCCGCCTCCGGCAGCGGAATCACGTGACCGTCGGAAAGCGCGAGCGCGAAGCCCAGGTCGCCCTGCACGATCGAGCCTTCCGCGAAATTCATCGAAGGCGAGCCGAGGAAGCTCGCGACAAACAGGTTCGCCGGACGATCGTAAAGTTCAAGCGGACGGCCCACCTGCTCGATGCGGCCCGCGTTCATCACGACGATACGGTCGGCCATCGTCATCGCTTCGATCTGGTCGTGCGTGACGTAGATGATCGTGTTCTTCAGGCGTTGATGCAGCGCCTTGATTTCCGTGCGCATCTGCACACGCAGTTTGGCGTCGAGGTTCGACAGCGGTTCGTCGAACAGAAACAGCGACGGCTCGCGCACCACCGCGCGGCCCATCGCCACACGCTGACGCTGGCCGCCCGACAGCGCGCGCGGCAGACGGTCCAGATAGCTGCCGAGATTCAGCATCTTCGCGGCCGACTCGATACGCGGTTTGAAATTCTTCTCCGATTCCTTGCGGATGCGCGGCCCGAACGCGATGTTTTCGTACACCGACAGATGCGGATAAAGCGCGTAGCTCTGGAACACCATCGAAATATTGCGTTCCTGCGGCGCAAGCGCATTCGCCCGCGTGCCGCCGATCATCAGATCGCCGCCGCTGATCTCCTCGAGACCGGCCACCATGCGCATCAGCGTGCTCTTGCCGCAGCCCGAAGGGCCGACCAGCACGACGAACTCGCCGTCTTCGATATGAAGGTCGATGCCATGCACGACCTGCGTATCGCCGTAGCGCTTGAAAATGCCGCTCAGTTGCACTGCTGCCATGCTGTCCTCGTCAGGATCCAGAGCGCCGCGTGTGATGCGCGACGTTCATCGTTCGAACTGCTTTAACTGCTTTAACTGCTTTAATCTTTGGAACCGGGCTTTGGCCTAGAACTGCTCCAGCGTCAGTTCCTCCGCCATCATGCGGTTGCCCGCCATCAGGCCGCCGTCCACCGGCAACGCCACGCCGGTGATCACCCGCGCTGCCGGCGACGCCAGGAACAGCACCGCGTCGGCGATATCGTCGGGCGTCGCGAAGTCGCGCAGCGGATACCATTTCTTGAGCGCCTCGAAAACCTGCGGGTTCTTGTCGACGCGCGCCTGCCACGCCTGCGTCTTGACCGTGCCCGGGCAGACGATGTTCGCGCGGATGCCGTAGCGCCCCAGTTCCAGCGCAAGCGCCTTCGTATAACTGATGAGACCCGCCTTGGCCGCGCTATACGCGGGGTGCCCAAGCGATGCCATGCCGTTCACCGAGCCGATCAGCACGAGCACACCGCGCTCGCGCTCGATCATCGCCGTGCGCACCGCTTCGACCGTGTGATACGTGCCGTTCAGATTCAGATGGACGTCGCGCTGCCAGCTGGCGGCGTCGGTTTTCGCGAGCGTCAGGCCTTCGGCCGCGCCCGCGTTGGCGACCACCACGTCGACCGGCCCGCGCTCCGCCACGGCCTTCGCCACCGCGTCGTTCACCGCCGCGGCGTCGCCGATGTCGACCGCCACTGGCGTGACATGCGCGGCACCGAGCTCAGCGGCCAGCGCGGCAAGCGCGGTCGCGTCGATATCGAGCGCCAGCACCGTATCGCCCTGTTCCACGAAGCGTTTGCACAACACCCTGCCGATTCCGCCGCAGGCACCCGTCACCAAGACCACGCGCTTCATGTCCGTCCTCGCCGATGTTGCCTTTGCGCGCCGTTTCTCATCCGGCGACGCCTTGACTGCCCGTAAAACTGCTCCCTGATTCGTGCCTGCCGCATCTTTTGCGAAGGCCGCGGCCACTCGTTGTTTTTACCTTACGACGGCTGTAAATTTCCTACAAACACGGCGCCTGGCGGGCTTTCCTGCGCATCCGGCTTTTGCCCGGCGCATTCCTGCACCGCACAAATATGCCTTCTTTACAGCATATTAAGCACAAAGTGCCTGGATAAAAAATATGGCGAACCCTACGTGACAACTATTTTTTCGTCCTGTAGGATTTTTTCAAACAATCCAAACCCAGCAGCCGGCTACGGCGGCAGACCACCCCAGGAGAGACGAAAATGTCGTTGCATGCACGTGCTTCACTTACGCTCGGCAAGCTGGCCGTTGCGCTTACCCTCGCCGGTATCGCAATGTCGGCACAGGCCGATACGGTCCGGGTGACCGTTGCCCACTACAGCGATTCGACCGCGCCGTACTTCGAGAAAATGGCCAAGGAGTTCGAAAAGGCCAATCCCGGCACCACGATCAAGATCGAAGACGTGAACTGGGACACGTTGCAACAAAAGCTGCAGACGGACATCTCGGGCAACGCCAACGCCGATCTGGCCATCGTCGGCACGCGCTGGCTGCTGGATTTCGTGAAGGACGACGTGGCTGAGCCGCTCGACGGCTACATGGACGCGTCGTTCAAGTCGCGCTTCATCGGCCCGTTCCTCGCACCGAGCGAGATCGGCGGCAAGACCTACGGCCTGCCGATCGCCGCATCCGCCCGCGCGCTGTACTACAACAAGGATCTGCTTGCCTCGGTCGGCTATCCGAACGGCCCGAAGACGTGGAACGACGTCATCGATGCGTCGAAGAAGCTGAAGGCCAGGGGCGTGGCCGGCTTCGGTCTGCAAGGCAAGGAAATCGAAACGGACGTGTACTTCTACTACGCGTTGTGGACCGAAGGCGGCGACGTGCTGGGCAAGGACGGCAAGGCAGCGTTCAATTCGCCCGCTGGCGTGAAGGCCGCGACGATGTACAAGCAGATGATCGACGAAGGCCTGACGCAACCGGGCGTGACGGGCTACAGCCGCGAGGACGTGCAGAACCTGTTCAAGCAGGGCCGCGTCGCGATGGTGATTTCCGCACCGTTCCTCGCCAAGCAGATCAAGAAGGAAGCGCCGACGCTCAAGTACGGTATCGATCCGATTCCGATGGGCACGAAGGCTGCCACGTACGCCGTCACCGATTCGATCGTGATGTTCAAGAACTCGAAGGTGAAGAAGGACGCGTGGAAGTTCCTCGACTTCCTGTTCACGAAGCAACCGCGTGTCGAGTTCACGAGCACCGAAGGTTTCCTGCCGACGACGAAGGCTGAAGCGACCGATCCGGTGTTCAACGATCCGGACACGAAGGCATTCGTCGCGCTGCTGCCGACCGCGAAGTTCGCACCGACGGTAACGGGCTGGGAAGACACCGCGAAGGCCGTGACCGACGCGATGCAGGCAATTTACCTCGGCAAGGCCAAGCCGGCGGACGCGTTGAACAACGCGGCCACGCAGGCGAACAAGGCGCTGGGTCATTGATCCGGCGGGCCGCATCGAAGCGATTCATGTTTTGAATGCGGCCCGTTTGCTGTTTTCCGGGCTTGAGCGAACGTAGCGTATAGCAGTCGAAGCAGTTCGAGCCCCGCCTTGATCGGCCCATTCTGGCGCGCCGGCGTGATATTGCATCATGGCCGGCGCCTCTTTTGATCGAGCACGCATGAGCCGTCCCGCTTCTTCCCGCCTTCCGGCGCCCTGGTTGCTGATTGCGCCGAGTCTGATCCTCGCGCTCTTCATCATCAGCTATCCAGTTTTCAGCATCGTGTGGCAGTCCGTGCATGAGGTATCGCGCTTTGGTGCGATCCGCGACTTCATCGGACTTGAAAATTTCAACGCGATCTTTACCGATCCCGTGTTTCTCGGTGTAGTGCGCCGCACGCTTGTGTGGACCGTGTGCGTTGTAGGCGGCACGATCCTCGCATCGGTGCCGGTTGCGCTGGTGCTCAACCAGGATTTCCACGGTCGTGGCATTGCGCGCACGATCGTGATGTTGCCGTGGTCCGTTTCGCTGACGATGACGGCCGTTGTCTGGCGCTGGTCGTTCAACGACGACTACGGCATGGTCAACGTGACGCTGCAGCGTTTAGGCCTGATTTCAGGCCCGATTCACTGGCTCGCCACGCCGGGGCTCGCGTTCGCCGTGGAAATCGGGGTCGGGATTCTCGTATCCATTCCCTTCACCGTGACGATTCTGCTTGGCGGTCTGTCTTCGGTACCGGGCGATATTTACGAAGCCGCGCGCATGGATGGCGCGAGCGCGTGGCAGATGTTCCGCAAGCTGACGCTGCCGCTGCTGCGTCCGTTCGTGAACATGGCGATCCTGCTGAACGTGATTTACGTGTTCAACTCGTTCCCGATCATCTGGGTGATGACGCAGGGCGGCCCCGACAACGGCACGCACATTCTCGTGACCTATCTGTATGAACTTGGTTTCAGGCTTGGCCGGCCCGGCCAGGCGGCCGCCGTGTCGCTCATCATGCTGGTCATGCTACTGATTTTCTCGATGGTGTATCTGCGCCTTCAGCCGAAATCGTCAGGAGACCTCGCATGAGCCTCAAGATGAAACGCACCCTCTGGTGCTGGCTCGCGCTTGCGCCGCTGGTTATCGTGATCCTGTTTCCGTTCGCGGTGATGCTGTTCACCGCGCTCAAGCCTGCTAACGAAGTGTTCGTTTATCCGGCGCGCTGGCTGCCGGTGCACTGGCAGTGGCAAAACTTCGTCGATATGTGGACGGCGGCGAACTTCGGCGTTGCGCTGCGCAACAGCACGGTGATCAGCCTGCTTTCGACGGCGCTGGCGCTGGCTGTCAGCCTGCCGGCGGCCTACGCGCTAGCGCGCTTTCCGTTCAAGGGACGCGGCGTGTATCGTCAGTTCCTGCTCGTCACGCAGATGCTTTCGCCGATTCTGCTGGTAGTGGGTCTGTTCCGGCTTGCCGCGATGATTCCTTATGGCGACGGCAATCTGGTCGATTCGAAGATCGGCGTGATCGTTTCCTACGCGGCGTTCAACATCGCGTTTGCGGTGTGGATGCTGTCGTCGTATTTCCAGACCGTGCCGCGCGATCTCGAAGAGTCGGCGTGGCTCGAGGGCTGCAGCCGGACGAAGGCGGTTTTCAAGGTGTTCCTGCCGCTGGCGGTGCCCGCGATCGTCGTGACCGCGATCTTCACGTTCATCAACGCGTGGAATGAGTTTGCCGTGGTCTATACGCTCATTCGTTCGCCGGAGAACAAGACGTTGACCGTGCAGGTGACGGATATGGTGGCGGGCAAGTATGTCGTCGAATGGCATCTTGTGATGGCCGCGACGTTGTGCGCTACGTTGCCCGTTTCGGTAGTGTTTGCGTGGTTGCAGCGGTATCTGGTCAAGGGCCTGGCGCTGGGCGCGGTGAAGTGAGGGTGAGCGACAGAGCAATCTGTCGCTCCGGCTCAGCCAGGCGTCCAGCGATAAACAATAATGCTGGACTCGTTGTAGTTATCCTTCGTGAGGACGTACTCGCCGGTCGATCGCAGGTATGACCTGAGGCCATACATCGAATCCACGTCATTGCCGACATCCACGCTGGTGGGGCTGGTGTTGGTCAATGTCATGTCCAGGTTGCCTGTGTTGAGATTGAACGCGTCGATGTTGGGTACGGTGTGTACGTATCCGACAAACAGATAGTTGCCGGCCGCCGTGATCGACTTGGGATTGGGGTTGGCGATGTTGATCACCGGGTTCGGCGATCTCTGGTTTCCCGCGCGCCAGCCGTGATACACCTCGATCCTCGTGCCGATCGACGTCCAGTCCGTGCTCCCGACAATGCCTTGCGCCAGGATCATCGTGTCGCTATCCGCGAGGTAGATGATTCGCGTCATCGGTCTGATGGACATCGGCGTGGAGTACGTCACTGCCGCACCCCAGGCCGGCTTGCCGTCGGCATCGAATCCAGTCAGCGGGTAGTAGTAGATATGGTTCGTCCTGTCGAGGCCGGCCCAGATGTTTCCATTGCTGTCGAGCGAAAATCCGCCCGTGACGGGCGCAGTCGTATTGAACGCCGTACCCGGTAGCGAGGCGTCCGGTATTGCGATGTAGCCATTGGCCGCGTTGAAATGAAAGAAGTAGAAAATCCCGGGATTCTGGCCGGATGCTACAAGAATCCGGTTTGCACCGACGGTGGCGATTTGCCCGAAATGCTGGCCGCGCTGACCGTCGTTGAGGGCGATGCGTGGATCCGACGGATAGTCGACCGGATCGACGGTGTTCGCTACGAATGTTCCGCCGGCGGTGCCGGTGTAGACGTTGAAACCGCCATAGAAGTACGCGCCGTCTGTAGCAGGGTCGGGCGCGCCGTTGCCTTCGAAGTTCAGCGCCTGAAGCTTCCATCGCAGGTTACCCGAGCTGTCGTAGGCGTGAATGTCGGTGGTGCCATTGCGGCCGAGGTCCCAGGTTCCACCCCATGGGTTGTTGAGGACATACAGGTTGCCAGCGGCGTCTTTGCCGATGCCGGTAACGCGGGTGAACCGCTTGTCGCCGACCTGACCTTTGATGCCAGCCGTGGTGTCGAGATACCCGCCCTGAATGCCGAATGTGCCGACCTGAACGGGCCTGCCGACGATACTGAATATCTTGATGTTCATGTCGGGCCCCTCGTCGCCCGCCATGAGCTGCCGGGTCGTCGGGTCGAAATACAGCGCGGACGGCCGGGACGCAGCGGACATCTGGATCGTATTCAAAGGTGCGCCCGCGAGACTGAATTCGACGATCCTGCCCGTACTTTCCTGCGCAACCCAGATGTTGCCTGCGCCGTCCACCGCGAGCGCACCGGGACCTGAAACATTGATATCCCGCTGCCAGACGCCATCCGTGCTAAAGACCCGGACGCGATTGCCAGGAAAGTCGCTCGCGTAAAGGAGCGAGCCCGATGTCGCGAGTCCCGTGATGACATCGGCACGCGCCTCGGTCGTGGTTGCGCTAACGGGAATGACGAGGTCGCGTGTTTGCGTGGTCCGGTTGTACCGCCCCACCCGTCCGCCGCCGTCCGTTCTGCTGAACTGCAAGGCGGCGAAGATCGACGTTGCATTGCCCGTGATGGCGCTGCCCTGGAAATCATTGTGCAGCCCGATGGAACCTGCGCTCTGGCCGTTCCGGTAGATAGCAACGCCGCCCTCGTTTTCATCCCACATCGATGCTGTATAGATCACGCCCTCGGGCGCTACCCACATGGAACGCGCACCGTTACCGACGTAAGTCGTATTCGTCCCAAACGTGTTCGCCAGCCAGTCAGTGGTGTACTGCGCCTGACATTCCGGTGCAGTTGCCGCGATCAGCACGACGGCGGCGAGCAGGGCACGGATGCTTTTATTAGCCAATGCGCATGGCGTATGCGGAACAATCGAGGCCGCTGCCGGACAAGGCGCGGAGAACATCGGCTCTCGTATCCAGCGGGCGAAGCTGTCGCTTAAGGTCGATGCGATTCTGGTCAGCATAAGTCCTTGCCCTTTGCGTTTTACAGCGGGCACGATACTCGTGAAAGCCGTCCGGTAGCAAACTTGTAGTCACTGGGAATAAATCTGGTGACGGCCAGTTTTACGTTGAGGATATGTAGCGGATCGGGCGTCTGCCGGAAACGGGCGACATCGCGCTCCAGTCAGGCGGCAAGTAGACTTGCGGCATTCGTGCAGTGATCTAAAAAGCCCACTGCGAATTCCCACAGCCTCCCCGAAACTCATGCTCCTTCGTGAAGACCACAACACCCTGCCCCCTGCCTCTTCCTCTCGACCGGTCGACGCCGACGCATTGCAAGACCCGGCCCTGCTGCGCCGACTGCTACGCGCCAGGGACCGCATGGACGCCGCCTCGCACGAAGCCTGGCCCGTCAAGCGCCTGGCCGAGGTCAGTGGCGTTTCCGAAGCCCATTTCGCGCGCTCCTTCAAGCGAGCCTTCGGCGTCCCACCGCACCGGTATCTGCTCACACGGCGCATCGAGCAGGCCACCACCCTGCTGCGCGACACCGGGTTCAGCATCACGGAAATTGCCTTCGCCACCGGCTGGGAGAGCCTGGGCACCTTCGGCCGCATATTCCACGACATCACCGGGCGAAGCCCCAGCGCCATGCGCCTCGAGGCCCAGGCCAACATGCCTCAGCTCGACCGTGTGCCCGCCTGCGTCCTGAAGGCCGCACAGCGCCCCGATCTCACCATCGCAGTTTTGGAGAAGCGCCGCCGCGTGGCTAAAGATACATTCCGTAAATCAATCAAGGAGGTGTCATGAACCAGGGTATCAATGTGGTGGGCCTGTACGTCGACAGCCAGGACGAAGCGCTCACGTTCTACGTCGACAAACTCGGATTCCGCATCCATACGGACGTGCGCAACGGTTCCTACCGCTGGCTCACGGTCCAGCATCCGGAACAGCCTTCGTTCCAGCTTGGCCTGTTCACACCCGGTCCGCCCATCCACGACGACGCCACCGCGCAAACCCTGCGCGCCATGGTCGCCAAAGGCGCCATGCCGCCCCTGGTCCTCTCGGTGGCCGACTGCCGCGCCAGCTACGCGCAGCTGAAAGCCCGTGGCGTGGAATTCACGCAGGAGCCGGTAGACCGCTTCGGCAGCGTCGATGCCGGTTTCCGCGACCCCGCCGGCAACGGCTGGAAGATGATCGAGGCCCCGAAGAGCACGACGTGAAGAACGTGCCCTTCAGGCTGGTCGTGACGGTCCGGTCGAATGCGTCCCCGGCCACTTTGATCAGCCGAACCTGGCCAGATCCTGGAAAACAAGCTGGCCCCACGTGCGGCCCCTTGCCTGGACGAGCAGGCCGCCCTCGCCGAGCTTCCCCAGCTCGATCGGGGCGAAGCCGAGCCGGTCGACGAGAGCCGCCACCGAGGCGCTAGCCGCGTCGTCGTCGCTGGAAATGAATACGACGCGGCGGCCTCCCTGTGGCGTCCCCGCCCCCTGGGCCAGGACGTCCGCTGGCAGGTGGTTAAAGGCCTTCACCAGCTTCGCCCCAGGCAGCGCCTTCGCAACAACGGCGGTCGAGGGCAGCCCGCCCAGTTCTTCCGGGGGAACGCCAAACGCGTTGGTTGCGTCGATCACGATCTTCCCCTGCCAGCTTTCGGCGGCCCGCCCGATGTCCCGGTGGGCGGCGAAGGGGACAGCCAGGATGACGACGTCGGCCTTGATCGCGTCCTCAATCGGCCGGGGGACGAGCGACGGGCCGATCTGCGCCACGAGCGCATCCAGCGGTCGCCTGCCTGCCACGGCGACTTCGATCCCCTGACGGGCGAACGCCCTGGCGATGGCCGTCCCGATCTTGCCAGCCCCGATGATTGCGTAGCTCATTGAGCTCTCCTTTGTGTATCGAAACGCCCTGACGGCGCGTGTCTCGTCTCAGACCTGGCCGATGCCACCATCGGCCATCAGATCCGAACCCGTCACGTAAGAACTCTGATCGGACGCGAGGAACAGCGCCGCGCTGGCAATCTCCCCAGCTTGGGCGAGTCGTCCGATCGGGACCATGCCCTGGTACATCTTCACGAGATCCTCGCGTGTCTCCGACTGCGAATCGAGAATGGGGGTATCGGTAACGCCGGGGCTGAGTATGTTGACGCGAATGCCGCGATCCTTGAATTCCGCAGCCCAGGTGCGGGCATAGGAACGCAATGCCGCCTTCGTCGCCGCGTAAGCGGTGTGGCCAGGAATACCCATCTGATGCATCGCCGACGAGACCAGAATGATCGACCCGCCACCTGTCATCACTGGCAGCAGCTTCTGCACCAGGAAGACGGGGCCGCGGGCCATGAGGTTGAACGCCTTGTCGAAATGCGCGGGCGTGAGGGTGTCGACAGAAGCCTGCTCCGTAAAACCCGCGTTCGACACGATGATGTCGACGACACCCTTTTCGTCCCTTACTGCCGCGGCGACGCGATCGAGGTCATCGAGGTTCGCGGCGTCGGCCTGGATAGCGGTGACGTTGCGTCCGATCAGTCTGGCGGCCTCGTCGAGTTGTGCCTGCCGACGGCCGAAGATAAAAACGTGAGCGCCTTCGGCGACAAACCGCTGGGCGATCGCCAGACCGATACCGGTCGTTCCGCCGCTAATGACGGCAATCTTTCCTGCGAGAGTGGACATTGAAACCTTCTGTCTGTTCGTGAATGACAGAAGGATCATAATTGCCGCTTCCACGAATGATAATCAGCGGAATTTTCATAAGATCCATGCTTCAAAAGAATGGGTCGAACGAGAGGAATGCAATGGACCGGTTTCACGAACTGAACGCCTTCATCGCCGTCGTTGAAGCGGGCGGTTTTTCCGCCGCGGCGCGTCGAACCGGCGACTCGCAGTCCGCCATCAGCAAGGCCGTCGGCGCGCTGGAGAGGCGCCTCGGCGTGATGCTATTCAACCGAAGCACGCGCAGCGTGACCCTGACGGATCAGGGGCAGCGATACTACGACCGGACAAAACCGCTTGTCGACGAGATGGATGAAGCCGACAGCGAACTGACAAGCAGCACGCTTGATGCCTCCGGTCTGATCAGGATCGCCGCAGCCTCTACTTTCGGCCGCCTTCATATTCTTCCGCTCGTACCCGAGCTGTTGTCACTCAATCCCGGCCTTCAGGTAGATCTGGTTCTTTCGGACTTCGTGCGGGATATGGTGGAAGACCGGATTGATCTGGCGATCCGGGTAGGCGCGGTCAACGATCCTGACGCGGTCGTCAGGCGCGTGGCCGGCACCCCCCTCGTATGCGTCGGATCCCGTCGCTACTTCGAGCAACACGGAATTCCAAAGACCCCCGCCGAGCTCGTCGATCACAATTGCCTTTTATATGGCGGCCTGACGGAGTCAGCGGACTGGCCGTTTGTCGGACCGGAAGGCCGATTCAGCGTGTCCGTTCGCGGCAATCTTTCGTCCAACAGTGTCGAAACGATCCGGGCCGGTGTTCTGGCCGGCGTCGGAATCGGCCTGTTTGCCGGGGTCTCTCTTGCCGATGAGCTCCGACATCCGGACGTGATCACGATTCTCGACGAATTTATAAGCGACGTCAGAGACGTCAGCCTCATCTGGCCTAAACGTCGGTTTGTACCGGCACGCGTGCGTCGCGCGACTGACTTTTTTGCCGCGGCCCTCCCGCAGCGTGTTTAGGCAAACAGAATCAGTCAGCGATATGCGCGGGAGCGCACAGAGTCATTCGGGTCGGGGTCGTAGTCTGTTTGATCGAGCGAAAACGTCTCCACCTGACTTCCAGGAGCGGTAATTCCGCACGTCCTTCACAAGCTCCGGCTCTACGAGCAGTCGGGGCGTGACCGGTCACCACACCAGGTCGACATTGGGCAGTCGGGCCGCCCCGCGGCAAGCAGCGCTTACGCAATCAGGTGCCACCGATGCGTCTTCAAGCCATCAAATATGCCTTGATTCTTGCCTGTGGGTGCATGGCTGTCGCCAATGCACTTGCCGCCGACGCTGCCGGCGTCGTCAAGACCCTCAAGGGCACGGTGCAGATCGAGCGGGCTGGGAGCAGTTCGGGCGCGGCCATCGGCGGCGAGATCTACGGCAGCGATCGCATCGTGACCGGCCCGGCATCCTCCGTCGGCATCACGCTGCGTGACAGCACCCAACTCTCGGCCGGCGCCAATACCACCCTCGATCTCAACAAGTTCGCGTTCGATACCACAACTCATGACGGGGTGCTCGACGCCACCGTCAAACGCGGCTCCCTCGCAGTGATTTCCGGCAAGCTGGCGAAGGCCAACCCCGATGCCGTGCGTTTCAGCACGCCGACCAGCACGCTGGGCGTGCGGGGCACTGAATTTATCATCGAAGTCGGCGGTAACGGGGAGCGTGCACGTTGAGGGCCGCGATCCGAAGCCACGGGCTGGCATGTGGCGCGGCATGCGTCATGCTGGCTTTTCTCGCCGGCTGTAGCACGCCCCCGGACAGAATTATCCTGTTGCCTGATCCGCAGGGCAAAGTCGGAAAGGTCATTGTCCATAGCGCCACCGGAGAGCAAACGATAGACAGGGCCTACGCCGAGGTCGACGTCACCAGCGGCGGCGCCATCGAAAAAACGATGGATAGTCAATCCAGCGTGCAGGCACGATATGGCGAACTGCTCGCGGCCCGACCGCCTCGCCCCACGACATTTACGATTTTTTTTCTCTTTGACTCCGCCACTGAACTGGCGCCTGAGTCATCCGCCACCGTCAAAAAGTTAAAAGCCATCCTGACTAACTGGCCTGCGCCCCAGGTCGTGGTGGTCGGTCACACCGATCTGGCGGGCTCTCAGGAGTTCGACGACAGACTGTCCATGCGACGGGCGGAGACTGTTGCAACCTTCCTGATCAAGCAGGGCATTCCTGCCCGACAGATAGAGACTGCTGGCCGGGGCAAACGCGAGCCACTGGTCCCCACGGCAGATGGCGTTCCCAATCGCATGAACCGACGCGCAGTCATCACAATCCAGTGACCTGTACGAGTCATCGAGGCTGAATGGCCTTTCCTTCGATGAAACGTTATTACGACCCTTGGCTTGTCCGGATCAGGAGTCTGCTGAAGGCGGCCCAGGGGCGTCCGGTGGCACTGGTGGTGTTGTTCAGCCTGAGCCTGCTCAACCTGTCCAGCGAGTGGCCCAGTGACATAGCACGTCCGGCTTTCGTGGGCGCGCTTGACGAGGCGGTCCCTGACTCCTTTAGAACGGCCCGGCAACTTCTGTTCGACCAGTATCAACGTCACTTCCCGCGGATTCCGGCTACCCAGCCCGTGACCATTGTCGAGATCGATGAGGAAACCCTGGCAACCGTCGGTCAATGGCCCTGGCCGCGCAATCGGCTGGCCGACCTGGTCGATGCCATTGCGGCCTTGAAACCGCTGGCTATCGGTCTCGACATTTACATGCCGGAGCCGGATCAGACGTCTCCCGACAAGGTCGCCGGCAATCTGCCGAAAACGGCTGCGGCGCTCGCCGCCGGCCTGCGGGCCCTTCCCAGTCACGAAGCCATTCTCGCCAGATCGTTGCGCGCGGCGCCGACCATACTGGGTGCCGCGGCGCTCGATCATGCCGCCTTCACCACCAGCACCGATCTGCGAAGCGCTCCGATTCTCGTGCATGGCGCCGACCCGCTGGACCGCGTGCAACGGTACGACTACGTGCTCGCCAGCCTGCCAGAATTGCAGGCGGCGGCCCACGGGCAGGCGCTGCTAAGCGTGACACTCGAACAGGGTGTGGTCCGGCATATCCCTCTCATCATGGGTCTGGGCGAGAAACTGGTCCCCAGTCTGCCGATGGAAATGCTCCGCCTCGCCACGGATTCATCGGCGATCGACGTCTTTGCCGACGGATCGGGCGTGCAGGCGGTGGGTGTCGCGGATGTGCAGGTGCCCACGCAGCCCGGAGGTGACATCTGGTTGCATTTCGCGTCCATCCGGTCGACGCTGAACCGCTACGTGTCGGCACGCGACATCCTGAAAGGAACCGTCGATCCGCAACGGATCCGGAACAAACTGGTGCTGGTCGGACTGACCGGCAGCGGCCTGACAGACATGCGCACGACCGCGCTGGGGGAACTGGTGCCAGGCATCGAAATTCAGGCGCAGGTCATCGAGACGATTGTCGACGGACGTTTTCTGCGCCGCCCCACCTGGCTGAAATGGGCGGAAAGCGCCTTCATCATGGCGTTCGGATTGCTGATCATCTGGTATGTGCCCCGCACCCATTCGCGGCTTGCGCTATTCCTGAGAGCCGTGCCCAAGGGTTCCGCCCTTCTCGGCGTCTCCCTGCATCTGCTGAATGTTTTATTCTGCTTCTTTATTTTCATCCATCTCGGCCTGCTGGTCGATGCGGCCTCGATTTTCATTATCCTGTCCGCGGTCATGGGCTGCTTCTTTGCTCCCGCATTGCTCCGCGTCGATGAACAAACCGGAACACAAGCCACGCACGCAGAGGGGCGTGAAGACGACAACGACCGCACCGGCAAGGCCCCAGGACCTTGAGGTAGCGGTCGCGCGAATGGCGTGCTCACTCGTCAACCGCGGCGACTACTGCAGATACCGGACTACGAGCCGGGTAGCCTCGTCGACGAGCGCTCCAAACGCTTCTTCAGAGAGGCTTTCGGAATGGTGCACGACCGCTGTATGCGTCAGTGCTTCTATCGATGTCACGCACACAAACGCCGCAAGCCCCAGGTCGAGCGGGCGGAATTCATCGCAATGGGCATCGAGCCAGGCCCTGAACAGGGCATGAATTTCTCCGTTCAGGACTTCCGTGTTTTCAAGTCTTCCCATACGCGGAATCTGCTCCGCAAGCACGCGATGTAGCCTGGGATCGATGCGATGCGCCTCCATCGCCGCGACGACAAGCGCGCGCACCGCCTGCTCCATCGGCAGTGCCGCAGCCTCTGCCAGCGCATCACGGACGACCTGCATGAGTTCCTCACCATGGCGCTTCATGACGGCGGCAACGAGCGCCTCTTTGCTGGGGAAATACTGATAGAGCGAGCCGACGCTCACCCCCGCTTTTTCCGCGATACGGTTGGTGCTGGCTTTATCGAAGCCGTCCCTGACCAGAATGCGAGCGGTCGCTTGAATCAGCGCATCGACCGTCGCACGCGATCTCCCTTGAGAGGCGTGTTTCCTGGGTTTCGTGAGCGGTTTTCGCGCCATTTTCCGCGCTCCAGATGCGAGTAGATAAATATGAGTTGTTACTCGTATTATGCATCTGGTAAATCGAATCGCAACGAAGCAGCCAACCTGGATCGAACACGTATCGCAACCTCGACGATGAAAGGAGATGTCTCATGATCTGTCAGCCTTACTCGAAACTTGTTGCCATCAAACGATGGGCCGATCGCGGCCTCCACGATGTAGTCAGCCAGAATTTCAACCGGCTGACCAGTGAGGATGTGTCGATCATGCTCCGCATCCTCGACCACATACATGTGGTCGACACAATCTTTCAGCATCACCTGCGGGGACTGCCGCACACGTTTCAGGCGCCGCGATCGGAGAGAATGCCGGAGCTCCAGGCGCTTGCGTGCAGTGCGCGCGAGGTCGGCGACTGGTACGCGCATTACGTGGATAGTCTGGCGGAGAGCGATTTCGAGCAGCCTGTCGATTTTGTCTTCACCAGCGGAAAGCCGGCGCGCATGCGGCGAGGTGAGATCATCCTGCACGTGTGTTTGCATGGAACGTATCATCGCGGCAATGCCGGTGCCGTTCTTCAGTTGAGAGGTCTCACGCCGAGTCGTGATGCGATCACGGACTTTCTCGAAGACGCGGCGTGATGCAGGTGGGCAACTACCTGATGACGGCTACGTGGCAGAGACATTGCGGCCTGTGAGCCGGCTGCGGTGAATATCGGCTACGCCGCGGTTATTTCCAGCATGCCGCTCAAGATGCGATCGCTCAGCGGCTATTGCTATCGAGCAACGGCTGCAACGCCGGTGCGAGCGACTTCAGAAACTGCACCGCCATCGCGCTCGTAAAATCGTAGCGGGCCGCATACGGCTCGTGAACGTAAGCGGTCAACGCACCAAAGAAACGGTTGCCGAACGCGAATACAAAAATTGCGGTCCGGTTGACCTTGCGCGACTCGATCAGCCGGGCACCGGGCGCAAACACATCGAAGCGCTGGTCGCCTGTCCCGGTTTTGCCGTACACCGCGAGCGTCCTGCCATCAGGGAACGTCATGCCCTGGGCAAGGCGCTTTGCGGTGCCGCCCTGCACCACGTCATTCAACAACTCACGCACCACGTTGACAATCTGCGGCGACACCATGGCCTGCGGGGCCACTGACGCTCGCGTGAAATGCGTCTCATACGGCGTATCCTTCGCGAAGTCGAGTTGCGCGATGCTTTCGGTCGGCACCTTGTCGCCGCCGTTGGCGATCACGCCGATCAGTTGCGCGAGTGCGGCCGGCCGGTCACCCGATGCACCGATGGCCGCCGCATACGACGGTGTCAGGTTCGCGAACGGATACCCTAGCGCCTGCCACGATTTGCCGATCGCGTCGTACGCACGCAGTTCCACCATGCGTTTGATCCGGCGGTCCTGCGTCGCGTGGTAGCGCGTCTTGAAGAGCCAGGAATAGGTGCCAGGACGCACGTCGCGGCTCGCGTTCTGCAACTGGTCGAGCGTTGCGTCCGGATGTTCACGCAGATAGTTGACGGTCCACAACTCCAGCGGATGCACGCTCGCGATATAACCGCGATCATTCAGATTGAAGCGGTCAATCGCGTACTTCATGTAGAGCTTCGCAAGATCGTCCTCCGCAAGCGACGCCGCGGACGTGCCTTTCAAGGCCGCGCGCATCCGCGCGTCGAACCATGCCTGCGAGCTGTCGGGCGCGACGCTGCGCAGCACCGTCGCGATCTTCGGCGGCGACTTGCGCACGCCTTGCAGCAGAATCGCCAGCGCTTCGTCGGGCGTCTTGCCATGGTACTTCGTGTAGAAGCGCTTCATGTACACGCGGCTTTCCTGATCGGCAAAACGTGTGAGATACAGCTTGCGTGTCGCGGGATCGGCGAGCCAGTGGGAAGACGACCCCGAGGTCTGGATCATCTCGTAGTGCACGATGTCACGCATCAGACGCACGAACACGAGATTCACCGAGTGCTGGAATGCTGCGTGCACGGTCAGAATGCGGCCGTTATCGCCCGATTCGAAATTACTGAACGCCTGCGCGCCGCCGCCCGTATAGAACGTCTCGCCCGGGCTGGCTGAGTATTTTCTTTCCACCGCGGCATTGAGCATATTCTGCAGGGAGCGGTCCGACGTATGTGTGAGGTAGTCGAGTGCCCAGCGTGTCAGCGCATCCATCGGATCGGGTTTGACGCGTTTAAGCTCCGCCGTGCTCAGCGACGCATAACGCGTGTGCAGGTCGGAGACGATCTGCAGGTACGTGATGAGCGCACGCAGCTTGGCCGTCGACCCGAGATTCAGGCGCGCGCCCTGGTTGATGTCGAACGGTTCATTGACGCTGTCGGTTTGCACCCTCAGGAGGTTCGCGCCGTTGCGCCGTTCGAACAGCGTGAAACTGTAGGCGATCTTCGATGGATCGTCCTGAGGGCGCAGCATTTCGAAGCCGTACAGTCCCGCGGCCCGCGCGCCGTCGTGGGTTGCCGCGCTTGCGAGCCGGTCGCTCACCGCCTGCTGAACCGCGTTGTTGAGCGTACCGGTCACCTGCAGATCGAGCCTGTCGAGTTCATAGAACCCAGGTATGCCGAGCGCCGCCAGCAGATGGGCGCGCATCGAGGTGACCGCCTTGCGGCTGACGAACGATTCGGTCGAATGTCTGCGTGGCGGTGAGCTCAGTTCGAGATGCGCGGCGAGCGCCGCATCGCGCAGCGAAGGCGAAATGACGCCACCTGTCGCCAGCAGTCGCAGATAGCTGTCGGTCCGGCGTTCGAGATCGCCATAGCCATGATGCAGAAAGTATGACGGCGCGCGTTGCGCGATCATCAGTGACAGAACCTGCCTGAACGCCACCGCCTGGGCGGCGAGGTTGTCATCGGATGTGGGCGCATCGAGGATGCGGTTGACTTCGTCGAAGTCACGCCCGTACCACGCGGCAAGGCCGTCGCCAATGCCGTTGATCTCGCCGAGACCAGGCTGCGCCGCAAGTGGCACCGAATTCAGATAGACCTTGACGATCTGACGCCGCGCGGGCATGGTCTGCGGCCCGTCCAGATAGGCACGCACCGAAGCCGATGCGATCTGCCGCAGCTTCTCTGGCGGCGTCGTCGTGCGCCCGCCAGGCGAGTGGCGGAACTTCTCGATCTGCGTGGCGAGTGTGCTGCCGCCCGGCGTCGATTGCTGCCGGTTGAACACGCGTATGCCCTGGTCAACCAGCGCGCGGCTGAAGCGCCCCCAGTCGATCGCGGGGTTGCGGTCCGGCTGATCCGCGTCGAGCAGGTAACGGTCTTCGATGAACAGCAGCGCGTTGACGACGAGCGGCGGAATCGCCTCGAAGCTGTCGTAGACGCGGCCCGGATAACGTCTGTCAAACAGCAGCGCGCCGGTGCCGTCAAACAATTGCAGGCCCGCCTGGTCTTTCTCGTGGTAGGGCAGGAACAGGCCATCGTCCGCGAGCGAGAGCATCTGCGCGGAATCGCGCGCCTGTGATGCAACGGCAAAGTCGCGCTCAGTCAGACGCTGCTGGAACGACGGCAACAGCGCGTAACCGAGACGCTCATCGTAGGGACCGTGAGTGGGAAAGCGGATACTGGGGCTCACGCCGTCGCCTGGCGTGAAACCGACGTCGCGCGTCAGTTCTGACAAATAGCGCGCCTGCAACCGGGAGGTTTCGATTTCGATCTGGCAAAACCTTGCGACGACTACCAGTGCGAGCAGAAAGACTGCAACCAGAGACCACTTGAGCCATTTCCAGACCCGCGCAGCATCCAGCGTACGAAGCGAAAACCGAACCAGTGGCCGGTTCATGGCGATGTCTCCCAGGCAACTGCCATATCACGAAAAACTAACCAGGATCAGTCTAGCGCGGAATACGGGTGCGGACCCGTCCGGGCTTACCCGACGCGACCAGATCGGGTGCGTGGCAAGGCACATCATCCGCATTGCTATTTACTTGACATCTAAACTATCAAGGACTAAATTAAATCCAGAAATCCACGTCTGGAGCACGGCATGCGTATCGTCTGTATTGGGGGAGGCCCGGCTGGCCTGTATTTCGGGCTGTTGATGAAGGGCCGGAACCCGCAGCACGAGGTAACGGTTGTCGAACGCAACCGGCCGTATGACACCTTCGGCTGGGGCGTCGTGTTTTCCGACCAGACACTCGGCAACCTGCGCGCGGCCGACGCGCCCAGTGCCGACAGCATCCTCGATGCGTTCAACCACTGGGACGACATCGAAATCAACTTTCGCGGCAAACAGGTCCGCTCGTCGGGCCACGGCTTTTGCGGCATCGGTCGCAAACGTCTGCTCAATATCCTGCAGGCGCGCTGCGAGGAACTGGGCGTCAAGCTCGTCTTCGAAACCCAGGTCACCGATGACGACGTCTATGAAGCCGACCTGATCATCGCGTGCGACGGCGCCAACAGCGCGATCCGCCAGAAATACGTCTCCACGTTTCAGCCCGACATCGACATGCGCAACTGCCGCTTCGTCTGGCTCGGCACGAAGAAACTCTTCGACGCGTTCACGTTCGCCTTCGAAGAAACCGAATGGGGCTGGTTCCAGGCACACGCATACCGTTTCGACGACAACACGTCGACGTTCATCGTCGAAACGCCTGAGCATGTGTGGCGCGCCGCGGGTCTCGATGAAATGAGCAAGGAAGAAGGCATTGCCTTCTGCGAGCGCCTCTTTGCGCAATACCTCGACGGCAATCCGCTGCTTTCGAACGCGAGCCATCTGCGCGGCTCGTCGCAATGGATCCGCTTTCCGCGCGTCATCAACAGGGAATGGGTGCACTGGAAGCCGCGCGCCAACGGCGGCACAACGCCGGTCGTCCTCATGGGCGATGCAGCGCACACCGCGCACTTCTCAATCGGCTCCGGCACGAAGCTCGCACTGGAAGACGCGATCGAACTGGCCACCAGCATCAGCGCCCATCCCGAGAGCCTCAGCGATGCGCTCAGGCACTACACCGAAGTCCGCAGCGTCGACGTTCTGCGCATCCAGAACGCCGCGCGTAATTCGACAGAATGGTTCGAGAACGTCGACCGCTATACGTCGTTCGATCCGGAGCAGTTCGCCTATTCGCTGCTCACACGCTCGCAGCGTATCTCTCACGAAAATCTTCGCGCGCGCGATGCACGTTACGTCTCGCAGTTCGAAGACTGGCTCGCAAGCGAAGCCGGCATGACGCGCGCTGAAAGCAACCGTCCGGTCCCGCCGATGTTCACGCCTTTCACGTTGCGTGGCGTGACGTTGAAAAATCGCGTCGTCGTTTCGCCGATGGCACAGTATTCGGCGGTCGATGGCATCGCGGGCGACTATCACCTGATGCATCTCGGCGCACGCGCGATGGGCGGCGCCGCGCTCGTCATGACGGAGATGACATGTGTCTCCGCGGAAGCGCGCATCACGCCCGGATGTCCCGGCATGTACGCATCTGAACATCTCCATGCCTGGCGGCGGATTGTCGACTTCGTGCACGCACAGTCGGATGCAAAAATCGGTTTGCAGCTGGGGCACGCGGGCGCCAAGGCATCGACGCGCGTCGCATGGGAAGGCATCGATCAACCTTTGCCCGATCACAACTGGCCGCTGGTTTCCGCGTCGCCGCAACAGTATCTGCACGGGGTGAGCCAGTGGTCGCGTGAAGCGACGCACGACGATCTGCGCACGATCGAAGCGCAGTTCGTGCGCGCGACGGAAATGGCCGCTGAAGCTTCCTTCGACTGGCTCGAACTGCATTGCGCGCATGGCTATTTCCTGTCGAGCTTCCTTTCGCCGCTCACCAACCATCGAACCGATGAATACGGGGGTTCGCTCGAAGACCGTCTGCGTTATCCGTTGCAGGTGTTCGCCGCGATCCGCAAGGTCTGGCCTGCCGACAAACCGGTTTCGGTCCGCATTTCCGCGCACGACTGGGTAGACGGCGGCACGACACCGGATGACGCCGTCGCCATCGCCCGCGCGTTCAAGGCGGCGGGCGTGGACATGATCGACGTGTCGTCGGGACAGGTCAGCAAGGAAGAAAAACCCGTATACGGCCGCATGTTTCAGACGCCGTTCGCCGATCGCATCCGCAACGAAGCGGGCATCGCCACGATCGCTGTCGGTGCGATTTCGGAAGCGGATCACGTCAACAGCATCATCGCGGCGGGGCGTGCCGATCTGTGTGCGGTCGCCCGTCCGCATCTGGCGAATCCTTCGTGGACGCTCAACGAGGCTGCACGGATCGGCTATTTCGACATCGCATGGCCGAAGCAGTACACCGCCGCGAAATCGCAGCTTGAACGCAATCTTGAGCGCGAACGCGCTAAGGCCGCGGAGAACGCGCGGCTCTCGCCGCAGGAACGCGCGCAGCGCGCGGAGGGCACATCGTGAGCCACGCATGGCGGGGAGTTGAAGGACGGCACGCCGTCGTCACGGGCGGCGGCAGCGGCATTGGCGCGGCAACCGCCGCGGCGCTCGTGCGCGCGGGCGCACGCGTCACGCTGATGGGCCGCGATACGGCAAAGCTCGAAGCACAACGCGAAGCGTTGAGCGGTGCCGGCGAAGTGAGCGTCGTTAGCGTCGACGTCACGCAGGAAGCTGCGGTCATCACAGCATTTGCTGAAGCGACCACGTGCATGGGTGCGGTCGACGTGCTCATCAACAACGCGGGTCAGGCGCAGGCAGCACCGTTCGCGCGAACCGACATGGCCCTCTGGCAACGCATGCTCGACGTGAATCTCACCGGCGTTTTTCTGTGCACGCGCGCGGTGTTGCCCGCGATGCTCGAACGCAACGCGGGCCGCATCGTCAACGTGGCGAGCACGGCGGGGCAAACGGGCTACGCGTACGTCGCGGCCTATTGCGCCGCGAAACACGGCGTGATCGGACTGACCCGCTCGCTCGCGCGCGAGGTGGCGACTCAAGGCATCACCGTGAACGCGGTATGTCCCGGTTACACCGAAACAGAACTGCTGCGCGCGTCGCTAAACCAGATCACCGCGACGACATCGCGCAGCGAGCAGCAGGCGCGCGAAGCGCTGCTGCGTCAGAACCCCCAACGCCGATTCGTCGCGCCGGAGGAAGTCGCGAACAGCGTGCTCTGGCTGTGCGGCGCCGGCTCGGACGCGATCACCGGCCAGTCGATCTCGGTTTCAGGCGGAGAAATAGAATGAGCCCCACCGCGAAAATAAAGAAAAACCCCACCTCTGAAGCAAGGACGACGCGTAAAGGCGTCGCCAAACCGGCCGATAACGTGGTCGATCTCGAGATGAGTACAGGCGCGGACAGTCACATGGGTCTACGCCTGTGGCTGCGCATGCTGACCACGACCAATCTCGTGCAGGCGGAATTGCGCAAGCGCCTGCGCGTCGAATTCGACACGACGTTGCCGCGTTTCGATCTGATGGCCCAACTCGAACGTCATCCCGATGGACTGAAGATGACCGAGCTGTCGCGCCGCATGATGGTGACGGGCGGCAACGTAACGGGCATCACAGATCAGCTCGAAAAAGAAGGCCTCGTCGTGCGCGGCGTCGATCCGAACGACCGCCGTTCGATCAGCGTGAAGCTCACGGCTAGTGGCCGCAAATCGTTCGACAGGATGGCGATCGCGCACGAACAGTGGGTCGTCGAAATGTTCGGCGGCCTGGATCTCGAAGAGAAATCGCGGGTACATGGCCGGCTCGGCAAGCTCAAGAAGCATCTGCTCGACAACCTCGATACCCTCGGCAACTGATACGAACAGGATTGAAGGGAGACGTTCATGACACAACACAACGCCGATGCGCTTCTCGCGGGTAATCGCGTGACGCTCGCGAACTACGAAGCACGGTATTTCGGATGGTCGGTCAACGCGGGCGTCGCGACGGTCACGTTGAACCGTCCCGAGCGCAAGAATCCGCTGACGTTCGAATCGTACGCGGAACTGCGCGACCTTTTTCGTCAACTGGTGTATGCAACGGACGTGAAGGCCGTCGTGATTCACGGTGCGGGCGAAAACTTCTGCTCGGGCGGCGACGTGCACGAAATCATCGGTCCGCTGATCGACCTGCCCATGCCGGAACTGCTGATGTTCACGCGCATGACGGGCGACCTCGTCAAGGCGATCCGGCATTGTCCGCAACCGGTCGTCGCGGCTGTCGACGGCGTGTGCGCCGGCGCAGGCGCGATTCTCGCGATGGCATCCGATCTCAGGCTGGGCACGGCGCGCAGCAAACTCGCGTTCCTGTTTTCGCGCGTCGGTCTTGCGGGCTGCGATATGGGTGCGTGTTCGATCCTGCCGCGCATCATCGGTCAGGGGCGCGCAACCGAACTGCTGCTCACGGGCCGCTCCGCCAGCGGCGAGGAAGGCTTCGCGTGGGGCTTCTACAACCGCCTGTGCGAGCCGGCTGCGCTCCTCGACGAAGCCGCGAAACTCGCGGCCGAACTCGTCGCCGGTCCAACGTTCGCGCATGGCATCACGAAGAAGATGCTGCATCAGGAATGGAGCATGAGCATCGACGAAGCCATTGAATCCGAAGCGCAGGCGCAGGCGATCTGCATGAGCACACGCGATTTCGACCGCGCGTATCGCGCGTTTGCGGCGAAGTCGCGCCCCGTGTTCGAGGGAGACTGAGTTGAACGCCTTCGCTAAACCAGACATGCACGGCGCGCTCGCGTGGCCGTTCTTTGAAGACCGTCATCGCGAGCTCTCAGTGGGCATCGAGGCGTGGGCCAGCGCGCATCTTCGTGACCAAAAGTACGATGACGTCGACGCGACCTGTCGCCATCTCGTCCGCGCGCTGGGCGAAGCGGGCTGGCTGAAATACGGCGTCGGCGGCGTCGCTTACGGCGGTCATGGCGACACGATCGATACGCGTGCCGTGTGCCTGCTGCGCGAAACGCTCGCTAAACATTCCGGCCTCGCCGATTTCGCGCTTGCCATGCAGGGTCTCGGCTCCGGCGCGATTTCGCTGGCGGGTACGCATGAGCAGAAGCAGCGCTATCTGCTTCGCGTGGCTAACGGTACAGCGATTGCCGCATTCGCGCTCTCCGAACCCGAGGCCGGGTCGGACGTCGCCGCAATGGCGCTCCCGGCGCGCATCGACGGCGATGCCTATGTGCTCGACGGCGAAAAGACGTGGATTTCCAACGGCGGTATCGCTGACTTCTACGTTGTCTTCGCGCGAACCGGCGAAGCGCCCGGCGCGCGCGGCATCAGCGCGTTTGTCGTCGATGCGGATACGCCGGGCCTGGAAATCGCGGAACGCATCGACGTGATCGCGCCGCATCCTCTTGCACGTCTTCGCTTTACAGGCGCGCGCGTGCCGCGCGGCCAGATGCTCGGCGCACCCGGCGAAGGCTTCAAGATCGCAATGCGCACGCTCGATATCTTTCGTACGTCGGTTGCGGCGGCATCGCTTGGCTTCGCGCGTCACGCGATGGAAGCGGGTCTTGAACGCGCGGCATCGCGCAAGATGTTCGGCCAGACGCTTGGCGACTTCCAGCTGACACAGGCGAAGCTCGCGCAGATGGCCTTGACCATCGACAGCAGCGCCCTGCTTGTCTATCGCGCCGCGTGGCTGCGCGATCAGGGTGAAAGCGTCACGCGCGAAGCCGCGATGGCGAAGTGGCATGCCAGCGAAGGCGCGCAGCAGGTGATCGATGCGGCCGTCCAGTTGTGGGGCGGTATGGGCGTGCAAAGCGGCACGGCCGTCGAAATGCTGTATCGCGAGATTCGTGCGCTACGTATCTACGAAGGTGCGACCGAAGTGCAGCAACTGATTGTCGGGCGCGATGTGCTCAAGGCGCACGCTCTGGAAAGCGCAAGCAGGAAACCGAAGCCATGAGCGCGACGTTCGAATTGCCTGTGCGCATCCGCTTCGCGCATTGCGACCCGGCTGGCATCGTCTATTTTCCGCAGTATCTGGTGATGACCAACGCGCTGGTCGAGGACTGGTTCACCGAGCGCCTTGCCGTCGACTACGCGCACATGATCGAAACGCGGCGCGTAGGTCTGCCCATTGTCAAGCTGGACTGCGAGTTTTCGCGTCCAAGCCGGATGGGCGAAACCGTCACGCTGTCGCTTTCGCTGGCAGCTAGAGGCCGGCGTTCCATCCGGATCGATATCGTCGGCCGGTGCGGCGACGAGGTGCGCTTTCGCGCGCACCAGGTGCTGGTCACGACGTCGCTCGAATCGGGCGCGTCAATCGATATTCCTGGCGACATCGCCGCCGCCCTGGCCGCGTTCGCCCCGCATTGCCCATCCACGCAGGAGCTTCGCTCATGAAAAAATCTCTGCTGCCCGCCGGTTGGGTCAAGCCGCGCGGTTACGCAAATGGCGTCGCCGCGAGCGGCACGCAGGTTTTCATCGCCGGACAGATCGGCTGGGATGAATCCGCGAAATTCCAGAGCACCGAATTCGCCGCGCAGGCGATCCAGGCGCTGCGCAACGTGGTCGCGGTGCTGCGCGAAGCAAACGGCAAGCCGGAGCATCTGGTGCGTCTGACGTGGTACGTCACCGACAAACACGAGTACCTCGCTTCGCTCAAGGAAATCGGTGGCGCGTTTCGTGAACTGATCGGCGATTACGACATCGCGATGAGCGCGGTTCAGGTGGTTGCGCTCATCGAAGACGAAGCAAAGGTCGAAATCGAAGCGACCGCCGTGATTCCTCACGAAGTTCGCTAAACATCTCACTCGTTCCGGGAGACCCTGATGGAACCGTCAGCACACGTCGATACCTTTGCGCGGGACAATCTGCCGCCGCAGGATCAATGGCCGGTGTTTCTGCTGGACAACCCGGACGTGGCGTATCCCGCGCGCTTTAACTGTGCGACCGAACTGCTGGATCGCGGCGTGGAGGCCGGATATCGGGAACGTCCCGCGATCTGGTCGGAAGTGGACGGCCGCCCTCAAGCCACCACCTACGGCGAACTGCTTGCGCTCGTGAATCGCAGCGCCCGCGTGCTCGTCGAAGACATGGGCCTGCGGCCGGGCAATCGTCTGCTGCTGCGCGGCCCGAATACGTTGCAGATGGCGGTCGCGTTTCTCGCCGCGCTCAAGGCTGGTCTCGTCGTGGTACCGACCATGCCGCTGCTGCGCGCCAAGGAACTCAAGCAGATCATTGACAAGGCGAAGATCGGCGCCGCGTTGTGCGACACGCGTCTTTTCGACGAACTGAAGCGCTGCGCCGACAGTAGCGATGAATACCATTGTCAGGACCTCACGCAAACCCGGGTCTTTCACGACGATTCGGCGGATTCGCTCGAAACGCTCGCCGCCGGCAAACCTGAAACGTTCACCGCGTGCGATACGGCCGGCGACGACGTGTGCCTGATCGCGTTCACGAGCGGCACGACAGGTGCGCCAAAAGGTTGCATGCATTTTCATCGCGACGTGCTCGCGATGTGCGATCTGTTTCCGCGCCACATACTCAAGCCTTCGCCGGTCGACGTGTTTTGCGGCACGCCGCCGCTCGCGTTCACGTTCGGCCTTGGCGGCATGCTGTGCTTTCCGCTGCGCGCGGGCGCATCGACGGTGCTGATCGAACGGCTCACGCCGGAAACGTTGCTGCAAACCGTCGAACGCTTTCGCGCGACGATCATGTTCACCGCGCCCACGTTCTATCGCCAGATGGCGCCGCTATTGCCGCGCTTCGATACATCGAGCCTGCACAAAAGCGTGTCCGCTGGCGAGGCGCTGCCCGATTCGACGCGCGCGCTATGGCGCGGTGCAAGCGGCATTGAGATGATCGATGGCATCGGCGGCACGGAGCTAATCCATATTTTCGTCTCCGCTTCGGAGGACGATGCACGCCCGAATGCGATCGGCCGTGCGGTGCCGGGCTACGTCGTGCAGGTTGTCGACGACGCGATGCAGCCCGTGCCGCGCGGCACGATCGGCAAGCTCGCGGTGCGCGGCCCGACCGGCTGCCGCTATCTTGCGGACGAGCGTCAGCTGAAATTCGTGCGCGACGGCTGGAATCTGCCCGGCGATTCGGTGTATCAGGACGATGACGGCTACATTTTTTACCAGGCGCGCGCCGACGACATGATCGTATCCGCGGGCTACAACATCTCCGGTCCGGAGGTCGAAAGCGCGCTGATGCAGCATGAAGCGGTAGCCGAATGCGGCGTCGTGGGCGCAGCCGACGAAACTCGCGGCCAGATCGTGAAGGCATTTGTCGTGCTGCGCCCGAACTATGCGCCCAGCGACAAACTGGTCGCGCAACTGCAGGATTTCGTGAAAAATACGATTGCGCCATACAAATACCCGCGCGTGATCACGTTCATCGACGCCTTGCCGCGCACTGAAACGGGCAAGCTCAAACGGTTCGCATTGCGCGCGATGTAATTCATCCCGACACGATCGTTTCTGCTGGAGTGCTCCGACATGGCAGGTTCATTCATCGAAATCACCGCCCACGATGGCGGCCGTTTTAGCGCGTATATCGCCCGTCCCGCGCAGGGATCGGGTCCTGGTCTTGTATTGCTGCAGGAAATTTTCGGCATCAACAGCTATCTGAAGTCGATGGCTGACCGTTACGCCGAGGAAGGCTACGTCGTGATGGTGCCGGATCTTTTCTGGCGCATGAAACCAGGCGTCGTACTCGGTTATGGCGAGGCCGACGTCAAGGAAGCGATGCAGTATCTGGCGCGTTTCGATATCGATCTTGCCTGCAAGGACATCGCGGCGACTGTCACTGCGTTGCGCGGCCTGCCCGAGCAGGCGGGCAAGGTGGGCACGATCGGCTACTGCCTTGGCGGCAGGCTGGCGCTGCTGGCCGCCACGCGTACAGATGTGGATTGCGCGGTGAGCTATTACGGCGTCGGACTTGAGCAGTATCTCGACGAAGTGGCGGCCATCCGCTGTCCGATGGTGTTCCACTTCCCCGAACTCGACGCAATGTGCCCGCCGGATATACGTGCCCGCGTCAGCGCTGCGTTGAGCAAACAGCCGCATATCGAGCAGTATGTCTATGCCGGCTGCGATCACGCGTTCGCGACACCGGGGCGCGCGCACTACGACAAGCCCGCAACCATGATGGCGTATTCGCGCACGCTCGCGCTGCTGCGCAAGGTGCTTGGGCCGGTGTACGACCTGAACGCGTTGTGGGAACAGCACTGCTACTTCGAGTTCGCCACACGCGACGTCGACGCCGTCATGCCGACGATGGTCGCCGATCCGTACGTCAACCACGTTCCAACGATGACGGGCGGCGTCGGCCATGACAACCTGAAGCGCTTCTATACGAACCACTTCGTCAACTCGAACCCGGACGACACAAAGCTGATCCCGATATCGCGGACCATCGGCGCCGATCGCATCGTCGACGAATTCATCTTTAGCTGCACACATTCGCGCGAGATCGACTGGATACTGCCAGGCGTCGCACCCACAGGCAAATACTTCGAGGTGCCGATGCTGGCCGTCGTATGCTTTCGCGGCGACAAGCTCTATAACGAGCACATCTACTGGGACCAGGCGTCGGTACTCGTGCAGATCGGCCTGCTGAATCCGGCGGGCCTGCCGGTGGCCGGCATCGAAAGCGCGAAGAAACTGCTCGACGAAACCTTGCCTTCGAACGGCCTGATGGGCAGCAACGCTTAGAGCGTGTTAGGAACTTTGGATAATCGGCGCAGCATGAACGAGCATCAACATAGCGAAGACGACGAAGTGCAGACCTGCCAAGGTTTCGGGCAGGCGCTCGTAGTCGCGAGCCAGTCGCCGGAACCGGTTGAGCCAAC
>NZ_CAJQZB010000012.1:0-139112 GCF_907164545.1 Paraburkholderia gardini | reverse complement strand
GAGCATATGAGCTTCGGTGTTGCAATCGGCACATAGAAGCTACGTCCGCCCAAAGCGGCCATACGCGACGGACGGCTCATGGCCGGACAGCGACCGACCGCCGTCCGGCATGCCTGGTTCAGACTTCAGTCTGTTCGGCCATCTCAAGTGCATCGTCGACCTCAATGCCGAGATATCGGACTGTGCTTTCAAGCTTGGAATGGCCAAGTAACAACTGGACCGCCCTCAGGTTCCTTGTGCGCCGGTAGATGAGCGATGCCTTTGTCCGACGCATGGTATGGGTTCCGTACGCCGTGTCGTCGAGGCCAATCGATGCGATCCAACGATGCACGAGTCGAGCGTACTGACGCGTTGAAAGGTGCGGCGACCCGTGAATCCGGCTCGGGAACAAAAAGTCCGACTGCGACAGTCCGGCGGTCCTGATCCACGCTTCCGCGCTATCCCGGGTCTGCTCGGTAAGCTCGAACTGGACCGGACGCTGCGTTTTCTGCTGCATGACCGTTGCCCGGGATATGACATGTTGGCCGTGGCAAATATCACGCGCTCGTAGCTTGGTCAGATCGCATGCTCTCAACTTGCTGTCGATGGCCAGGTTGAAAATCGCGAGATCACGTGTCCGCGCTGAAAGTTGCAGGCGAATCCGGATGGCTCAGATCTCCTTCAGTTTCAACGGCGGCTTCTGTCCTGTGAACTTGCCCTTGTTCCACGGGACACGCCCCGGTGCATTGATCGCGGTCGTTTCCATGACGTTCTCCTTTCGAATGAAGGGAACGTTAGTCTGCACCGGCTGCCGGTGGTCGCTGCCCGACCCATTGCCGCCATCCGCCGTCGGCAAGATTGTGTCCGCTCTTGCTGGGAATTCTGCCAGCCGTTCGATACGGGACAGTCGTGTTGACGATGACTATGACGTGACTGCGATAGGCCGTCTTCGTTGCATAGTCATTCGTAATGCGCTCAGCGCTACGGCCTCCGAATTGATTCGGTCGATCGCGCGAAGCATCCCATGTGGACGGCGACGGGCTTTTCAATTGTGTGCGCTGGCGCCTTTGGTGCACGCTCAGGGGGGGAGAAATGCAGACGTTCTTTCCGTGCAGCAATCCGGCGTGCGACGAGGGATTGGAAACGCTCAAACATGAGTTTGGCACTCCCTGCCAGCAGTGCGCGTGGTGCCGCGGGACGGGTGGCGACCGGCGCGAGAGCGCCGAGGACGACGACGCCTGTCTTTGACGGCGAGGATCAGCCGTTCAGTTGCGACTCGACGTTGAGGACGATCCGGGCGACCGGGTTGTTGTCGGCGGAATCCGGAGCGAACTTGATCTGGGCGAACGTGACAGCAGCGAAAGCGACGACGACGAGGGCAGTAGATGCGGCGATGCGGGGAATGTATTTCACAGGGACTTCCTTTCGAGGTGTAGGCAGAAACTGGCGAAGCTGACAGGGGGCCGAATCACTTCGGCGCCATGACTGTCGACAACCGGCAAGGCCGCACACGGGGTCCGATCGTGCCTGGCGATCTGAACCGCACTGCAAAAAGAGGGGCGACCCAAACCCAGCCACTATAAAGGTTTTACCCGTGTGTGCAGTGCGACACCCGGTCGCCAGTGGGTGCTTAATTTTTGAGCAGCGTTTCGTGATTGAAAGGTCCATGTAGGCCGTAACGAGCAGTGCGGCACTGTGCTTTAGACCACCATCGGCAATGTGTTAAAAATAGGCTTAACATGGGATACGCACGCCACCAATGGCGCGTAGGAGATTCCATGGACCATTACATTGTGCTAGCCGTGATTCTGCTAGTCGCTTCGATCGCGTTTGCGTCGGTGCTTTATACGGGCACGCACAAACGCCATTGAAGGCCAGTGGTGAGACTTTGCCGCTGGTTCAGGCGGCACGCGAAATCGGACGACCACCAGCCCGCCACGTAAGGCTCCCGGCGGGAACCCGCAAGACCTCCAGGCTAATTGCGCAGCTTGGAGGAGCGTTCCGCCTTCTTCGCAAGGAAGCGCTGGTAGTGCGCCCCCAGGTAGACAGCCTGTTCTGCCGTGGGTGTCTTGCGCAGGCGCGTATGGTCCCCCCGCCAGACGGGCACGTTCTGCCTCGTCGATCGCATCGGAGAAGAGCAGCTCGCCAGTCTCGGGATGGACAGACATAAGGTAGCCGTCGTAGACCTTGTCCAAAGTGCCCGCGAGTAGCAAGCCATTGCTCGTGTCCAGTTTCTCTACATCGGTGCTGTCCGTCCATGGCTTGGCATGACTCGCGACCAGCGCTCTCAAGGTGTAAGCGCCGGTCACTGCGCACTGGCCTTCCCACAGTTCGATCATGTCCTTGCGGCGCCGTTACGTCGCACCTGGCGCTGAGCATGAAGTTTATTGTCTGGCGGCTCGCCCGAACCACCGCCCGAAAGCGATTCCACCGTTTGACAAACTCCGGCGCAAAGCGCCGCACCATGCAGGATCTTCGTGTGCGTGAGCGAGAGACTCCGTTCACCATCGTTTCGACCCGTAGAACTGAATGATTTTGTCACCAGCGCGGCCTTGTGGGGTTGCGATCGGAGCCGTGCATATAGACACATTTAATGTGCTCTACGGCCGGCGCCGACGGCAACGCGAGCCTGTAAGCGAAGTACGGGACCTTCTTGAGGTCCGCGCCTGCTCAAGTGTCGGTGGCAACGAAACCGTTACCGCCCGGCACCCCTCCCTGTGTCGGCTCCGTGCTCGCAGAGCAGCTTTGCATGCGCCAGAGCTAGCAACGTCTCAATTCGCCCCCCTCGCATGGTCGCCCTCGGGCTGGCAGAGTTGATAGGACGACGAGCTTTTAAACTTTCGGCGTATCGCGGTTATGTTTGCAGTAGCTCAGGGCAGGAGGCCGGAGCACAGTAGCGCATCTCCATCGAATGACTGGACTCGGCGGCGCCTGCGTCGTTCGAAGCTGCATGGTGGCTGTCTCTTGATGGCCGACCTCTGCCTGACGCGGTCGGCGGCAGTCGCCCCATTGCCGCCGCTCGGATTGCTCCAAAACGGTCATCCGCGATCGCAGCAGCAATTGCCGGCGCCGGAATGTGGGATCCGAAGCTGGTGCTGGTACAGAAAATAAATCGAACTAAGCTAAGCTACTCTCCTGTCATTCAAACTTGCCGAGAGACTACGGCGGAATGTCGGTGAAAACAGCAGTACCAACACCGACGCTCCGGTATCACGGGAAATGGATATGAATGAGACGAGTCCAGCTGACCACGGACTGCTTTCTTTTGAGGCAACCCTTGCGAAGAGCTTTTTCCTACGTGATGTACCGACGCTGCGGGCCGGCGTGGCGACGCTGGCGCCTCCCGTCATATTTTCGAGGTTGACCAACGACCGCCCTCAGCCAGGTCGCTCACTCGCGCCAAAACCGGAAGAAGCGTTCATCTTTCAGGTACCGCTCATTGCTAACCCTGATCCGGATATTCGTTACTCCGGCAAGCCGACCGCCCGTTCAGCAGACGCTGGCAAGCCTGGCTGGTCTTGTCTGCTGGACTTGCGCGATGGTCCCACACGCCGGCTCGACAAGCCGTTCGACAACATTCGACTCTACATCTCGCAGCGCACGATCGACGAATTCGTGTATCAGAAAGGTCGGCGGCGCATCCACGGGCTGGTGCAGCAGGGCTTCGGTGAATGGGACGCCGTGCTGTTTCACTTTTCGCAGACGTTAGTGCCCATTCTGGAGCGGCCCGGCGAGGTAAATGCGTTACTGGTCGATGCCCTTGCCATCGCGTTTTGCGAGCACGTGGTAGCCCGATATTGCGCAAGCGTCGCTTCAGGACCTGTTCAGCGGCCCAAGCTGGCTCCCTGGCAGATGCAGCGCATTATCGATTTCTTCGAGGCGAACCTGAATGGCAACCCGTCCATTCTCGATCTCGCAAGCCAATGCGATCTTTCCGCGAGCTACTTCGCCGAAGCCTTCAAACAGACAGCCGGGATCTCGCCGCATCAATGGTTACTGAGGCGCAGGATCGATCGCGCGAAATCGCAACTGCGCGGCACGGACGCGAGCCTTGCCGCCATTGCAGCCGACTGTGGCTTTTTTGATCAGAGCCATTTTTCTCGGGTGTTTGTCCGCCTCGTGGGTTGCAGGCCGAAGGATTGGCGGCTATACAACCGCGCCCGCTGACGCATGCGTTGACGCGTTGCCTACCCCAAAGGCTTGCCAGCCCGTGACGCCACGCGCCCATCCGCGTTTTGTCCATCGCGCCGTCGCTTTATCCAAGACCAGGCCGCCTCACGCAGGTACGCTGCAATCACATCGAGCCGGGGAGAAAAATCTTGGATCAGCCGCTTGAAACCGCGTCGGCCAGCATTGTCGGGACGCGTGCCGGCAAACGCAACACACCGATCGTACGTTCGTTCTTCGACGAGGGCACATGCACAGCAAGCTATGTCGTGCACGATCCCGTCACACTAACAGCGGCCATTATCGACTCCGTGCTGGACTTCGATGCGCCTGCAGGCCGGACGTCGACAGGCTCAGCGCAAACAATCGTCGCCTACGTCGAGTCGGAGGGTCTATCGATAGAATGGCTGCTTGAGACCCACGCTCACGCGGACCATCTCACCGCTGCGCCTTTTCTGCAGGCGCAGGTGGGCGGCAAGATCGCCATCGGGCGAGCCATCACGGCCGTCCAGCAGATTTTTGGCGACATTTTCAATGCCGAGCCCGAGTTCAAGCGAGACGGATCGCAATTCGATCACCTGTTTGACGACGGCGAATCGTTCACGATCGGGGCGCTTGAGTGCATCGTGCTTGACGTTCCAGGCCACACGCCGGCGGACGTGGCGTATGTGATCGGCGACGCAGTATTTTGCGGAGACACGCTTTTCATGCCGGACTACGGAACCGCACGAGCAGATTTTCCGGGCGGCGATGCAGGCCAGCTCTATCGCTCGATTCGGCGGCTGCTCAGCTTACCCGACGAAGCGCGGCTGTTTCTTTGTCACGACTACAAGGCTCCGGGACGGGATACCTATGCCTGGGAAACGACCATTGGCGCAGAACGTATGGCGAATGTGCATGCTCGCGAAGGTGTGACAGAAAGCGAGTTCGTCGCCGCACGTCACGCGCGCGATGCAACATTGGCCGTACCGAGACTGATCCTTCCGGCCATCCAGGTGAACATGCGCGGCGGTGCACTGCCGCGCGTGGAAAGCAACGGCCGGCGCTATCTCAGGATTCCGCTCGATACGATCTGATCGGTTGGGCGCGCGCAGCAGCCGTTGGCGTCAGATCGCGAAAGCGCCCGATCCAATAACTCAAAGCGAATACGCGGAGCGTCTCTCGCCCCACCCAGTTGCTCCCATGCACGAACCTCCAGGAGGATCCTGATGAACCCCAAAAAGCTTGCGCCGAACCTCTCGATCAGTCCGCAACTGAGCATTGCCGATATCGGCGAGGCAAAGGCGCGGGGTTTTCTCTCCGTCATCGTCAACCGTCCCGACGCCGAGGAACCGGGGCAGCCCACCGTTGCCGAAATGCGGGAGGCCGCCCGCGCGGCCGGGCTCGGTTTCGCCGCGATTCCCGTTCTGCCCGGAAAAGCCACGATTGAGGACGCCGCGAAGTTCTCGTCCGCGCTGGAGACGTTGGACGGCCCCGTGATCGCGTATTGCCGCACCGGTGTGCGGGCCGCCACGCTGTGGGCGCTATCGGTCGGTGCGTCGATGGAGCCGGACGAACTCCTGCAACGGATCACCGCCGTAGGCTACGACCTGAGCGGGCTACGGCCCCGACTTGAAGCGCTTTACAGAAGCGATCAGGCAAGCGGCGAACAAGATGCTGGCAAACACGGATAGCGCCGCGCCGCGCAATTCATTGTTGCCCAACCCTGACTAGAAAGGAGAAGTTCGAAATGGCACCTACCATCCCCCCCTTGCCGCAATTCGCCGAGCATCGCGTCAAGCGTGACAGCGGTCATGTCTACGTCCGCGACTTCGCCGGCACTGGTCCAGCCTTCGTCGTGCTGCACGGCTTTCCTGACGACTCGCACATCTACGACCTGCTCATACCTCGCCTCGCTTCGGCGGGCCGACGAGTGGTCGCCGTCGACTTCCTCGGCTTCGGCGGGTCCGATAAGCCGGTCGGAGCGCAATATAGTTTCCCACAACAACTGGCAGATCTCGAAGCGGTCGTCGAGGTGCTCAAGCTCGAGCAGATAATTCCCGTCGGCCACGACGCCGGTGGACCCGCAGCCATCAACTTCTCACTGAAGCACCCCGACCGTACGAGCGCGACCGTGGTGATGAATGCCTTCTACGGCGATGCACCAGGCCTGCGGGTGCCTGAACTGATCGAGCTTTTTTCGAACAGGGAATTGCGGAAATTGGCGATGCACTTTCTGCAAAGCCCACAGCAGTTTGCGTGGCTCATTGATTTCCAGCGCAACCTGCTTCAGCACGGCCTGACCGACGAACAGAAAGTGAGCTATTTTGAGTTCCTCGGCCCTGTCATTGACAACAACTTTCGTCAACAGCCGAGCGCAGCCATGGCGTTCGCGCAGATGACGTCCCAGTTGCATGAAGAGGTGGCGGCGAACACGGCTCGGATCGTCGATTTCAGGCGCTCCGAGGTTCCGGTTCATCTCATCTGGGGTAATGCCGACCCTTACCTTCACCTGAGCGTCGCGCAACACATTCAGTCGCAGGGGAAGAACGTCTCACTCCACGTGCTGGATGCGGGGCACTGGCCGCAGATCGACGCCGCCGATGAAGTTGCGCAAATCATGCTCGGCGTGCGCTGAACCGATTTTCGCCGTTCGCTGCGGGCGACCGGCAGAGGTTTTGGGGCGCCCTGAGACCTACTGGAGAGAATATGAAGACTGAAGATTCAGTGGTGTTGATCACAGGGGCGTCCTCTGGCATCGGCGACGCGACCGCACGAACGCTGGCGGGCGCTGGCTACCGCGTCTTCGGCGGCGTTCGCAGACCCGAAGCCGCTGCGACGGTGCCTGGCGTCGAGTACGTCGGAATGGACGTGCGAGACGATGCATCCGTCGTTTTGGCCGTGAGCAAGGTGATTGAGAAAGCCGGGCGAATCGACATTGTGATTAACAACGCTGGCGTTTCGCTGGTTGGCCCTGTCGAAGCCACCAGCGACGCCGAGGCGAAAGCACTGTTCGATGTAAACGTATTCGGTGTGCTGCGCGTCATGAGGGCCGTCTTGCCCTCCATGCGCAGCAATCGCAGTGGCCTCGTCCTTAACATCAGTTCGGTACTCGGCTTCCTGCCTGCTCCGTACATGGGGCTATACGCGAGCAGCAAGCACGCACTGGAAGGTCTTTCGGAGTCGCTCGATCATGAGGTGCGGGTGTTCGGCGTGCGAGTCGTGCTCGTTGAGCCCAGCTTTAGTCGAACGAATCTAGACACGAACGCGACGCAGACCCAGGTCGTAATTGAAGAATACGCTGCCGCTTGCGCCCACAGCGTCAACGCCGTGCGGCAGCAAATCAGCGACGCGCCGCCACCCGACGAGGTCGCAAGAAAAATCCTTTCGATAGTTCGCGGCACGTACCGGCTGAGACAACCTGCGGATGGCCGGGCGAGGGTACTCAGCCTCTTGCGTCGCTTTGCGCCGTTCGGGCAGGTCGACAAAAGTTTGAGGCGGGCGTTTGGACTTCAGGCTTGAGTAAATCCTAGCGCTCCATGTAGCCGCCTTCCAGCGAAGGCGGCTCGGAGCCACCGGAGCGCACCCGCCAACTCAACGAATGGGAGGCGGTCGCAAGTTCAGTCTCACAGCCATCTCGCGCCGCCTTTCTCAGCTCTACTCGCCGATCGTCTCCTGAGAGCGGCTGACTAACGGCATGCCAGCATGGCAATTGCTAACGATCTAGGCGGGGATGTCGAGTGACCGTTCATGGCCGGTGACGGATCGATGACACGCTTGGGCGGCAAAAAAAAATGCCGCCCATACTGGCGCGGCATGTTGTTCTGACTTAGCCAGATTCATCCTGTTGCCAGGCTCGTATTGGCGGCCTGTACTGATGCCGATGGCTACTGGCCGGGCACGATATTGTCCGGGACGTTGAGCACCGCATGAACGTGATCGTCGCCCCGGTGATTAAGCAAATCCCACATGGTCTGCTGCCACCCTCTGTCCTGGCGCACGGTGCTGCCGTCCTGCTTGGTCAGCTCGACACCGGACCAGGTTGGCACAACCTCGGTATCTCGAACGAACCACTGGAATATCTCACTCGCTTGCGTGACATTCCCGTATGTCTTGTCGATCTGCGCGAGCGCATCCTTCTCCTGCAACTCGAAACGGGCGCGCTCCTGCTGCACGCCGGTCTGGTTGCTCCGGGCATCATCCAGCTCCCGCTGCGCCCGCTCGACGGCGGACTGGGCCGCTTCCATCGCGCTTGCGCGGTTGACGATGCCCTGTTTCAGCGCTTCCGGGTCTTTCGGCATATCCGCACCCGACGGCGCGCCATTGGCCTGCGACTGCGCGAGCTGACTCTTGGCATCGGCGAGTTGTTTCTCCAGCTTTTCGGGACTCTGGATGCTCCCGGCGGTCTGGTCGAGGCCTTGGTAATAGCCCTGGTAGTCGTGCTGCGTGTCGATGATCTTCTGCTGACGGAATGCGGCAAGAAGTGCCGAGCCGTTCTTCAGTTCACAACGGTACTCTACGATCACCCGGTTCGTGTCGTCCTTGAATGTGCGCCAGCTATCCTTCTCGCACGAGGCGCGGTTCGAGAGGGCTGTCTCGTAGGTGTGGGTCGAATCTTGCGGAACGGTTGCAGCCTTGACCGTATCGATTTCGGAATGGCCGCAGCCGGTCAGTGCTGTACTCAGGAGCGCCGCTGCGGCAAGCGTGGTGAATTTCATGTTCATCATCAGCGAGAAAGTAATGGAGATTGGCGAGCCACGGCTCATGGAATTGCGCTCGCCAAATAGAGAAAAGCGCAGCAGGCTCGAACAAGCAGCCGCTGCGCAGGGAAGATGCGCCGTAGTACCCCCTTGGATTGCCAAGGCACGAACGGCCAAAGGCTTACTGTGAGAGTCCGATGGTCACGAATTTGGTGTCGGTGTCGAACGTGAGCGGATCGTCGGTTCCGGTCGTACTGTTCACGGTGATATAGGCGTACTTCGTCGTGCCCGATGCTGGATCGGTGTATTTGTAAACCTTGGCACGCTCGACCGAATGGTTCGCCGTATCGGGAATACCATCGGCACTGAGCGCCTGGGCAACGCTGACCGGCGCATCCGTGCCACCACCAATGCCGGTGAACGTGGAGTTGCCGCTCATGAATGTCGTCGTGCCTGATTTTGTGCAGTCCTCATACTCGTCGAAGGTCTTGCCGTTCAGTTCGCTCGGATCGGTCACTTCCGTCAGGTCGCTGGACACGTAAACGTACTGCCCCGGTTGAGCAGCGACGATGCTACCGACACCGTTGGACGTGCAGAGCTGTCCGACACGGTTGCCGAGCAAGCTCAAAACGGCCGTAAATTTCCCGGCATCCGTGAATGAGGTGACGTTGCCGTCCGCATCGATCTTGGCCTTGGCCGTGTACTGGCCGCGATTCGGGTCGGCGATGGCGATCGCGAACGTGCCGTCCAGATTCACGGACGAGCCTATCTGGATTGCCGTGATGCCTGGAGTGGTGAATGCCGTCGCGGCATAGGCGGTCTGCGTCAGCGCCGCGCCACTAGCCGTCTTCGTGGCCGCATCCGACTGCGACAGGCCGGAAGCCGTCAGCGCCGCACCGTAGGTTTCGAGCAGGTTATCGCCTGCGTCGCCCTTTTCAGCCTTGAAGGCCGAATTGACCGGGTTGAACCCGGCGGGCAGCGCCGGCTTGCCCGGCAGGGTCGCCAGTGCTGCCGTCAGTTTGATCAGCGCAGCATTCAGGTTGTCGGTCGTGATGGTGCCGGCCAGGTCGCCGTTCTTCACTCCGTTGAACCAAGCATCCGGGTCCTGCTGGCCGAGCACGCCAACCATAATGTCGGTCAGCGGCGTGATGTTGGTCGTGCCCGAAGCTGCGGCGACCGAATGCAGCACGGAAGCCAGCGCGGAGCCATTGACCTGTCCGCCCGACACTCGGGCAACGCACGGGTAGTCCGTACTCTTGAGCGAGACGTTCCAGCTGCCGTCCGTACCGGTTGTGGTCGAGGTAGTCGTACCCGACGCACATTTCAATTCGACCGAGCCGCCGATGATCGGCGAACCAATTGCCGCCGTACCCGTCGTGTTGACCGAAGCGGATCCGCTACCTGCGGACGGCGAACTTCCGCCTCCGCCGCATGCGGCAAGCGCCGCGCACATGGATGCGCCAAGCGCGAATCCGGTGATTCTCTTGTTGATCTTGTTTTTATTCACTGCGTGGTTCCTTTTCAGGTGGCTGATGAAGGGAGGTTGTCAGGAAAGATATCGGCATTCATCTTTAAAAGTTTAATTTCAACTTTTAAGGTCCTTAAGTTTTCTGGGGTGTAGCCCAACCATTCAGGTTGAATGGAGGGTTCATGGCTCAAGCCGATCAGGAACAGCTCGCCGTGGTAGTTGGCCGGGCGATCGCGAAACATCGCGTGGCAAGCGGCTTTACGCAGGAACAGGTGGCCGAAGCGCTGGGAATCGGCAATGAGGCGGTTTCTCGCATGGAACGGGGGATCGTGATGCCTACCGTGGCGCGACTGGTGGATCTCGCCGATCTGTTTGAGTGCAACGCGGCCGATCTGCTGACGGCAGCCAGCAGCCGCACCAGCGATCAGGCGAAGTACGTCGCCCAGCTTCTGGCGAAGCTCGGTGGAAACGACCGGACGATGGTGGTCGAGATCGTTGAGCGGTTGGCTGGACGACTCGCGAAGCGTTGATGCCGGTCAGTAGTCGTCTGGCGGCAGGATCGTCGTGATCGAACGGTCGGCTTCGGTGATGATCCAGACCTTGCTGCCGCCCGGTATCACGTAGCTCGACAGCAGGCGTTTGCCGGTCAGCAACGCCAGTTCGTTTTCGACGATGTCGTCAGCCTCAAGCTCCCCCAGTCTCCACGCAGATGCCGATCCAGCAAGGCGACCGGCGAAAGCCCGACCTGTTCCAGCATGGACTGTGCAGCGGGTGTGATGACAGTCCTACACATCGGAAACCGGGGGCGATTGTGCGTCTGTCCGCTCATGCTGCGATCCTCGCTCGGTAGGTCACGGCGGGCCACGCTGGATAGCAGCAACGGGCAGTCGGCTGCGGGCGGGAAATGCCGCCCGGTACTACCTCTTCCAGCAATTCGATGGTGGTTTGCGAGCGATTCCATTCGGTGATGACGAGGATACGTGCGCCGTCCGGCAACGGATAGAGCGAGATCAGGCGCAGGCCTGCTTTGATCGACAGGTCGTTTTCACGCCGGTCTTCGTCGGACACGCAGCCCCAGTCGCCAGCGATATGCCGCAGCATGACGCTGATAACGGGAATCTGGCTGGTTTGCAGCTTTGCCTGCGCTTCGGGCGTGATCAATAGCCGGCCCGGACGAAACAGCGGTTTGAGACGGGTGATATTGTTCATGAATGTCTCCAGAAACGGGACGAGCACGGGCCTCCGGCAGAGCCGGATATCGTGATCGCAAGATGAATGGGAAACCGGACGCAGGACGCGCCCGGATTACGGCGTGAGGTGAACGAGTTGGCGGCGCAGCGCAGCGGCTCTGGCTTGCGAGCACCGCAGATGGCGGCGGATGCCGGAAACGGTGGGTTTCAGGATGCCCCCCTGAATGTCGCGGACGAGCTTCGTGAGATCGGTTTCCGGTTCCATCGTAGCGGGGGCAGCGGGCGGTGACTCAGGCGAAACGGCGAGCGTGACCGCCAAAGCCGGTTCTGGTCGTTCTGATGCAATTGGATCGACAGTCTCGTGACGACTGGCAGTTACGTGAGCCGCGCGTGGCAGTGATGCGAGCCACCAGAGCAGGCAGGCCATGCCTTCGAGAATGGCCGCGAAGGTCAGCCCGGCAAGCAGATCGAGCTTCGTTGCAGCCACGTCGAATATCGCCGCGAGCCGCGCCGTGACTGGATCGGCACGGGCCGCACCGATGCGGGTTTCAGTGCGATCCTCGACAGTTTGATCTCGTCGGACTTCACTGGCTTCCGTATTCAGCGCATCAAGTTGAGCCGACAATCCGGCGCGACGCCCGCTCAGTATCGGGCAGTCACCGGTGCAGCGACGGGCATTGGCTTGGGCCAGTTGCGCTGTGACTAATGCACGATCTGCCATGACGGCGGTGAGACTGCGATGTACGGGAGTATTGGCGTCCGGCAATGCCGATACCCGAACGTCGCCAGCGTGCGACTGCGACAGCAGGAAGAACGTCGCGTGCGAATACGATGCCGTAGCCATACAGCTTAGCCAGAGCAGCGTGCCGATGCCGCGCACCGCGAGCGGCGCGGATCGGCACAGTGCCGGCAGTACGTGTGCGCCAGCAACCAGCACGACACCGACCGCGACCCACACGAGCCGTTCCAGCAACCACCCACCGCGCTGCCAGCCGGCCAGCACTGACATACAGATGGCGGTGCCAGTTGCCACGACAGCCAGAATGAGTGCCACGCGACGCGTCATGCCGCTTTCCCGCCGAGCAGCGCAGCACGCTGATCCAGCCGGTCTTTCAGGCTGCGATTGGTCGTTGCGTGGGTATCGTCGTGACCGTCACCGTGACTACCGCCGGCACTAGACTCCGCCGGATAAAATTCTTCGGCGACCGCAGCGCTTTCCTCGATACTGTCCTCGAACGCGCCATTCGCAAATCCGGCGCGTGCTGCGGCATCGAGCGCAGCCTGATCGAATCCTGCCGATTTGCGTCGCGCATCCAGCTCGCGTGCTTCGATGATCGTGGCTTCGAGCGTGCTGCCTGCGCGCACGCCGAGATCGACGTAGTAGATGGCCGAGCGATAGCTCTGCGTCGTGGACTTGCCGCGCAGCTTCAGTTCGAGCGGCAGGCAGGCCAGCAGTCCCCCCGAGACTGCCGCGAAGTAATGCAGACGTGCGGCCAAGGTACGGATTGAGTTATACGAGGTCGTCCTAAACAGGAAGCTCCCCATCTCGTCCTCGTCGCCGATCAGCACATTCAACCGGCCGTAGGGTTTGCAGGCGCCGTTCTGGCCAAAGGTGCAGCCATCCGGTGACGGACACGACAGTTCCTCGATACCGGCATCCGTAGCACGGCGGCAAGTTTCGCCATTGCCGACGCACACCGGCCGGCCAGTCTCACGGTCGAAGCACGAATACTCAGCACGCAGGTTCAGGTCGGGATCGTTGAACAGAAAGCGCACGGGGATCGCGCGCAGTTTGCCGGTCGTAGCCTTGCGTAGTTCTTCGTTGAGCGGATGCAACAGCCACTCCCCGCGCTGTTGCACTTGAGTCGTGATCGTAAACGCGTCGTCCTTCTCGGGGAGGCGCTTGCCATTTTTCTCGACGACGCGGCCTATCGAGATCCTTCCTACGGTTGGGGGCGTAATAGCCAAGCCTTTGAGCATGGAACTCTCCTGTATACGTAAACAGTGGGATGTGAAACGGAAGGGGGAACGGCGGGAACGGAAATCAGACCGACACGAGGAACCGGCGCGTGCCCGGCTTCGTGATCGCGTACTGCGTGGCAAGGTGCGGATGATCGGCAAGCAGTTGTTTGAGATCGACGCCCGTGCCGTCCTTGCTGCGCTTGAACGACACCGACCCCGTCTCGAACTGCGCGCGGTCGGCCTCTCGCATGGCTTGCGCGATGGTTTGTTTCAGCTTGGCTTCGACAGCCTGACGCGCTTCGATCTCGGTCCGCACGGCGACCAGATCGGCGAAGGCCGACGACAGTCGGCGATCATCGGTGAAATCGACCGTACCACCAGTGCCGGGGTACAGACAGCGTAGTGCGCGATCTGCCGATTCCGAGCCGTCCGCTGGCGGTGGCGTATCGGTTTCGACGTACCGCCAGAACGCCGCTTCCAGTTCAACCAACCGCGCGATAAGCGCGTCGTCGCGCTCGATGCGATGCACGTCCAGCTTCTGGCCGCAGAGCAACACGGCCACATCGACTGCCTGCTTGCCAGTCACGGCCAACTGATGCATCACCTGCAACTGCACGTATTCGGGAACGCCGTCTCGCCAGAGGCGCGCACCGAACTCGCCGGCTGTCTTGCATTCGAGCAACTGCACGCCAGGCACGCCGACTACCTCACGGTCCAGATTAGCGAGCATCCACGGTATAGTCGGATGCCGAAGCACAGCGTTGACCCGCCTGACCCGGTTGCCAGTCTGCTTTGTGTAGGATGCAGCGACGATGGGCTCTAGAATTGTTCCCCAGAAGACAGGCTCAGTCGTATCGTCCGGATCGGGTTTCGGCAGAGTCGTGTCACGATCGGTTTTCGTTAGCCACAGTTCCAGTTGACTCTGATACGGACTCAGGCCAACCGCAGCAGCGGCATCCGACGCGCCGATCCCGGATTTCCTCACCTGAAGCCAGTCCTCGCGCCGCATGTCCTTCGTCTCGACGAGCCGCAACGCAGGCCGATTGCTGTGATGCGGCAGAGGTTCAGGTAACGACATATTCACCTCCATCAATGAAAATGCCCGGCGGGGAGACCCGGCCGGGCATGTATGGGGAAAACGACATGGATTCAGGAGACGAGTTTCATGGCCTCTTCGAATGCTTTCTGCTTAATGGTGGCGCCTGTACCAAACCAAGCGGCGTCCTGACGGTTGTCGTCACTACGCGCGCGGCGATGATGATCGACAAATTCGGTTACGCTGTTTAGTAGACCAAATGCCGTGCCGGTTGCAGAGGCCATGTCGGCCCCTTTGCCACGCCCTGCGAACAGTTCCTGTACCGCTTTAATGGCCCGGTCGTTGGTGGCAGGAACGGATGCGCCGCTTTCCGTAGACGTGTAGGTCAGCACGCGCCGATAGAAAGCTTCGGCAGCGGTGCCGTTGACCTTGCATTCGGACAGGGCTTTCATCCGTGCCATGAAGCCGTCCCATGACGAGATGGCGATGCCGAGCTGGCATTTGACGGCCTGAGCATCGAACTGGCTGCGATGGGGGACTTTCACCGCGCCCGTGCTGTCACCCAATGCGATAGCGAGCGTGTTGTTACATACGACCCGCACGGAGGTGAACTGGGCTGTCGTAGAGAGGCTGCCGTCACATGCGGTCGCGAGCAGCAGATAGCCGAGGACTTCATCGCGGCCCTTGAGCATGGCGCTTTGCCCGGTCTTCGCGAGTGCCCACAGCTTCTTGCCGTCTTTCAGCACGCCAGCAGTCTCCAGTTCGTAGCCTCCCACGTCGACCAGCTCGCGGTAGAACTCGAGAATGGATTGGGGCTGCACAACCTGATAGCGGGACGAGACGACGGACAGCGGAGCCTTGGTATCCGAGCGGTACAACACCTTCTGTTCGGGAAACGCATGAATCGAGCCGAGGCTGGAGCCGGAGCTACCGGAGACGAATCGCACCTCGGTTTCCTCGATAGACCAGTTCATGCCAGCCTGCTTCGCCCAGACTTCGATAGGCTGTTTCGGGGCGAGCCGGTTGCCCAGTCCGTGCCACGGGGTTTCGTTGACATACGCCATGGATTGCACCAAATGCATGAAATACTCCTGATAGGAACAAGAAACAGAAAGCAGAAATGCCTACAGCCCCGAAGGGCTGTAGGCATTGCGCAGGGAAATTGGAAAAGCGAAGGAGCCGTCAGGCGTCAGGCCACGTGCTGCTGGCCGAAGGAATGGCCGCACGCCAGACATTCAAAATTGTCAAGGAGAGTGTCGTCAATCTGTCCGCCGAGAGCGCCCCCGGCGGCACAGCCCGCAGCTCCACCGAATAGGGCGCCCAAGAGGCCCCCGGCCAATCCACCAAAGATGGAGCCGACGGGGCCGGCAATCAGACCGAGGGTTGCACCGGCTTCTGCACCACCCAGTGCAGCGGCCGCGCTCCCGAAAGCCCCGGCTGCGGTTCCGATGGCTCCTCCAACCTTGCGAGCGGTATCGTGAGTGGTAATGTGTTGCGAACCGCAGCGGGGACAAGTATGCGAATGTGCCATATATCAGCCTCATGAAGATTCAGGGCAAGCAGCGTTGCCAAGGCATTCCGAATGGATGCTCAATGAGGTGATATATGCGTGAGATTTTCTCCGATCCGGGTGTCGTGCGGACGTCTACAAGCTGCCTCGCCTGTGGATGTTATGTCTCTTTATCTGCCGAATCGGCGTCAGCTGGAATGGACGTGCAGCGCCCACGCTTTCAAAATGGGGAGGCTGCGTTGGGTTCCGTCAGCATGTTTCACCAGGGAGCTTCGGCCTGCGCACGGCATGAAGTCTGGATGCATGACTGCAATCAGTAGCTTCGAAACATTGCAACGTGCCATCTTGGCAAACTCGGGGCGTTATACTTGTCGCGTAAGTGGTAGACCAATAACTAATACGCATCATTCTCATGGCCGAAACGCAAAACATTGGGGAAGTTGCCACCAAGATATCGGAAGATATTTTTGAATATTTTCGGTGGAATATTCATCCTGCGACAAACAAAAATTTCACGTGCACAAACGATGAGCACAAGACCGCAGGCGGAGGGAAAAAGCTAACGCATCCGACTGACGTCGTTTTCTATTACGATGATCCCTATCTCGGTCGAAAAATCTATCTCAATACCGATCTGAAAAGCTACGGCCAGTCGTCGATCACGCCGACGAGTCTACGAACTGCGCTCAAATCACTGGCGTTGTCCGTCGAATGTGCAAGCGTTTCGGAGGAGTGGCGAAAGCGGCATGTGATGGACCCATCGGAACAGTGTGACGTGCGGGGTTTGCTCTTTGTCCACAACCACGATCACGATTTCAAGCATGAATTCACAGATACGTTGAGGAAGATAGACCTCTCAGCTCTTCCTATTGCCAAAAACACGTATCTGCACGTCCTCGGTCCGCAGGATATCAATCGCCTCTATTCGGTCGCCAACGATCTCAGCAAGCTGCTTCAACGCAAAGACCTGTCCGAGGACTACACGTTCTACTACCCTGACCTGGTTCTCTGGCGGCGGCAAGGCGATGTCTGGGGACAGGCGGCCACGGTGGAGACACTGACCGCCCCATATGCTGTCATAAAGCATAGCGGGACGGACAAAGTGCGGGCGGGCTATGTCGTGTATTACAACCGCCCAGGAACAAGCGTGATGGAGTTCGAGTATTTTCTGGATAGCCTATCACGCTTACAACTGCTGGATATCGAGTCACACGTTCGCGTGCGTGTTTGCCACAAAATGCCGGACGATGAAATCCAGAGCAATTTTCTGGTTGCGAAGAATCGATATAGCAAAGCGTGGGGTTTCGATCCTGCCAGGGCCGCCGTCCTCGACGCAATCAAGCTCGAACATATCGTCGCAGTGACCGACAACTACTCACCCGCAAAACTGGGGTGGCGAGAAGGAGACGGCAAATGAAAAAGCCCGCGCATGGCCCTTCGATCTATTACGCTACCGATAAGAACGTTTTTGATGCGCTTAGTCAGTATCGCGTCGATCTGCCGACAGTCCGACAGCTTTTTGCGGATCGAAACGTCCTTGTATCGAAACACACTGATAAGTCAGAACTTGCGAGGTATTTCAGCCGCCTTGTGCATGACTTTCAGGATCACGAGCGTATCGCTGGCCGCCTTGGCGTAGCATCGCGGCGGGAAAAAGTGACCGCTCTAGAGATTGCAACGCCACTGAAGGTCGATCAGATCGAGTCGGCGATTGCTGCTGTTAAGGCCGAACTGGAGCGCGATGGCGATGTTGTGCAAGTAACAAAAAACGGTGATGACGTCACGGTCGTGGTTCAGTATTCAGTCGTCGACTACGCAAAGACGGAATTCAAGCAGGTGCAGCATCGGGACGGGGTCGTTCAGTTTCTTAAGGAAGGGGGCAGCTATATTGTTCGCAACTCCCAGAACGACTATGTAAACAATGTGCGAGAGGCTTTCCTTGCCTCTGTCGAGAAGCGAAATTCACTGACGCTTGAGCGTCGGGTCGTGTCTCTCTATGACGTTGTTGTCCCAAGCCTTCGCAGTGAATTCTTCTACAAGCTGATTCACGGCCTTGAGGGAATGGGAAAGTACGACGTGACCGAGCTATATGTCTATCGGAGCACGCCGGACGAGCAAGTGACTGACGACGAAATCTCCGACGACGATACGGCCGTGAGTGACGGCAGTGGGGACAGTCGAATCGAACGGATCGCGCTTCGGGGTAAGGGGGTAGAACAGTCAGACGAGCTTCGCGACATTATTAGCAAGTCGGCCGATTTTTATACTATCCGGACTGTCTGGATGGTAAGGGAAGCGATGGGCGAGGGGCATGTCTTTGAACTCGACGCGCATTTCGATAATCCGAGAGACTGCACTGGATTTTCATATCTGGTACGCGGCGTATACCCTTGCGAGGACGGGCTCGTGACTCGGAAGCGTCGTAGTCCGCGTCCGGACGAGGTGGCGCGGCTCTCCTCTCTGATTGAAAAGGCATCGAAGAAGTACGCTGACGAAATCTGGGCAAAGTCGACAACTCCGAAGGCTTGAGATTATGACTCTGCGATTCAAATGGTACAAGCTGTCGCTGCCGATCAGTTTGCCCAGTTTAGTGGCGGCTCTTTTGGCGTCGCCCCTAACTTCCGAATCCGAGTGCGGATTCCGAGCGCGCTCGTCAGATGAACCTGGCGTCCGCGTTCGCTTCGCATGGCGGTCAACGGTCTCGGCGATTGCGTTCGACGACGACGGCAATCCTATGACACAAGCCGTCTCCACCGTAAGCTTTGTCGATCTCAAATTTTTCACACGCGGAAACGCTACGTTTTTGCGTGTCGATAATCCTGGCAAGTCCGTTCGGATGCTGATGAACGAGTTAGGGCGGGTCGCCGGCTACGGCTTCTCAATTCAGCCAATTTTGTTCAGCGACGCAGAGCCACCGCCGTTTTTTTCAGAGTTCGATCAAATTCGCCTCGTAGGTCTGAAGCTTATTAATGTCGTGTTTGATCGACATGTAGTCGGACGTGTTGAGCTGGCTTCGAAGGAGGGGATAGACCTTCAGTCGGTCTGGGATACAACAGGCAAGGCCTATGTGGTCGATACGGCCGTGTACGAGGTTATGGCGCAGATGATTCGAGGTCAATTGTCTTTTAGCAAAAGTGGCCTTGTGAAGGTGACAGACCGACTGGCGCCACAGTTCCTTCATTTGTTCGAGAACGCGATAGAGGAGATGACTGACCGTTCTCAGAAGGCGGGTCACGACGGCAGTGATGCCTAATCACTCTTCCTCGCCGGCTCGCTGCGTCGAGGAGCTTTCCCCTTCCCTGTCGTTATCGAGGTATAGGTCGAAGCTGTCTGTCGCAGCGGGGGGCAGAAAATGGAAGGGTATGAGCGGAATTTCTCCGGCTGACACTGCTGCTCAGTAGCCGCGGTGACCGGGCGCGTCAGCCATATTGGAGCTCGATGGGGGCGCCGTATTGTATTTGGCCTCGCTGTAGTGTCGGGATAAGCAGATGTTGCATGACAGACTGCGAGGCATTGCTGCTGCGCGGACGTATTTGCACACGAGAAGAGGGGGAAAGCAATGGCACTGGGGCGAGTCGAGCGCATCCTGATTCTGGCGAAGACCTACCCTTCGCCAAGCGCGCAGTACGTAGAAACCTCATGCGTCGCGGGCATCGCTCAGAGCGGCGCAATGCGGCGCCTGTTCCCGGTGCCATTCCGAATGGTCGAGGACGGGCAGCAGTTCAGGAAGTGGCAGTGGATTGACGTGCGCATCGAAAAGGCTACAAAGGATCACCGGCCCGAGAGCCACAAGGTCTATGTCGACACAATCAATTGCGGCAATGTGATCGAGCCCAAGAAAGAGTGGTCGTCGCGGTGGGAGTGGTTAGACAAGATACCTGCGTTTGGTAGCTTTGATGCCATCGACGCGGCGAGGCTTGCAGATGGATTATCGCTCGCACTCCTGCGTCCGAAGCGGTTACTCGGCCTCGACATAATCAAGGCCCGCAACCCGGATTGGACGGATGATGAGCGGGAGAAGCTGCTGCAAGAACAGATGCAGGGCAATCTCTTTTCTGAGGCGGAAGAGCGCAAGCAGGTGAAGCAGCTTCGCAAGGTGCCGTTCGACTTCTACTACCGATACGTCTGTGATACGCCGGACGGCGAGAAGGAGCATAAGCACAAGATCGTCGACTGGGAAGCGGGAGCGCTCTTCTGGAAATGCCGCGAAAGCCATCGTAGTGAGTGGGAGAAGCCGTTCCGCGCCAAGCTGGAGGAAGATCTGGGTAGCAAGGAGCTGATGTTCTTGATGGGTAACCAGCATCGGTTTCAGGACCAGTGGCTGATCATCAGTCTGATCTACCCGCCTAAGCGCAAGCCAGCTGACGACCGGCAAGGCGCGCTGTTTTAGTGTTCGCGCTGGAGATGTGTTCGACGTCAGCACCGCAGTGCTCCCGCACTGCATTGGCGACCATTGAGCGGTGGCAGAAATTGAAGTCAGCCTCGTAGCAGAGCAGGGCGCAGTTCGACGAACTCACCAGGCCGGACAGGTCTGCGATAGCTGCCGTCTGTGTCTTCAGATACTTGAGGAATCCGCCGGTGTAGCGCTTCCAGTTGCCGTCCTCCCGGTAGCGATCGCGTACGGGCTTGGGACAGCCGAGATTGACCATATGGACATATTCCAAGCCGGAGAGGTTCAGCACACTGGCTAACGCTTTCTTTGAGAAGCCGGGCTTGCGCGACAGAGGCAGCTCGCGGATGTCCACAATGGTCTCAACGCCGTGCTCTGTGAGCAGGGACATGAACGTGTCGATGTCCAGTCCTTCGTAGCCTATGGTGAAAACAGTCATCGGTGTCCCCTCAAGGCGGTCGTGAATGCAGGAAGCGAGTGGTTGGCGATGCCGGACAGCGTAGGTGATCTGTTGTAAGTCCGCTTCTCGGCGAACTCTTCGATATATTTTTGCTGCCACGCATGTGACAGCATTTTGCCGGAAGGCAGATTGATCGATATGGATTGATGCCGACCCAAAATGCCTACACGGTGCCTACATGAGCCCGTAAACGGACAAAGGGTTACAGGCGTAAGGCCTGTAACCCTTTGATTTTCTTGGTAGGCCGTACGGGATTCGAACCTGTGACCAACGGATTAAAAGTCCGCTGCTCTACCAGCTGAGCTAACGACCCAAAAGAGAAGCGAGATTATAGCGATGGAGGGGCGCACATGTCAACCTGCCGCGCCCCCGGTGCGCCAAAGAGAAAAGCCCGGAGCACTGGGTGCTCCGGGCTTTTCAGCGAGAGGCGCGCGTCGCATGACACAGATACCGATACTACGCGCTGTACTGCGAGCAGCTGTCTTTACTTGATCTGCGACAGCTTGCTTTGAGCCGACTGCGCCACGTCCGAGCTGCCGTATTGCGCGACGATCTGCTCCAGGGTCTTGCGGGCGGCTGCCTTCTGTCCCTGTTCGAGCTGATTGTTTGCAATCGCGAGCAGCGCTTCAGGCGCACGCGGATGCTGCGGGTAATTCTTCACGACGCCTTGCCACGTCGCCGTCGAGCCCTTGTAATCGCGCAATGCATATTGCGCGTTGCCGAGCCAGTACTGCGCGGTCGGCTGATAGGGGCTCTGCGGATACTTCGCGATGAACGCGCGGAACGACGCAGCCGCGTTCTTGAAATCGCCGCTGCGGAACTGCTGCGAGGCGGCGTTGAACGCGTCTGTTTCACCCGGCTGCACCACACCCTGCACGCCATCGACTGTCTGCTGCTGCGGCTCGAACTTCTTCAGCCGGCCATCGAGGTCGGTGTAGTAGTCCTTCTGCTGCTTCTGCACAGTCGCGAGCTGATTGGCCATGTCCTCATTCTGTCCACGCAGCGTAGCGACCTGCTGGTTCAGCTGGTCGAGACGGTTGGACTGATCGAGGATCGTGCGCTGTGCTGCGGACAACTGACTCGACAGGCTGTCGGTCTTGGTACGCAGATCGAGGATCGCCTGACGGGCCTGATCGTCGTCAAACATGCCAGCGTGCGCCGGTCCGGCCATCAAGGCCGTCCCCGCGACGCAGGCCGCTGCGGTAACCCGCAGCCAGGAGAAACGATGCGTCATTCTGCTCATCATCCGTTACTGTTGGTACACGAGGTCTGCGCGGCGGTTCTGCGCCCACGACGATTCGTCGTGACCCGTTGCCTGCGGCTTTTCCTTGCCGAGACTCACAGCTTCCATCTGCGAATCAGGCACGCCCAGCAGCGACAGCGAACGACGCACAGCTTCAGCACGCTTCTGGCCGAGTGCCAGGTTGTACTCGCTCGTGCCGCGTTCGTCGGTGTTGCCCTGGATCAGCACGTGACGCTCCGGATGGCTCTTCAGGTATTGCGCGTGCTGGCCCAGCAGCGACTGGTAGTCGTCCTTGACCGAGTAGCTGTCGAAGTCGAAATAGATGCTGCGCTTGGCGAGCGGGCTGTTCGGATCGTTCAGCGGATCGACGTTCACCTGGGCAACCGCGTTCGGGTTCGGTTGAGTGCTGACCGCGCCCCCCTTGTTGGCGTTTTCATCGAGCTTCACGCCCGAATGACAGGCGGCAAGCGCGCCGAGCATCAATACAGCAAATGCGATACGAAGTTTGGACATCATTTTTTACTCTCCTTGTGTGTTATTGCATAAACGTTATTGCATAAACGGGCCCCAGGACGGCTCGCGAACGTTGCCGCCCTGAACGGACAGGACCTGTCGGGTACGACCATCGGTCGACACTGCGGCCAACACGCCACGGCCGTTCACCTGAGTGGCGTAAAGAATGTACTGACCGTTCGCCGCGAAGCTGGGCGATTCGTCATGTGTCGTGTCGGTGAGCCCTGTTGCCGCGCCGGTCTGCAAATCCAGCAAATACAGCTTGAAGGCACCACCCACGCGCGAAATGTACGCGAGTTCCTTGCCGTCCGGGCTCACGCGCGGACTTGTGTTGTAGTTACCTGAGAACGTGACGCGTTGCGCAGCACCGCTGCTTTCACCCTGAACCGGCATCTTGTAGATCTGCGGGGCGCCGCCGCGGTCGCTCGTGAAATAGATCCACTGGCCGTCAGGCGAGAACGCGGGTTCCGTATCGATCGAACTGCCCTGCGTCAGGCGACGCAGGCCACTGCCATCGGCGTTGACGCTGAAGATCTGCGTGTTGCCGGTGCGCGACAGCGCTATCGCGAGCGTACGACCGTCCGGCGACCACGCGGGCGCGCTGTTGTTGCCCTTCTGGTCGGAGACGATAATCCGGCGACCCGTAGGCAGATCGTGAATGTAGACGATCGGCTTCTTCTTCTCGAACGACACGTAGGCGACCTTCGTGCCATCCGGCGACCACGCCGGCGAAATGATCGGCTCCGGACTGGAGAGCGCGATGTGCGCGTCCTGGCCGTCCGAATCGGAAACCTGCAACTGATAACGGTTGCCCGTCTTGATGACGTACGACAGACGCGTGGCGAACACGCCGCGTGAGCCCATCAGCTTTGCGTAGATGTAGTCCGCGATCTTGTGCGCGCTCATGCGCAGACCGCTTTCGGGGCTCACGAGCACGAGGCCGCCGAGGCTCTGCTGCTTGACGGTGTCGTAGAGCTTGAAGCGCACTTCGTACTGGCCGTTCGACAGGTGGTTCACACTGCCGGATACGAATGCATCGGCACCCTTGGCCTTCCAGCTGCCGAGGTCGACGGAATCGGTTTCGGCTACGGGTGTGGCACCCGCATCGATGTTGGTGAATTTGCCGCTGCGCTGCAGATCCTGGCGCACGATCGTACTGATCTGCTGGGGAGAATTCGCTTCGTTAGCGAAATTCGCTGTAGCGATCGGAAACTGGGTAGACCCAACGCCCGTAACGAGTACGTTGAGTTGCGCGTGTGCGCTGCTGCCCGCCGCGATCAGGCACGACGCCAGGAGCACCCTCAGGCCTGACTTGGTCATCAAACTCATGCTGTATGGATTCTCCAAAAACGGGATTTCTACCACAATACGACAGCAGACAGACCCGGAATTGCACAATTCGTTCCCGGGCGCGCTCCTTGCAGCACAAGGGCGCGCGTCTGCCATCAACCTGCCGGCCGCAACGTAATCGTAAAGCTGGCCGGCGTTTTTCCATTCGTGTCGAGCGGCATCGGATCCGAACGCTGGACCGCGCGCAAGGCGGCATCGTCCCACTGGGTGTTGCTGCTGCCACGTGTGATCGTTGCGCTCAACAATGTACCCGTCGGCGAGCAGCGCACGGCCACGACCGTTTCGAGGCCCTGCGTATCGCCGGCCCACACGATGTTCGGACGCACACGCCGTTGCACTTTCTCCGCGTAACCTGCCGACGCCGCATTGCCGCCCGCGCCGCTGCCCGTGCCGCTCTTCGCGAGGCCCTGGCCCGTCGAGCCTTCGCCGCCGGCCATGCCCTGCATCTGCGCGAGACGCGCGCGGCGCTCGGTGTCGACCTTCTTCGCCTGTGCTTCGGCCTGCGCCTGCGCGGCCTTTGCCTTCGCAGCCTTTTCGGCGTCCGCTTTCTTCTGTGCGTCGGCCCTGGCCTGCTGCTCATCCTTCTGCTGTTCTTCTTTTTGCTGCTTCAACTGATCCTGCTTCTGCTGCTCGGCGAGTTGTTGCTGCTTGAGCTTGTCGGCCAGTTGCTGTTTCTGCTTGAGCGCGGCGGCTTTCTGCGCGGCGAGGTCTGCGGCCTGCTGTTGTGCGAGTTGCTGCTGACGTTTCGCTTCGGCTTCCTGCTGCGCCTGCAGCTTCTGGCGTTGTTGCTCGGCCAGTTGTGCCTGACGCGCGGCTTCCTCCTGCTGACGTTTCTTTTCCTGCAGTGCGATGTCGGCCTGCTCGTCCTGTACGGGAGGGGCAGGGGCGACCGGTTGCGGTGGCGGCGGAACCGGTCGCGGCATGGGTGTATCCGGCACGGCGGTCCACAACTCGGCTTCGGCGCCGGCCGGCGTGCTGTTCTGCCAGTGAATGCCGTGATACAGGAAGAACCCGAGCAGCACGTGCATCACCAGCGCGAGCACGAACGCGCGCCATGTGCCGCGTTCACGCGGCGGTCGGACGGGAGCGGCGGAATTCTTCCGGATCATTGCGATTTGACGAGCAATCCAACGCGTTTGACGCCGCGAGCTTTCAGATCGGACATCACGTTCATCACGACTTCATACTTGACGGTCTTGTCGGCGGCGATCACGACCGGCTGGTCGGGATGCGTCTGCGCACGGTCGGTGATGAAGCCGTTCAGGTCCGCTCTCGTCATGTCTTCCTGCTGCTGCGTGCCCGCGTCGTCCTTGTACTTGACGCTCATGTTGCCGTCGGCGCGAATGTTGACGATCACGGGCGGTGTCTGCTGCTGCGGCGCGGCGCCGCCGACGGTCGGCAGATTGACGATCGATGGCGCGACGAGCGGCGCGGTCACCATGAAAATCACGAGCAACACAAGCATCACATCGATGTACGGCACGACGTTGATGTCCGCCATCGCGCGGCGCGAACGGCTGCCGCGCATGCTGCTGGAACGGGAGGAACCGGCCATCGTGGACTCCTTAGTGCGCCTGGCGCTGCAGGATGTTCGAGAACTCTTCGATGAAGGTTTCGAAGCGGATCGCGAGGCGGTCGATGTCGTGTGCGTAGCGGTTGTACGCGACCACGGCCGGAATGGCGGCGAAGAGGCCGATGGCGGTGGCCGTCAGCGCTTCGGCGATGCCTGGCGCGACGTTGGCGAGCGTGGCCTGCTGCACGTTCGCGAGACCGCGGAACGCATTCATGATCCCCCACACCGTGCCGAAGAGACCAATATATGGGCTGACCGAGCCAACCGAAGCGAGGAACGCGAGATTCGCTTCGAGCACGTCCATCTCACGCTGGAAGGCTGCCCGCATTGCACGGCGGGCGCCGTCGAGGATCGCCCCCGAATCGTTGAGGCGCTTTTCCTTGCCCTTCAGAAATTCGCGCATGCCCGACTCGAAAATGCGTTCGAGCGCACCAATCGTATGACGGTTGTTCGCGGCGCTTTGATACAGCGCCTGCAGGTCGCCGCCCGACCAGAAATCGCGTTCAAAGCGCTCGGTCTGCACGCGCGCACGGCGAATCGCAAACCACTTGCGGAAGATGAAAGTCCACGACATCAGCGACAGCAGCAGCAATAGCGCCATCACTGCCTGCGCCAGCAGGCTCGCGTTAAGAACGAGGGAAATGATCGACAGATCTTGTGTAGTGTTCATATAGGTTCGCTGTAACGTCCCGGAAGGGGCGTCCGGCTGAAGGGCTTATCGAAGCTTTCCGTCGGGAAACGGAAAACATCAGCTAGGCGCTGGCCGAACCATGCTTTGTGTTGCCTGATCGATACGAGTTCACTGGCACCCAGACAACGGTGCTCAGACCCCCGCGGTTGACACGCTGGCTCCGGCTGGACCGCGCCGCAGCGCGGCAAGCACAGAGGGAGGAATAGCAGTTGGCCTGATCGAGGTGCGCTCGACGCAGCCAACCCGGATGCTCCCCGCAGCAAGCAGCGTTCCTTCTCGCCATGCTTCCTGCGCAAAGTCGACCGATGCCCGGCCAAGCCGCTCGATCCGGCTGACGACGGTGATCATGTCGTCGAGACGGGCCGGTGCGCGATAGTCGAGCGCGGTGCTGCGCACGATGAAGATCGCGCCGGTTTCGTCCGCGAGCCGGGTCTGGTCCACGCCGCACGCGCGCAGCCATTCGGTACGCGCCCGCTCAAATAACTTCAGGTAATTCGCGTAAAAAACAATGCCGCCGGCGTCGGTATCTTCGTAGTACACCCGGATCGGCCAGGTGAAGCCGATTTCCGTGCCGGGCTGACTGGTAGACATATCCATGGCGCGCATTTTACCGGAACGCGCGTCGCTATCCCGATTTTCGGTGCGCGTTCCGCCTGGTATCTGTTAGCCGCGATGGATGCTAAGGCCCGCAAACGTCTGCGCCACGGGCATCAGTTCGATCGTGTTGATGTTGACGTGCGCGGGGCGCGTCGCGATCCAGTAGATCGAATCGGCGATGTCTTCGGCGGTCAGCGGCTGCACGTTCTGATAGATGTTGGCCGCCTTTTCGTCGTCGCCGCGAAAACGCACGTTCGAGAATTCGGTCCCGCCGCACAGGCCCGGCTCGATGTCCGTCACGCGGATCGCGGTGCCGGCCAGATCGGAGCGCAGGTTCAGGCTGAACTGACGCACGAAGGCCTTGGTCGCGCCGTAGACGTTGCCACCCGGATACGGCCACCTGCCCGCGACCGAGCCCAGGTTGAACACATGGCCGCGATTGCGCTCGACCATGCCTGGCAGCAGTGCCCGGGTCACCTGCACGAGGCCCGTGCAGTTTGTGTCGATCATCGTGGTCCAGTCGTCGAGTTCCGCGCGCTGGGCCGGTTCGAGGCCGAGCGCGAGGCCCGCGTTGTTGACGAGCACGTCGACGGCGGCGAATTCCGCCGGCAGCGAGGCGGGTGCGGCTTCGACGGCCGCCCGGTCGCGTACGTCGAGTTCGAACGGAAGAAGCGCGTCGCCGAGTTCGCCGGCGAGTGCGTCGAGGCGGTCCTTGCGGCGCGCGGTGGCGACCACCTTGTGGCCGCCCTTGACGAAGGCCCGGGCGATGGCGGCGCCAAACCCTGCGGACGCCCCTGTGACGAAGACGATCATTGCTGCTCCCTGGTCGGTGGAGAAAAATAAGGTGCCAAGCCTACTTCCAATGCGGCGCTGCGGCAAGGGAAGACCCTGACTGTCTGGGGCGAGTGTCGTGACCGCGGCTGGTGCCCCGGGTTCGCGTGGGTAGCTGGCGGCGATTTTACGAAGCCCGTGCCTCCGGAGCTGATGCCCCTGGCCCCCGGCCCGATGTCATGCTCGAAGCGCTGTGTGGCGCGACTTGCATGACTTGCCCGCCCGGATAGCTTCTGCCCGCAAAACAACGCTGCGAGGTACGCTCCGGCGGGGCCTGTAGCGTGGTTGCCTATTCGATGCGCTTCAAATAAACTAACGCGCTCACCCCTGCGTGACTGGCGATAGAACCCTCGGGGTTCAAGGTGGAACAACCCACCGTGAAGCGCAGGGTGCCGTTTTTGCCGTTCGCCTGGGCAGCCGTGATCCGCGCGCGATATTTTGCGCCGCCGGTGGCTGCCTTGCCTCGCGTGTACGGTACATCTCCATCCGCCACGTCAAGGCTGGCCCAGCCGCCAGCAGCGCCGCATACCCGCTACGCCTTCTGCACACAATTCGGCGCACGATCCGGTCAACCTGAACACATTTAACGGAAACCGTATGTTTGACAGAGCCAAAAGCACCATCGCCAACGTCGATCCCGAACTCTGGAAGGTGATCGAACAGGAAAACCGCCGTCAGGAAGACCATATCGAACTGATCGCGTCCGAAAACTACACGAGCCCCGCCGTGATGGCCGCGCAGGGTTCGCAACTCACGAACAAGTACGCGGAAGGTTATCCGGGCAAGCGCTACTACGGTGGCTGCGAGTACGTCGATATCGCGGAACAGCTGGCGATCGACCGTGTGAAGCAGCTGTTCGGCGCCGAAGCCGCGAACGTGCAGCCGAACTCGGGCTCGCAGGCAAACCAGGGCGTGTTTTTCGCGATGCTGAAGCCGGGCGACACGATCATGGGCATGAGCCTCGCTCACGGCGGTCACCTGACGCACGGCTCGCCGGTCAACATGTCGGGCAAGTGGTTCAACGTCGTGAGCTACGGCCTGAACGAAGCCGAAGACATCGACTACGACGCGGCTGAAAAGCTTGCCCAGGAACACAAGCCGAAGCTGATCATCGCCGGCGCGTCGGCTTTCGCGCTGCGCATCGACTTCGAACGCCTGTCGAAGATCGCGAAGTCGGTGGGTGCGTATTTCATGGTCGACATGGCGCACTACGCGGGTCTGGTGGCCGCGGGCGTGTATCCGAACCCGGTGCCGCACTCCGATTTTGTCACGACGACCACGCACAAGAGCCTGCGCGGCCCGCGCGGCGGTGTGATCCTGATGAAGGCCGAGTTCGAGAAGCAGATCAATTCGGCAATCTTCCCGGGAATTCAGGGCGGACCGCTGATGCACGTGATCGCCGGCAAGGCCGTGGCGTTCAAGGAAGCGCTGTCGCCGGAATTCCGGGAATACCAGCAAAAGGTGGTGGACAACGCACGCGTGCTGGCGGAAACGCTCGTGAAGCGAGGCCTGCGCATCGTGTCGGGCCGCACCGAAAGCCACGTGATGCTGGTCGACCTGCGCGCGAAGAACATCACCGGCAAGGCTGCGGAAGCGGCGCTCGGCGCAGCGCACATCACGGTCAACAAGAACGCCATTCCGAACGATCCGGAAAAGCCGTTCGTCACGAGCGGTGTGCGTCTTGGCTCGCCGGCCATGACGACTCGCGGCTTCGGTGAGAAGGAAGCGGAACTGGTGGGCAACCTGATCGCCGACGTGCTCGACAACCCGGAAGATGCCGCCACGATCGAACGCGTGCGCGCACAGGTCGCCGGGTTGACGAAGCGTTTCCCGGTGTACGGCTAACCAGCCATGCGCTGCCCCTTCTGCCGGCATGACGACACACAGGTGGTTGATTCGCGTGTGTCCGAAGATGGCGCCGCGATTCGCCGGCGCCGGCGCTGCCCGGCCTGCGACAAACGTTTCACGACGTATGAGCGGGTCGAGCTGGCGTTGCCTTCGGTTGTCAAGAAGGATGGCAGCCGCACTGAATTCGATCGCCGCAAGATTGTCGCGAGCATGCAACTGGCGCTGCGCAAGCGCCCGGTTGCCGCCGATGCAATCGATGCGGCGGCTTCGCGTATCGAATACCAGCTGCTTGGCAGCGGTGAGCGCGAAGTTCGCAGCGAGCGCCTGGGCGAACTCGTGATGAACGAGTTGCGCGAGCTCGATACGATCGCCTATGTCCGCTTCGCCTCCGTCTACCGGCGCTTCGAGGACGTCTCCGAATTCGAGGACGTGATCGAGGAATTCCGGCGCATGGCCGCGCCTCCTGCCGCGCCTGGCAAGCCCACCCGCAAGCGCTAGTTCTTCGCGCATCCGCATTTCCTTCCCCTTGAGTCGCTGTCACGCCTGAATTCTGGCGTGTGAATGCGCGCGTCCGCTACCTGGCCATCCGGCCGATTGTAGGCGTTCGAGGTGCCCGGTAAATTGTCTGCATTCTTCGAATCATTCAGGGATGCAGATGAAAATGAACGCCTTTCCGGTTCCACATGGTGATGGATTCACGCTGGTCGAAACGCTTGTTGTTATCGCGCTGCTCACGGTACTTGCCGTACTGGCAACACCGTCGTTTTTTGCGTGGCGCGTGCGTGATCAGGTCGACGCGCGTGCGAAAGCACTCGTTTCGACGCTGGCGTTTGCCCGTGGGGAAGCGCTCAGGCGGAGCGCGCGCGTAACCGTGTGCCGGATCGACAGCGCGCTTCACTGTCTTGCGGCCGGCAAGCCATGTCCGGCCGGCACCGCTGACTGGTCGTGTGGATGGGCGGTGATGTTGGAACGGGCGGGCCGGTCGTCACTGTTGCGCATGCAGCCGGATCTCGCGGCGGTCAGTGTGACGGGAACGTTGACCGATGTGGCGTTCACGCCGCCGGCCGGTCAGGTTATCGGCAGTTTTCGCAGCTTCGAGTTTGCACCGCGTTCGCCTTCGGCGGCCACCCGCGGCGACCGGTGGCGACGCTGTGTGCGAATCGCGGCCGGTGGCCGCGCGCGCGTGATCGAAGGCGCTTGCGGGGCGTCGTCATGAAAATGTGCCGTCATGGAAACTGTTCGGGCAGCACTCTGCTGGAGGTGATGGTGGCTGTGGCCGTGACCGCGGTCACGGCACTTGGGCTGGTCTCTACGCAGCTATGGATGACGCATCACGCCGGCGCGACGACCACGCGCGAGCGCGCGGCATTCGTGGCTGACTCGCTGGTGGAGGCATTTCGGGTATCGCCGGCAACTGGAACGGATTCGGTCGTCTGGAAGACCCGGGTTGCGAGCATGGTGCCAAAGGGCGACACGTCGGTCGTCGCGCAGGCGGGCGGCCTGGCGACGGCACGTGTGACGTGGGCCGCCGTGCGGGAAGCGCGGGACGTCGCGCCGGGCAACCTGGTCGATCCGCCAGATTTTTGCGGGGACGCCGCGTTGCCGGCCGGAACCGCGTGCGTTGCGATTGCGTTTGCGAAATGACGCGTCGCCGATACTTTACGCGCGGTCATACTCTGCTCGAAGTGATGATCGCGACGGTACTCGGACTCGTGATCACCGCTGGTTCCGTAGCGCTCTACCGGTCGCAGCGAGCGGCTTTCGTGAGCGCCAGCGACGCCGCTCACATCGAGGAAACCGGCATCGGCGCGTTGACGCTGCTTGGACAGCAGATCCAGATGGCCGGATTCACGTCCGCCGACGCCGCATCGCCCGCTTCGGCGAATGCGTCTGCTGCGCTCTTTGGCTGTTCCGGCGCGCGGCCCACTGGCCCCGATGACGTCCCGGGCTGCGAGGCGCTGGCGAGCCATTCGGACGGCATCGTTATCCGCTATTCCGGCGACATCGTGTCGACGTGGCCTTCGTCCACCGGCCAGCCCACGGACTGTCTCGGTCAGACCGTCAGTGGCGCTGCCGCGGGCGCACCGGTCGTGAACCGGTTCTACGCGAAGACCAGTGCTTCGACTGGCGAACCGGAACTGTATTGCGAAGGCAACGGCAAGGCGGGCTATGGACAGCCGGTGTTCGAGGGCGTCGAGCGACTGCGCATCCAGTACTGGCTTGCAAACGCGCAGCAACCGTTCGACGCGTCGGCGCTTGCGCCGGACCAGTGGGCCCGGGTCGTGGCAGTCGACCTGTGTGTTCTGGTGCGCGGGGCGTCGCGTGGGCAGCGCGTAGGCTATGTCGATTGCGATGGCGTGTCGGGCACCGGCAGCGACACGCGCGCGAGACAGGCGTTCTGGCGACGGGTCGCGGTTCGCAATGGTCCGGCTGTTCAGTCATGACGCGAGCCATTCCACCGCGGCCCGTAACCGAAGCCACCGGCCTCGGTGGACGCACGCGAGGTGCCGCGTTGCCGGTCGTACTGCTGATTACGTCGATGATGCTGGCGACGTCCGCAGCCTGGTTCGAGACGACGCTCACCGCCGCGCGCAGCACGTCAAACCTGCGGGACTACCTGCAGGCATTTCACGCTGCGGATTCGGCGTTGCTCCTGTGTGCGGACATGGTGAGTCCGGAAGGCGCCGGCGCGATGCCAGCGGTGACAGGCGAACCTGCGGGGTGGAAGCGCGAGGCGGTCTTTGTGGCTGGCGCCATCGTGCCTGTCGCGCAATGGCCCGGATCGGGACGACCGCCCGAGTGTCTTGCCGAAGGCTGGCGATTGACGGGTCGTCCGGAAGCGAAGGCGTATCTGCTGACTGCCCGGGGCTTCGGCGCGGCGCCTGACTCGCAGGTATGGCTGCAGATGCAGATAGTCATCGATGGCGGCAAGACCGAACGACACTGGCGGCGCGTCACCGCCCGACCATTCTGAACGGGATGAAACACGACATGAACTCAAAGGCAGACGCATTCACGTTGCTTGAACTCGTCATCGCCATGGCGATTGCCGCAGTGCTCGCCGTATTCGCCGTGCCGTCCTGGCATGCACAGGTGGCGCGCAGCCACCGCGTCGATGCTGCGTCCGCTTTGTATCGCGCTGCGCAATACCTGGAAACATCGGCGGAGAAGAACGTCGGCGCTTTGCCCGCGGGCCTCGATCAGGCTCCCGCATTCGGCACACCGGTTTACCGTCTGCATGTGTTGAGTGCGGACGATACGAACGGTGGGTATTCGGTAGAAGCGCGACCCGTCGAAAACGGGCCGATGCGCGAAGACGCGTGCGGGACGTTCATCATCGATGCGACCGGTTTGCGGAAAAACCGGAGTGCAGGGGATTCCGCGATGGCAAATGCGAACGAATGCTGGAGCACGCGATGAACGTGAACCAGTCTACGGAAGCATCACCTGGATTGGTGGCTGCCGATGCGACGCCGGCAACGCACAGGTGTCCGCAAGCCCGGCGATATGTCGAAACTCACTCGCGTTCGCGTGACGAATCGGCGCCGGCTGCACCCGCGCCAGAATCTGGGCTGGTCTTCGCACTACCGCCGTCCTGTTTGACCTGCTGCCAGATCCGATACGCTTCCCATGCGGCGAGAGCGAGGCTGCCCCACTTGAGCGCCGGCCTGGCGCCAGCGGCGACCGTCGCACGGAGTGGTTTGGCAAGCAGCAGGGACGCGAGCGAACTGAGCAGCGGATATTGCTTGAGCAGGCCGCCGATGCCGGCTGCGCTGCCTTTCGGCGCGCCCCAGCGCATTCCGCGAAAGCCCGGAACAAAAAACCTGAGCCAGCTGAAATGCGTCACGGCCTGGCGCAGTTCCGCAGTCGCCTGCACAAGTTCCATGCGTTCGACGTCCGCACGCACGAGCAGCAGCTCCTTGCGCAGCGCGCGCAGATGCGGCGCAGCGAGTTCCTTCGAAGGGCGCTTGCTGCGGAACGTGTGGTCTGGGTGCAGTTGGCTCATGTTCGGTCGAAGGCGCCTGAAAGAAGTGAGAAAAGTCGGGAAAATCGGAACAAGGCGCGGAACAAGCCGCGCGGCACATCGGCCGCGCTCGCCTCACTGCTTGCGGAACATCTCGCGGTCTTTTTCGAATTCGTTCAGCGTTGCCTCGAAAACGATGGGCGCATTGTGCAAACCGTTGCGGGCTTTCAACCCGCAAAAGAGCGCGGCCAGCGCATACACCACCGTGATGGCAGCCAGCGACTGCCAGCGGTACGTATCCCAGAACGTGATGGCAACAAGTGCCGTCAGCGCGATGAGCGCCATGGTTGCGAGCATCATGGCCGCCAGACCGAGAAACAGCACGGTGAGCAGGCGATCTTTTTCCTCGGCCAGTTCAATGCCGATCAGTTCGAGCCGCGTCTGCAGGATCGAAAAGAAGGAACTGATGATGCGGCGTACCGGACCGTGGTCAGCGCGCTGCGATTGGGTGTCGATCGTCATAACTTTCGCGCGTTGCGCATGGGGAGGCGGAAGGTGCGCCAGAAAAGGCGGACCGGCCAGGCGAGCGCCGGTCAACCGTGCCGGAAGTGCACCGGACGTGAGCCCGGTGGCTACTGCCGTGACTGCTTATTTGCGATTGATCAACAAGCCGACCAGCACGCCCACGCCCGCGGCAATGCCAATCGATGCCCACGGATGCTCGTGTACGTAATCGTCAGTTGCGCGCGCCGCCTTCTTGCCCTTCTCGACGACCACAACCTGGACATCGGCCGCCTTTTCTCTCGCCTGCTTCAGGCGCGTGAGCGCCGTTTCACGGAGTTCCGAAGCGCGCTCGCCGGTTGCGCTCGCGGCCTGCTTCAGCAGGTCCTCTGCGTCCGCGAGGACGTTTTTGATATCCGACATCAATCTCTCCTTGTTAACTTCCGACATTGACAGCTCCGTTCGTGGCACGTTACGCGTGAATCGTAACTAAAGAAACGACGGCTGGCGAGCGTAGTGCACTGCGTACATGAGCAGGATGCAGGAACTGTTCCCGACATGCGAATTGCCACTTGATAAAAAACAGATAACGTGGCGCACCTGTTCATCTGCGCACCATCCGGGTTTCCGGTTGAGTTGATCTGGCCCGCCAAGTTTCGTCCAATTTGGAGAAAATTACAAAAACTCATAAGGGAGTGACGAGATGTTCGTTCATTGTGCGCGCCACTTCCCGTATGCTTTAATTTTGCCGAGCGCCGCGGCTTTCACCATGTGCGGACCATTCGAACCCATCAAGGAGACATCATGAGTCTACGTCTAGGCGACGTCGCACCGGATTTCGAGCAGGATTCCAGCGTTGGCCGCATCAAGTTCCACGAATGGCTGGGCGACAGCTGGGGCGTGCTGTTTTCACATCCGGCCGACTTCACGCCGGTCTGCACGACCGAACTCGGCCTGACCGCGAACCTCGCCAGCGAGTTCGAAAAGCGCAACGTGAAGACGATCGCGCTGTCGGTCGACAGCGCCGCGTCGCACAAGGAATGGATCAAGGACATCAACGAGACGCAGGCTGCGAACGTCGGTTTCCCGATCCTGGCCGATGGCGACCGCAAGGTGTCCGAGCTTTACGACATGATTCATCCGAACGCGAGCGAAACGGTCACGGTCCGCTCGCTCTTTGTGATCGATCCGAAGAAGAAGGTGCGTCTCACGATCACCTATCCGGCGAGCACGGGCCGCAATTTCGACGAAGTGCTGCGTGTGATCGACTCGCTTCAGCTGACCGACAGCCATTCTGTCGCGACGCCGGGCAACTGGAAGCAGGGCGACGACGTGGTGATCGCGCCGTCGTTGAAGGACGAAGAGGTCCTCAAGCAGAAGTTCCCGAAGGGCTACAAGGCGCTGCGTCCGTATCTGCGCATGACGCCGCAGCCGGACAAATAAGGTAAAACGCGTCGGCGATACTCAAGACTGACGCCTTCGCCAGCAGGAAAAAACCCCGCTTCCGGTTCCGGAAAGCGGGGTTTTTTCTTAAGCAGCCAGCCAGACGGCGGCAAGAATCAGAAAAACGCCTGAATCCCCGTCTGTGCGCGGCCGAGAATCAGCGCGTGAATGTCATGCGTGCCTTCGTACGTGTTGACCACTTCGAGGTTCACGAGGTGGCGCGCGATGCCGAATTCGTCCGAAATGCCGTTGCCGCCGAGCATGTCGCGCGCGAGACGCGCGACGTCGAGCGCCTTGCCGCACGAGTTGCGCTTCATGATCGACGTGATTTCGACGGCGGCCGTGCCTTCGTCTTTCATCCGGCCGAGACGCAGCACGCCTTGCAGGCCGAGCGTGATTTCGGTCTGCATGTCGGCGAGTTTTTTCTGGATCAGCTGGTTCGCGGCGAGCGGCCGGCCGAACTGCTTGCGGTCGAGCACGTACTGGCGCGCGGTATGCCAGCACGATTCAGCGGCGCCGAGCGCCCCCCACGCGATGCCGTAGCGTGCCGAATTCAGGCACGTGAACGGACCGCGCAGCCCCTTCACGTTCGGCATCATGTTTTCTTCGGGGACAAACACTTCGTCCAGCACGATTTCTCCGGTGATCGAGGCACGCAGACCGACCTTGCTGTGGATCGTGGGCGCCGACAAACCTTTCCAGCCCTTCTCGAGGATGAAGCCGCGAATTTCGTCCTTGCCGTCTTCCTCGAGCTTCGCCCAGACGACGAATACGTCGGCGATCGGCGAATTCGTGATCCACATCTTCGAGCCGGACAGCGAGAAACCGCCGTCGACCTTCTTTGCCCGCGTGACCATGCTGCCCGGATCGGAACCATGATTCGGCTCGGTCAGGCCGAAGCAGCCGATCCATTCGCCGGCGGCGAGCTTCGGCAGGTACTTCGATTTCTGCGCGTCGGAGCCGAACTCGAAGATCGGCACCATGACGAGCGACGACTGCACCGACATCATCGACCGGTAGCCCGAATCCACGCGCTCCACCTCGCGCGCGATCAGGCCGTAGCTGACGTAGTTCAGGCCGGGGCCGCCGTACTGCTCGGGAATCGTGGGACCGAGCAGGCCGAGTTCGCCCATCTCGCGGAAGATCCCGATGTCGGTCTTTTCATGGCGGAACGCTTCGAGCACGCGCGGTGCGAGTTTGTCCTGCGAGTACGCCGCAGCGGCGTCGCGCACCATGCGCTCGTCTTCGTTGAGCTGCTGATCGAGGAGCAGCGGGTCTTCCCAATGAAAATGCGCGGCCTCAGCCATGATGTATCTCTCCTGATTTCTACTTGACGCAAGTTCCGCTGTGCGAAACAATGTTTTGCAAATGAGACCTGAGTGTATCACCCGATGAAACCTGCATCTACCCCCTCCGACCCGTTCGACGACCGCAAATTCGTGGTTGCACTCGCGCGCGGCCTTGAACTGCTGCGCGCATTCAGGCTAGGTGAGTCGATGCTTGGAAACCGCGATTTCGTCGAGCGCACGGGTCTGCCGAAGGCCACGGTCAACCGGCTCGCCTATACGCTCACGGTGCTTGGCTATCTGCGTCTCGATGAGTCGCTTGGCAAGTACGCGCTCGATGCGGGTGTGCTGTCGCTTGGATTCGCGCTGTTATCGGGCACCGACACGCTCGAGCTTGCGCGCCCGCACATGCGCACGTTCGCGCGCGAAGTGGGCGCGGCCGTATCGCTCGGTTGCCGCGATGGGCTCGACATGATTTATCTCGACACGATCCGTAGTGAGACCGCGTTGACGCTGGGACTCGCGTCGGGTTCGCGGCTGTCGATGCTGACGAGTTCGATGGGCCGCGCGTATCTCGCCGTCCAGCCGCCCGACGTGCGGGCCACGCTGTTCGTGGAACTCGGGAAGGCGGCGGGCAAGGAGCGCGCCGCGTTGCTGGCGGACGCGCAGCGTGAAATCGACACCTTCATGCGGGAAGGTTGCTGTTATTCGTTTCGCGACTGGCACGACGACGTGAACGCGGTGGCCGTGCCGTTTCGTGAGCCGCGCGACGGAAGGTGGCTGGTGCTGAGTTGCAGCGGACCGGCTTCGTCGATGGGAGAAGCAGTGTTTCGTGAAACGGTGGCGCCGCGTCTGAAGGCGCTCGCACGGCGGCTCGGCGATACGGTCTAGCGCAACGCGGCCGGCCGCAAGCCGCAAACCTTGGCGCAATCCGTGGAAAAATCAGGCCACCCGGTCGTGCGTCTCGAAAAGCGGTCCCTGCACGAACCGCACGTCATATTGCTGCAGCTGATCGAACTGGTGCTCACTGGTGACGTGGTCGAAGATGAGTGGAATCTTCAGTCGTCCCGCGTACCCGACCAGCGGCTTCACGGTCGCTTCCCTGAGCGCCGTGCCGGCGTCCATCTTGATGAAATCGAGCCGCGTGTCCGATACGGCCAGAATCTGGCCGGCGTTCTGCAGATTTCCCGCCACCTTGAAGCCGTAGCGCTGGTAACTCTTCGTGAGATAACCGAGGAAGGTCCGGTGCGCGACCGCTGCCGAAGGCAGCTCGATCACCACGCGCGCCGGATTCAGGCCAAATGAGATGAGCACGCTCGAAAAATGCCTTCCGTGGTCGTATCTCACGCTCTTCAGGAGCCGCTCGTGCACGCGCAAAAACAGCAGCCCGTGGCGTTGCGCACCAAAGAAATTGATCGCATGCAGCGCACGTGACATACGGTCGATCGCGACCAGTTCAGGGTCTTCGTCGATTTCGCCGAACGGATCGAATGGCGCGCCATCGATGCGCTGTGTGATCGCCTGAAAACCCAGCTCATCGCCGAAACGGTCGACGCTCCCGGGCGCTGTCGAAAGCGACTGCGCAAGCGCATGCACGCTGATGTCGAAGATCGGCTCGTAGCGACTGCCGATCACGAGGTTGTCGAGCCGGGCGATCGCATGATCGTGCTGGTCGCCGGTCCCCATCGCCAGGTGTTCGCCGAGGAACGGATGTTCGGTGGCACGGGCGACAAGTTCAGGAATGGTCGGCGGAATCATGAGTTCGCGTGAGTGGCCGTTGACGGCGCATCGAGTAGGGCGGCGCATGGCCGCATCCCTTGATGGTAGCAGCGTGCGCGCTGGGGGCATGAACAAAATGCTCATATCGATATCGTCCCGGCCGCCTCCGGCAAGGGTTTACGTTAATTTCACTATTCGTAATTAGTTTTACCATTCGTAAATTGAGCGTCAGGCATCAACGGAGAATCCGCATGAGCAATTCCACGCGACACGAGATCGAGCCGGGCTACCAGTCCGGCTTCGGCAACGAATTCGCCACCGAAGCGTTGTCCGGTGCGCTGCCGTCCGGCCGCAACTCGCCGCAGCGCGCGCCCTACGGGCTGTACACCGAGCAGCTATCGGGCACGGCGTTCACCGCGCCGCGTGGACATAACCGTCGCTCGTGGCTGTACCGCATCCGGCCGGCGGCCGTGCATCAGCCGTTCACGCTGGTGCCGTCGCACAGTCTGGTCGCGAACTTCGCCGACGTGCCGCCGACGCCGCCCAACCAGCTGCGCTGGGACCCGCTGCCGATGCCGGTGGAGCCGACCGATTTCATCGACGGCTGGGTGACGATGGCCGGCAACGGGGCGGCCGAAAGCATGAGCGGTTGCGCGATCCATGTGTATGCGGCGAACAGCCCGATGAAAGACCGCTACTTCTACACGGCCGATGGCGAACTGCTGATCGTGCCGCAGCAAGGGCGTCTTCACATCGCGACCGAACTCGGGCGCATCGATGTCGAGCCGTTCGAGATCGCGGTGATTCCGCGCGGCGTGCGTTTTTCGGTTTCGTTGCCCGACGGCGCGGCGCGCGGTTACATCTGCGAAAACTTCGGCGCGCAACTGCGTTTGCCGGATCTCGGTCCGATCGGCTCGAACGGGCTCGCGAACCCGCGCGACTTTCTGACGCCGCATGCCGCCTGGGAAGACCGGGAAGGCGCGTTCGAGCTCGTCGCCAAGATGAACGGACATCTGTGGCGCGCGGACATCGGCCATTCGCCGCTCGACGTGGTCGCGTGGCACGGCAACTATGCGCCGTACAAGTACGACCTGCGCCGCTTCAACACGATCGGCTCGGTCAGCTTCGATCACCCGGATCCGTCGATTTTTCTCGTGCTGCAGGCGCAAAGCGATACGCCAGGCGTCGATACGATCGATTTCGTGATTTTCCCGCCGCGCTGGCTCGCCGCCGAAGACACGTTCCGGCCGCCCTGGTTTCACCGCAACGTCGCGAGCGAATTCATGGGTCTCGTGCACGGCGTGTACGACGCGAAGGCCGAGGGCTTCGTGCCGGGCGGCGCGAGCCTGCACAACTGCATGTCTGGACACGGTCCGGATGCGGACACGTTCGAAAAGGCCTCGCACAGCGATACGTCGAAGCCGCACAAGGTCGGCGACACGATGGCCTTCATGTTCGAAACCCGCACGCTTATCAGGCCGACCCGCTTTGCGCTCGAAACCGCGCAGCTTCAGGCGAATTACTTCGAGTGCTGGCAGGGTCTCAGGAAACACTTCAATCCGGAGCAACGATGAACGTATCGGGCGATCTTCAGGCGACGCGTGATGCGTCGCGCAAAAGCTGGGTCGAAGCGGCGAACGCGCCGCAATGCGATTTCCCGATCCAGAACCTGCCGTTTGGCATTTTCAGCGATGCGCGTAACGCAACGCGCCGGGTTGGCGTCGCAATTGGCGATTGCGTCGTCGATCTTTCCGCGCTTGAACATGCCGGCTTGCTGAAACTCTCAGCAGGCGGGAAAGCCGTGTTCGAGCGTGGTTCGCTCAACGATTTCATCGCGCTCGGCCAGGACGCGTGGCGCAGCGCGCGCATCCAGTTGAGCGCGCTGCTCGCGCGCGATACGGCGACGCCCGCGCTGCGCGATGACCCGGCGCTGCGGGCGCGCGTGCTGATACCGCTCGCTGATGCCACGCTGCATCTGCCGGTCGAGATTCCGGGCTATACGGATTTCTACTCGTCGAAGGAACACGCGACGAACGTCGGCTCGATGTTCCGCGATCCGAAGAACGCGCTGCTGCCGAACTGGTCGGAGATGCCGATCGGCTACAACGGACGGGCGTCTTCGGTGGTGGTGAGTGGCACACCGGTGCGGCGTCCGAACGGACAACTGAAGCTGCCCGACGCGGAGCGCCCGGTGTTCGGCGCGTGCCGCAAGCTGGATATCGAACTGGAGACGGGTTTCATCATTGGACGCGGCAACGCACTGGGCGAACCGGTTGCGTGCGAAGACGCCGAATCGCACATTTTCGGCATGGTGCTGCTGAACGACTGGAGCGCGCGCGACATTCAGCAATGGGAATACGTGCCGCTCGGCCCGTTCAATGCCAAGACGTTCGCGACGACGATCTCGCCGTGGATCGTCACGCTCGACGCGCTCGAACCGTTCCGCGTCGCGCAGCCCGTGCAGGAGCCGAAGCCGCTCGACTACCTGCGTCAGGCCGGCGAGCACGCGTTCGATATCGCGCTGGAAGTGACGTTACGCCCGCAAAACGCCCAGCAGCCGACAACGATTTCGCGCACGAACTTCAGGCATATGTACTGGACGATGGCGCAGCAGCTGGCGCATCACACGGTGTCGGGCTGCAACACGCGCGTCGGCGACCTGATGGGCTCGGGCACTATTAGCGGCCCGACCGGAGACGCGTCCGGCAGCCTGCTGGAACTGACCTGGAACGGCCAGAAGCCGCTCGAACTGCACGGCGGCGGCACACGCTCGTTCATCGAGGACGGCGACGAACTGACGCTCGCGGGCTGGTGCCAGGGCGACGGCTATCGCGTCGGTTTTGGCCCGTGTGTGGGCGAAATCCTGCCTGCGCACCGCTGAACGGGGGGGGGGACGCGAACGGCGCGCCGATAGCCTTCATCGGGCCGAACTATTACCGTGGATACAGCCGCTCCGCGCGTGCGGGGTGCGCTGCGATCACGCCGCGCCGGCCGAACCCGGCAGCGCGACACGCTGCGCGCGCTGTTCGAGCCGCACCGACCACAGCGTCAGCGCAAGCGCGCCGCTCACCATCGCGACGCCGACCCACGGCAGCGACGTCAACGGCACACCCGCGCCGATCGCCATGCCGCCGAGCCACGCGCCTGTCGCGTTGCCGAGGTTGAACGCGCCCTGATTGAGCGTCGAAGCGAGATTCGGCGCGGCGCTCGCACGGTCGACGATCAGGATCTGCAGCGGCGGCACGATCGCAAACGCGAGCACGCCCCACACGAAAATCGTGATCATCGCGGGAATGGCCGCGTGCATCGTACCGGCGAATACCGTCAGCACGACGCCGAGCGCGAGCAGAAACGCGATCAGCGAGGGCATCAGACGCCAGTCCGCGAGCTTGCCGCCCAGCGTGCTGCCGACGGTCAGTCCGAGCCCGAACAGCAGCAGTACGAGCGTGACGTTGTGCGGCGTGAAACCGGTGACGTCTTCGAGAATCGGTGTGATGTACGTGAACACGGCGAAGAGGCTCGCCGAAGCTAGCACGCTGATGCCCATCACCATCAGAACCTGCGGATTCTTCAGCACGCTGAATTCGTGAATGAGGCTCGCCTTCTGCATTTCGATTTTCGCGGGCAGGCAGACGGCCAGCGCCGCGGCCGCCAGCACGCCGATGCCGGTGACGGCCCAGAACGTCGCGCGCCAGCCCACCGCCTGGCCGAGCGCCGTGCCGAGCGGCACGCCGAGCACGTTGGCGAGCGTCAAACCGGTGAACATCAGCGCGATGGCCTGCGCGCGGCGGTTCGGCGCCACGAGACCCGCCGCGACCACCGAACCGATGCCGAAGAACGCGCCGTGACAGAACGCGGTGACGATGCGCGCGGCCATCAGGACGCCGTAACCCGGCGCGACCGCGCACAGCAGATTGCCGACGATAAACACACCGATCAGGCTCATGAGCGCTTTCTTGCGCGGCATGTTGGCCACCGCGATGGCGACGATCGGCGCGCCGATCGTCACACCGAGCGCGTACGCCGACACCAGCATGCCCGCAGCCGGAATCGACACGGACAGGTCGCGCGCGACATCGGGCAGCAAGCCCATGATGACGAACTCAGTGGTACCGATTCCAAAAGCGGCGACGGCAAGGGCAAGCAGAGGTAAAGGCATGATGAGGCGCTTCGGCGGGGCAGGCCAGGCGGGCGCGCGGCTTCGGGACGAAAGACGCAGACGGCAGCCAGGGGAAATCAGTAGGTGATTGTACCTAAGCTATTAATCAGCCGCTGTAGACCGGATGGCCTGTTGTTTTTGGCGCAAATGGCCGGCCGGCGCCGCACCGTATCGGGCCGGACGGAATTCCGGCGTGCGATATTCCGGCAGCTAGACGGCGTCGCCGTGTCGCCCGGCGCCGTTGGCGAAGCGGGCCGCACCGGCGATGCCCTGTTCGAAGACGGCCGCATAGCCACCCGCGCCTTCGCGGCGCAATGCTTCCACGAGCGGATCGAGCAGGCTGTTTTCCAGCGCCGAGCGACGGTCGGCGAGGAGGGCGGCCTGCGGCAACGCGGCCAGTTGCGTGGCGAGCGCCTCGGCGCTCGCGCGGGCGGTGCCGTCGGGGACGACGCGATTGGCGAGACCGAAGGCGAGCGCTTCGCGGGCATCGATCGCGCGGCCGGTCAGGATCAGGTCCAGCGCACGCGACAGACCGATCAGGCGCGGCAGCCGGATGGTGCCGCCGTCGATCAGCGGAATGCCGACGCGCCGGCAGAACACGCCGAGCACCGCGCCTTCCTCGACGACGCGCAGATCGCACATCGCGGCCAGCTCCAGGCCGCCCGCGACGGCGTATCCTGAAATGGCTGCGATCACCGGCTTCGTGAACGCCATGCGCGTCGGGCCCATCGGGCCCGGGCCGCTGCCGTCCGGGTGCAGTTCGTTGCGACGGGCCTCGTCGGCGAGCGCGCTCAGGTCGGCACCGGCGCAGAACGAGCCGCCCGCGCCGAACAGCACGGCCGCGTGCCACGCCGGATTCGTCTCGAAGCGCTGGAATGCGGCGCTGAGCGCATCGGCGAGCGGGCGGTCGACGGCATTGCGGCGCCCCGGCCGGTCGAGCACCACGGTGGCGATCGCACCGTCCGCCTCGATGCGGACGTGTTCGCCGAAGGTTTCGGTCGTCATGGCGGTTCTCCGCGGTGCCTGTATCGATGTCTGGAGAAAAAACGAATAACGGTAAAGCGATGCGGCATGGCTATGCGCGACGCGGCGGACAGGGTCGCCGCGCGACTGTCACGCCGTTTTCATCAACACGTCGTAGCGTAAGCCACTTTTTTAACGTGCCGGCTGCGAGAGCGCCGGCGTATCGAGCCCGTACTGTCAGTGTCCATCTCATTGCCCGCATCGCTTGTTGTGCCGTCGCCGGTTGAACCGTTCTGGATCGTCACGCTGGATAACCATGTGCATTACGATTACGTGCGCCTGAAGCGCGTTTTCACCGCCGATGGCGCGCGCCATCAGGTCGTGCTGGTCGACGCGCAGCGGCTCATCACCTGTGCCGATCGCGACGATACCGATTACGTGCTGCGACCCGTCAACGAGTGGCACTCCGGCAAGGTGCGCGGCATCCGCGAATTCCTCGATCCCGCGAATGCGCGCGTGCCCGAGATGCCGTACGTGACGGTGAGCACGCGCCGCGCGCGCGGACTCGCCGGTTTGCTCGGCCTCGAAAAGGAAGGCGTGGTCGCGTTTCGCAACGGCCAGCATCGCGCGCGCTATCTGGCGGCAGCGGGCGGGCGCTGCTTTCCGGTCGAGGTCCACGAGCGCGAAGCCGCGTTGCTGCACCAGATGTGCGGCGCCTCCGAAGAAGCCCGCGCCGCGCTCGAGGCCGTCACGCTGCAAGCCGCGACGGCCGCGACGGCCGCGCTGAACGCCCCGGAGCAGTTGCGCTCCTAGGCGGATTGCGCACCCTGCACGACGTTGCGCGGCTTGCCTTCGATCCATGCCTTCACGTTGCCGAGCGTGGTGTCGGCGATTTCGTTCATCGCCTCGCGCGTGAAGAACGCCTGGTGGGCGGTCACGATCACGTTCGGGAACATCAGAAGTCGCGCGAGCACGTCGTCGAGAAGCGGCAGGTTCGAGTGATCCTCGAAGAAGAGGCCGCCTTCTTCCTCGTAGACGTCGAGTCCGAGATGGCCGAGCTGGCCGCTTTTCAGCGCGCCGACGAGCGCATTGCTTTCCACGAGGCCGCCCCGGCCGGTATTGATCAGCATCGCGCCGAACTTCATCTTCGCGAGCGCGCGGCCGTCGATCAGGTGATATGTCGCGGGCAGGAGCGGACAGTGCAGGCTGACCACGTCCGATTCGCCGAGCAGCGTATCGAGCGGCACGTACCGCGCGCCGAGCGCGAGCAGGTCGTCGGCGGGCGTGCCGGGATCGTACGCGAGCACGCGCATGCCGAAGCCCGCCATGATGCGGCCGAACCCGCGCCCGATCATGCCCGTCCCGATCACGCCGACTGTCTTGCCGTGCAGATCGAAACCAAGCAGCCCCTGCAGCGAGAAATCGCCTTCACGCGTGCGCGCGACGGCGCGCGGCAGACGCCGGTTCAGCGCGAGAATCAGCCCGACAGCGTGCTCCGCGACCGCGTGCGGCGAATAGGCCGGCACGCGCACGACCGGCATGCCGAGCTTCGCCGCCGCGGCCAGATCGACGTGGTTGAAGCCGGCCGAGCGTAGCGCGATGAGCTTCGTGCCACCTGCGTGCAGCGCCTGCAGCACGGCGGCATCGACCGAATCGTTGACGAACGGGCAGACGATTTCGTAACCCTTCGCCAGAATCGCCGTCTCGGCATCGAGGTGCGCTTCCTGGAAATGCACATCGAAGTCGAAAGCCGGCCTCGCCCCGGTGAACGTATCGATGTCGTACTGACGGCTGCTGAAGAGGATCATGCGCATGCAGTGCTCCCTATGCGTCGCGTGAAGCGGGTCCACCCCGGGAAACCCGGCCCACTATACGCCCGGAATTCCGGACAGATCCTTGCGCATCGAATCGGGCCGCGCGAGCGTCGACTGCGGATTCGCTCTGGCGGAAATGTCCCTGCGTGTAATCGATGACGGGCGCGGCAAAGCCGTGCGGAGCTGGCGATACAGCGGGCCTGTGACAGCGGCCGGCTTCTTCGAATTCAGATTTCCCGGTCCGCGGGGAAATTTCATCGCTAAAAAATCATATTGACAGTTTCCGGGAATTACAATATTTAGTTAAAAAAGCAACGACGTTTCGCTTCGTAAAAGAGTCTATATGTTGCTGTGCGGAAACAGAAAATGTTGTCGATTTTATGTAATCCGCAATATATTCAAATCCGGCTCTGCCGGGCGGCTAGCGGTTCTCCGGGTTGATGGACAACTTCACGAGGAAACGATGTCTGCCATTCATTTCATGCAGTCCGCCTGCATCCAGCAAGCGCGCCACGCCGTCATCATGGGCCGCGCGTGTCATTGAAGTGCAATAAACACCAGATCGAAGGCGTTCGTCAAAGTCCTGAATGAGGATGACTGACGTTCGCGGGCGGGGTAGTTGCAATCCGTCTTTAAGCCGGTTTCTTTCAGGATTTTTTAAGGTTTTTTATTAAATAAACCCGTAAACGACGAGAAACCACATGATCGGTGAATTGCTCAAGGCTCAACCCGAGATCGCTTTGTTTGCGAGTCTCGCGCTTGGATACTTCATCGGTTCTTTCAAGGTCGGACCCATCCAGCTGGGCGGTGTGTGCGGCACACTGATCGTGTCGCTGCTGCTCGGCCAGACGGGCGCCCGCATTGCGCCGGATCTGAAAAACATCGCATTCGCGCTATTTATTTTCGCGCTCGGTTTTACCGGCGGCCCGCAGTTCTTCGCCAATATCGGACGGGGCTGGCGATATGGGCTGCTGTCGGTGGTCGAAATCGTCTCGGTGGTCGTGCTGATCATGATCGCGGTCGCGTTGCTCGGGCTCGATCCGGGCACCGCATCGGGCCTGCTCGCGGGCGCCGCGACGGAATCCGCGGTGATCGGCACCGCTTCGGAAGCCATCTCGAAACTGGGCCTCGGCGACGTGGAAACGGCACGTCTGCAGGCCAACATCGTGACCGCGTACAGCGTCAGTTACCTGTTCGGCCTGATCACCATCGTGCTCTTCACCAGTCAGTTCGCGCCGCTGCTACTGCGCGTCAATCTGCGTGAAGAGGCCGAACGCGTGTGGCGCAAGCTCGGCGGCAGCGGCGCGCTCGACGAAGGCCAGCGGCTTGCCGCACCGCCGCTCGTCGGCCGGGCGTTCAAGGTGAGCGGCGCGGCGGGCGTCACGGTCAGCGCGCTGGAACTGCGGTACGGCGGCAACCTGACGGTCGAACAGGTGGAGCGCGGCGGCATCGCGCTGCCGGTCGAGCCGCAGCTGACGCTTGCAGCCGGCGATCTCGCGCTGGTGGCCGGCCGGCGCGCGGCGCTGGTCGAGGCGTCGCCCCACATCGGCGAGGAAGTTGGCGGCGAACAGGTCGGCCCGGCGACGGGCGAGCGCGTCGACGTCGTGCTGACGCTGCGTGAGGCACACGGCCTGACGGTCGCGCAGGTGCGCGAGCGCGCCGGGCCGGAAGAAGGGCGCGGTGTTTATATCGCCGCGGTCACCCGGTTCGAAACGACCGTGCCTGCGTTGCCGAACACCGAGCTGAATCGCGGCGACGTGCTGACGCTGGTCGGCACGAAGAAGGACGTCGCCCGGGGCGCGAAGAAGCTCGGCTATGTCCTCGTGGCGACGCAGAAGACCGACTTCGTCTATCTCGGGCTGGGCGTGCTCGTCGGGATGGCGATCGGGCATCTGGGCGGCCGGATCGGCGGCGTGTCGGTCGCGCTCGGCACGGGCGGCGGATGCTTGCTGTCCGGCTTGCTGTTTGGCTGGATCCGTTCCCACTACCCGTTGATCGGCTCGCTGCCCTCGGCGGCCGCGCAGATTCTCAAGGACTTTGGCCTCGCGACGTTCATCGCCGCGGTTGGACTGTCCGCCGGGCCGGATGCGATACGCCTCGTGCATCAGTACGGGCTCGCGCTGCCGGTTGCCGGCATCCTGATGGTGCTGATTCCTGGCCTGCTTTCGCTGTGGATCGGCCGCGTCTTCCTCAAACTCGAAGCGCCGATGCTGCTGGGCGCGATCGCCGGCCAGCAATGCAGCACGCCTGCGATCAGCGCGCTCGTCGGCGTGACCGGCAATTCGACGCCGGTGATCGGCTACACGATCACCTATGCTTTGTCGAACATCCTGCTGCCTTTGCTTGGGCCGCTCGTCGTCGGGCTGTCGGGCAAGTTCGGCTGAGCCGGCTGGCTTCGGCCTGCCTTCTTTTACCGGGAACCGCGGCAGGTACGGCACAGGGAAAGCTTCACGCAACACGGATCGCGCGACACGCACGTCACAGGCGTCTTCAGACGCCGGCAGCGGGAGAGACGCACACGCGGCCGCCGCCGCGTGGGGCAGCAGACCAGCAACGTCAGGCAGCAACGGGATCAACCAACCTGAGGGCACGATGGACTGGCTACATGACATCTTTCACAAATCGCCTGAAATCGCGTTGTTTCTTTCGCTGGCAGTGGGCTACCTGATCGGTCAGATCCGCTTCGGCAAATTCCAGCTGGGGGGCGTCGGCGGGTCGCTGCTGGCGGCGGTGGTGATCAGCCAGGCCGGCGTCACGATCGATAACGGCGTGAAGTCGGTGATGTTCGCCTTGTTCATCTACGCGGTCGGCTACGACTCCGGCCCCCAGTTCTTCAACTCGCTCAACCGCAAGACGCTGCGTGAGATCGCGATGGCGCTGTTTCTCGCGGTGTCGGCGCTGGCGACCGTCGTCGTATGCGCGAAGCTCTTCGGCCTGAACAAGGGCCTGGCGGCCGGGCTCGCGGGCGGCGCGCTGACGCAGTCGGCGATCATCGGCACGGCCGGCGATGCGATCGCGCGTCTCGGCCTGCCTGCCGATCAGGTGAAGTCGCTGCAATCGGATGTGGCGATTGCCTACGCCGTGACCTACGTATTCGGCTCACTCGGCGCGATCATCGTCTGCGTGAACATCCTGCCGAAGTTCATGGGGCAGAGCCTGCGCGACGCGTCGATCGATGCGGAAAAAGCGCTCGTGGGCGACACGGCCGTGCGTGGGCCGGGTCAGATCACGGCGCTGCCGGAACTGGTTGGACGCGCGTATCGCGTCGGACCGGCCGCGGGCAGGCAGGTCGCCGAACTCGAACTGAGCCAGAACGACACGATCACGATCGAACGCATCCGGCGCGCGGGCAAGACGCTCGAGCCCCGCCCGGATATCGTGCTGCTGAAAGACGACATCGTACTGATCGCCGGACGCCGCGACGGCATGGTCGGCGTCGCGGCGCTGATTGGTCCCGAGACAGGCGATACCGACGGCATCAGCCTTGTGATGCAGACGCGTCAGGGCGTGTTCACGCGCAAGGGCATGAATCACACGACGATCGCCGCCGTGCGCACCACCGTCGATCGCGACATGCGCCATGGCGTGTTCATCGAGAGCGCGACGCGCGCCGGCCAGCCGCTGCCGGTCCTGCCGGAGACGAAGCTCGAACACGGCGACGTCATCACGTTCTACGGTTCGCCGAAGGACACGAAACGCGCTGTCGACGAAGCCGGTTACGAACTGCCCTACAGCAACAAGACCGACTTCATCTATATGGGCGTGGGTCTGGTGCTGGGTCTGCTGATCGGCCTGATCGTCGTGCGGATGGGCGGCATTCCGCTCACGCTCGGTTCGGGCGGCGGGTGCCTGCTGGCCGGGCTGCTGTTCGGCTGGATGCGCGGCAAGCATCCGATGTACGGCGTGATGCCTTCGGCGGCGTCGCGGCTGCTGCAGGACTTCGGGCTTGCTTCGTTCGTGGCGGTGGTCGGTCTGAATTCGGGGTTGCAGGCAGTGGTGACGGTCAGGCAGAGCGGCATCACGATCTTTCTGCTCGGCGTGTTCGTCACGTTGTTCCCGTTGCTGCTGACAATGCTCTTTGGGCGTTACGTGCTTCGCTATAACAATGCCGCGCTTCTTGCCGGCGCGCTGTCCGGATCGCGCAGTGCGAACCCGGCGTTCGGCGGCGTGCTCGACAAGGCGGAAAGCGCGGTACCCACCGTGCCGTTCGCGATCACGTATGCGATTGCGAACGTGTTGCTGACGTTGCTTGGGCCGCTCGTTGTCGGACTTGTCTAGCGGCTTTTCAGCGTGCTGATGGATGCACCGATATCACATCGCGACGAACCTGAACCCGGATGAGACGCATGGCGGCACTCAGCTTCGTCTTCTCTCATGCGCCTGCGGCGCCCGGAACTGGGCACAACCCCGGCGTTTTACATCTGGTCCAACGGAGAACGCATCATGGCAAAAAGTAAAGGCGGTAATGGCGACAAGGCCAGTCTCGCTGCACTCAGCCCGTTCGAGCTGAAGGATGAACTGATCAAGGCCGCCGGCGGCGGCGCGGTCGCGCGCCCGGCCAACGCGGCGATGCTGAACGCAGGCCGCGGCAATCCGAACTTTCTCGCGACGATTCCGCGTCATGGCTTCTGGCAGCTCGGTCTCTTTGCGATGCGCGAATCGGAACGCTCGTTTGCGTATATGCCGGAGGGCGTCGGCGGTTTTCCGAAGCGGGAAGGGCTGACGGAGCGTTTCGAGCTCTTCGTGCGGGAGAACAGGGGCGTGCCGGGCGTTGCGTTTCTGGCCGGCGCCGTGTCGTATGTGCGCGACCAGCTCGGCCTGAGCGCGGGTGACTTCCTGTATGAAATGTGCGAAGGCATTCTCGCGTCGAACTATCCGGTGCCTGACCGGATGCTGAAGCTGTCGGAGATCATCGTCGGACAGTATCTGCGCCGCGAGATGATCGGCGACCATCCGTTCGTCGGCGAATTCGACATCTTCGCGGTGGAAGGCGGCACCGCGGCGATGACGTACATCTTCAACACGATGCGCGAGAATCACCTGATCAAGGCAGGCGACACGATCGCGCTCGGCATGCCGATCTTCACGCCGTACATCGAGATTCCGCGGCTGAACGATTACCAGCTGAACGTGGTGAATCTGAACGCGGCCGTCGAGAACAACTGGCAGTACTCGAAGAAGGAACTCGACAAGCTGCGCGACCCGAAGGTGAAGGCGTTCTTTCTCGTGAATCCGAGCAATCCACCTTCGGTGCGGATCAACGATGAGAGCCTCGAATACATCGCGGATATCGTCAAGGAACGCCCGGACCTGATCCTGCTGACCGACGACGTGTACGGCACATTCGCCGACAACTTCGTTTCGCTGTTTGCGCTGGCGCCGAAGAACACGATTCTGGTGTACTCGTACTCGAAGTATTTTGGCGCGACGGGCTGGCGGCTCGGCACGATCGCGACGCATCGTGACAACGTGCTCGACAGGCTGATCAGCGAGTTGCCGAAAGAGGCGAAGAAGGAACTGCATCACCGCTATGAGTCGATCACGACAGAGCCGGACAAGCTGAAGTTCATCGACCGGCTGGTTGCGGACAGCCGGACAGTGGCGCTGAATCACACAGCCGGACTGTCGACGCCGCAGCAGGTGCAGATGGTTCTGTTCTCGCTCTTCTCGTTGATGGATACGCCAGATGCGTACAAGAACGCACTCAAGCGGCTGATTCGCAGCCGCAAGAAAGCGCTCTTTGAAGAGGTCGGGATTTCGTTCCCGGACGAGGACGAGAATCAGGTCGACTACTACACGATTCTCGATATGGCGTTTCTCGGCGAGCGGGCGTTCGGGAAGGAGTTTGTTGAGTGGCTCTTCAAGAATACCGAGCCGCAGGAACTGTTGTTCCGGCTCGCCGCCGATGCAAGGGTTGTGTTGCTGCCGGGGCTCGGGTTTGGGACCGCCCATCCGTCTGGTCGGGTTTCTCTTGCTAATCTCAATGAGTCCGATTATCGGGCTATTGGTCGCGCTATGCGGAAGCTTATCGAAGAGTATGTTGAGAGGTTTAATTCCGCTACCGGGAAGAAGCTGGATAAGGGTAAGGTTAAGTAGTTTTTTTGGCCTTTCCCTGTATTGGTGGTGGTCTATTGGCGTTGCCCCTGTGCGGGGCGGCACCTACTTTTCTTTGTCCCCCAAGGGGACTTCCTTCGGGGCGCCTTGCCAAAGAAAAGTAGGCAAAAGAAAGGCGCTCCGAAAACTCACCTTTTCCTGGTGTGTCATCCCCGGGGAATGGCAATCCATGAGGTGTCGCCCCCGCACTTCAAACCGCGCTGGTCCGCGCACGATCTGGTCTCCCGCGCAGCATCGCCTCTGGCACAGCAGTCATTCACCGGCCTGGCGCTACGCGCCTTGCCGTGAGGCCGCACGGCCTCGCGGCATAGCGGCCTGGCGGTATGGCCTTTGCCTCCGATGCTCGTCGCCCTTCGCGGATTCACTTAAGGACAGCGCTCTCTCGCAACAAAACCAATGAACCCCTTGCGCAAAGCCCCATAACCGTGAATGATCAAAAATCCGTCGCAGCATTAAACCGCAAGCAGCAAGCATCCGCCGAACGCCAGAGAACAGAATGTCGACCCTCATCCCTTGCCCCACTGTCGAGTCCCTCGACGCAATCCTTCCCGAAGAGCCCCTCCTGATGATGGGCGCCGGCCCAGTCCCGATTCCGGCCGCCGTCGCCAAGGCGAATACGATCGTCATCAATCATCTCGGCGCCACGATGGTCAAGGTCATCGGCCAGGTCAAAACCATGGCCCGTTATGTCTTCCAGACCAACTCGAAATGGGTGCTCGGCGTCGCAGGCCCAGGATCGGCCGCCATGGAAATGGCAATCTCCAATCTCGCGTGGAACGGCACCCGCGTGCTCGCCATCAAGAACGGCTTCTTCAGCGAACGCATGGCGGAAATGGGACGCCGTGTCAGTGCCCACGTGTCCACGCTCGATGTCCCCGACGGCGAAGTCGCCAGCCTCGAACAGGTCGCGGATGCCATTCGTCGTGAACGCCCCGAAATCGTCACGATCGTGCAAGGCGAAACGTCCAACACGATCTGGAATCATCACCTCAAAGACATCGCGGCACTCGCGAAAGCCGCCGGCGCACTCGTCATCGTCGATGCGGTCTGTACGCTCAGCACCATGCCGCTCGAAATGGACGCGTGGGGAATCGATGCGGTCATCACCGGTGGTCAGAAAGGCCTGTCGTCTATTCCCGGTGTGTCGCTGATCGCGTTCTCGGATGCAGCATGGGCCCGCGTCAAGGCGCGTACGCAACCGAACGCGCACTGGTGTCTCGACGCCTCGCTCGCGGAAAACTTCTGGCATAACGCGGGGTATCACTACACGGCCCCCGTCTCCGGTGTGCTCGCGCTTCATGAGGCGCTGCGGCTCGTCTGCGCGGAAACGCTCGAAAAACGCTTCGCCCGTCACCTGAAATGCTCGGTCGCGCTGCAGGAAGGCGTCGCGTCGATGGGCCTCACACTCTATGCGCCGCCGGCGTGCCGCCTGAATTCGGTCGTGGGTATCGAGGTGCCGAAAGGCCTGAGTCCCGGCGATATCTGCGGTCACATCTCGCATCATCATCAGGTCGAAATCTCGGGCTCGTTCGGCCTGCCGATCGTGCGCATCGGACAGATGGGCGAGCAGTGCCGTGAACACAATCTTTTCCGCACGCTGCACGCGCTAGGTCGCACCATGGTCGATCTCGGTGTCGCGATCGATCTGCCAGCCGGTGTCGCCGCACTGGAAAAGTCTCTGTCGAACGGGTCGCGCAGCGCCGCCCGCGCGGCGTAAATGCGAAAACGCCCGTGCTGATTAGTTCAGCACGGGCGTTTTTGTCAGGCGCTCGACTGCAACGCCTGAAGACTCACGGCGGATTCACAGCGCGGCCTGCGTGCCCGACACGCGCGCGTGCCGCAAATACAGCATCATCGAAAGCGCGACCGCCGCAGCCGAAGCAACCGCGGCAAACAGAAACACCGATGCATACCCGAACTCCCCCGCGATATAACCCGCGAGCGGCCCGGTAATCCCCAGCGACAGATCCAGAAATACCGAATATGCGGAAAGCGCCGCACCGCGACTCGCCGGTGGCACGAGCGCGACCGCCTCGACGCCCAGCGCCGGAAACACGAGCGCGAAACCGAAGCCGGTGAGCGCGGCGCCGGCCAGCGCGAAATGCGGTTCGGGCGCAAGCCACAACATCAGCAGCCCGACGCACTCGAATGCGAACGATGCAATCGCCACGCGAAAACCGCCGTACGTGCGGATCGTGTTCGCAAACAGCAGACGCGAACCGACGAACAGCGTGCCGAACACGGTCAGCGAAAGCGCCGCGTTCGGCCAGTGGCGCGCCGCGTAAAAGAGCGTGATGAACGTGGCGATCGAACCAAAACCCGCCGACCCGAGCGCGAGCCCAATGCCGTGCGGCAGCACGCGCGTGAACACGCTGCGGTACGACATGCGTTCGCCGTGCACGACGGGCACCGGCGCGATCGGCCGGGCCAGATAGACGCCGAGCGCCGCCAGCGCGATCACGACAAAACCGAGCGCCTCGAATCCGACCGTATGCACGATCGCCACGCCAAGCGGCGCGCCGATCGCGAGCGCGCCGTATGTCGCAATGCCGTTCCACGAAATCACGCGCGCGTTGTTCGCGGTGCCGATACGCCCGATGCCCCACAAAATCGCACCCGTGCCGCACAGGCTTTCGCCGAAACCCAGCGTGAGGCGGCTGATCACGAGCAACCCCAGGCTGAGCGCCGGCCAGCGGCCGCACAGCACGGCCGCGAGCAGCAGCACGCCGCTCGCACCGCAACCGATCAAGCCGATGGTGACAGTCTTCTTCGGCCCGAGCGTATCGGCCGAGCGGCCGGCGATGGGGCGCGAGGCGAGCGTCGCGAAATACTGCACGCTGATCGCAAGACCCGCGAGGATCGCGCTGTAACCGAGGTTGTCGTGGACGTAACCCGGCAGCACGGCAAGCGGTATGCCGATCGTCAGGTAGCAAAGAAACGTAAAAAAGACGACCGGAATGATCTGGAGCGTGGTCGCAAATTCACTGCGGGATGAGACAGAGTCGGCTGACATGGGGAAAACGAGAATTGAAAACGGCAGAAGGGCGTGATTTTCCCATGGAATGGGACGTTCTGCAGGACTTGCTTAATATTTTCCGCTATTCAAAAACGGTGCCAAATGAGAAAAGATCAGATCAGGTAGCCAGTTTCATCGAAATCCAGCGCTGCGCACCTTCGCCTCTTCGAACGCGACTTGTACGTAAACGGTATTAATCTAAAAAACATGCCAAAACGGACAGTTCAATATACGTCCATGGGGTAAATCCCTGCCCGATTTATCGCAGCAACGATATGCCCCGCATGCGATCGCCGCTATGGGTTGCGACTATTGATGATGTTAGTTTTCGAGACATCAACTGCATGACCGTCCCCACGGACGCAGAGAAACAAGGAAGAGACATGAGCCAGCCGATCCGCTTTTATCACCGCAACGCGATTCGCGAAGTCAGCGACGCGCCCGTCACCCGCACCGTCCTGCAATACCTGCGCGAAGATGCGCACTGCACGGGCACCAAGGAAGGCTGCGCCGAAGGCGACTGCGGTGCGTGCACGGTCGTGATCGGCGAGCGCGACGAAGCGGGCGGCGTCAACTTCAAGTCGGTCAACGCGTGCATCCAGTTCCTGCCGACGCTCGACGGCCGGGCGCTTTTCACCGTCGAGGATCTGCGTCAGCCGGACGGATCGCTGCATCCGGTGCAGCAGGCGATGGTCGACTGTCACGGCTCGCAGTGCGGTTTCTGCACGCCTGGCTTCGTGATGTCGATGTGGTCGCTGTACGAAAAGCACGGTCACGAGCATTCCTGCGCGAACAAAACCGTGCCGTCGCGCACGGATATCAGCAACGCGCTGACGGGCAACCTGTGCCGCTGCACGGGCTATCGTCCGATCGTCGACGCGGCAGTGCAGATGTTCGACGCGCCGCCGCCGAAAGCGCCGGTCGACATCGCGGCGCTCTCTCGCACGCTGGCGACGCTCCAGCGCACCGACACGTTCCACTATGAACACGCCGGCCAGCAGTTCGACGCGCCGCGCACGCTCGAGGCGCTCGCCGCGATCAAAGCCGCGCAACCGGCGACGCGCATTCTCGCGGGCAGCACGGACATCGGCCTGTGGGTCACGAAGCTGATGCGCGATCTCGGCAATATTGTCTACGTCGGGCAGATCGAGGCGCTCCAGCACATCGAAACATCCGCGGACTGGATCAGCATCGGCGCGGGCGTGACGGTCGAGCGCGCGTACGCCGAACTCGCCACGCACTATCCGGAGCTGACGGAAATGTGGAAGCGTTTCGCGTCGCTGCCGATCCGCAACGCGGGCACGCTCGGCGGCAACATCGCGAACGGCTCGCCGATCGGCGACTCGATGCCGGGCCTGATCGCACTCGGCGCGCGCGTCGTGCTGCGCGGCAATGACGTCGAGCGTGAATTGCCGCTCGAAGACCTGTACCTCGCGTATCAGAAGAAGGACATGGCGGAGCACGAGTTCGTCGTCGGCCTGAAGGTGCCGGCGCGCACCGGCCGCCGCGCGAACCTGCAATTCCGCACGTACAAGATTTCGAAGCGCTTCGACTCGGATATTTCCGCCGTGTGCGCGGCATTCTCGTTCATCGCCGATGGCGAGACCGTGCGCGAGCCGCGCATCGCGTTCGGCGGCATGGCCGCGACGCCGAAGCGCGCGACGCATGCCGAAGCGGTCCTGAACGACGCCGTCTGGCACGAAGCGACCGCGCAGGGCGCGATGCTCGCGCTCGGCAAAGACTACGCGCCGCTCTCGGACATGCGTGCCACCGACGGCTACCGTCTCGAAGCGGCGAAAAACACGCTGTATCGCTTCTGGCTGGAAACGCGTCCGCACGATCCGCTGCCGAAAGAAGCGCTGGACGTCCGCGCAGTTGAAGCCGCAGGCGCGTAAAGAACAGGAAACGGAGAACATACAAATGAACCAGCAAGCTGAACCGTTCCTGAAAGACGCCCAGGCGCGCGAGGATCTCGCCGATCTCACGCAGGTCCACGTATCGCGTCCGCACGAATCCGCGCATCTGCACGTGAGCGGCCGCGCCACTTATACCGATGACATTCCGGTCGTCGCCGGCACGCTGCACGCGGCGCTCGGTCTGTCGGCGAAGGCGCACGCGAAAATCGTGTCGATGTCGTTCGACGCGGTGCGCGCGACGCCCGGCGTCGTCGCGGTCTTCACCGCCGACGACATTCCCGGCACGAACGATTGCGGCCCGATCATCCACGACGATCCGGTGCTCGCGGATGGCGTCGTGCAATACGTCGGCCAGCCGATGTTCATCGTCGTCGCCACGTCGCACGAAACTGCGCGGCTCGCGGCGCGTCGCGCGCAGGTCGTCTACGAGGAACTGCCCGCGATCCTGACGGCGCAGCAGGCGCGCGCCGCGCAGTCGTACGTGCTGCCGCCGATGAAGCTCGCGCGCGGCGACGCCGGCGGCAAGATCGCGCGCGCGCCGCATCGCGAAGCGGGCGAGATGACGCTCGGCGGCCAGGAGCAGTTCTATCTGGAAGGCCAGATCTCGTACGCGGTGCCGAAGGACGACGACGGCATGCATGTGTGGTGCTCGACGCAGCACCCGAGCGAAATGCAGCATCTGGTTGCACATGTGCTCGGCGTGCATTCGCACAACGTGCTGATCGAATGCCGGCGGATGGGCGGCGGCTTCGGCGGCAAGGAATCGCAATCGGGTCTCTTCGCGTGCTGCGCGGCGCTCGCCGCGTGGAAGCTGCTGTGTCCGGTGAAGCTGCGTCCGGACCGCGACGACGACATGATGGTCACCGGCAAGCGCCACGATTTCCACTACACGTACGAAGTGGGCTACGACGACGCGGGCGTGATCGACGGCGTCTCGGTCGACATGACGTCGCGCTGCGGTTTCTCCGCCGACCTGTCCGGCCCGGTGATGACGCGCGCGGTGTGCCACTTCGACAACGCGTACTGGCTGCCGGACGTTTCGATCGCGGGGCAGTGCGGCAAGACGAACACGCAGTCGAACACGGCGTTCCGCGGTTTTGGCGGCCCGCAAGGCGCGTTCGCGATCGAGTACATCATCGACGACGTCGCGCGCTCGACGGGCCTCGATTCGCTCGACGTGCGCCGCCGCAACCTGTACGGCAAGACCGAACGCAACCTGACGCCGTACGGCCAGACGGTCGAAGACAACGTCATCCACGAACTCATCGACGAGCTCGAGGCAACGAGCGACTATCGCGCGCGCCGCGGATCGATCCGCGCGTTCAACGCGAACAACACGATCCTGAAGAAGGGGCTGGCGCTCACGCCGGTGAAATTCGGCATCGCGTTCAACGTGACGCACTTCAACCAGGCTGGCGCACTCGTCCACATCTATACCGACGGTTCGGTGCTCGTGAATCACGGCGGCACGGAAATGGGCCAGGGCCTCAACACGAAGGTCGCGCAGGTCGTCGCGCACGAACTCGGCATTCCGTTCGAACGCGTGCGCGTGACGGCGACCGATACGAGCAAGGTGGCGAATACGTCGGCGACGGCGGCTTCCACGGGTTCCGACCTGAACGGCAAGGCCGCGCAGGACGCCGCGCGTCAGCTGCGCGAGCGCCTCGCCGTGTTCGCCGCGGAGAAGTTCGGCGCGGGCGAGGTGAGCGCCGCGAACGTGCGGTTCGCGAACGACAGCGTGCTCGTCGGCGGGACGGTCGTGCCGTTCGAAGAGGTGATCTCGAAGGCGTATCTGGCCCGCGTGCAGTTGTGGTCCGACGGTTTCTACGCGACGCCGAAGCTCTACTGGGATCAGGCGAAGCTGCAGGGCAGGCCGTTCTATTACTACTCGTATGGCGCGGCGGTGTCGGAAGTCGTGATCGATACGTTGACGGGCGAAATGCGTGTGCTGCGCGCCGATGCGCTGCACGACGTGGGCGCATCGCTCAATCCGGCGCTCGACGTCGGGCAGGTCGAGGGCGGCTTTATCCAGGGCATGGGCTGGCTCACCACCGAGGAACTGTGGTGGAACGCGGGCGGCAAGCTGATGACGCACGCGCCTTCCACGTACAAGATCCCGACCGTGAACGATACGCCGCCGGACTTCCGCGTGAACCTGTTCAAGAACCGCAACGCGGAGGACAGCATTCATCGCTCGAAGGCGGTCGGCGAGCCGCCGCTCCTGCTGCCGTTCTCGGTGTTCTTCGCGATCCGCGACGCGGTGGCGAGCGTCGGCGACTACAAGGTCAATCCGCCGCTCAACGCACCCGCGACGAGCGAGGAGATTCTCAAGGCCATCAACGCTGTACGCGCTGCCGGTGCGGCGGGCGCGGACCGGCGCGGCTAACGGGAGGAGCAATGCATATGTTCGCGACGAATCCCGGCGTTCCGCTTCAGACCGGCAGGCGCCGCGCCGTTGCGGCGTCGCGACCCGCGCTGCCGCCGATGCACATCGTGCTGTTCGGCGCGGGCCACGTCGGTCATGCGCTGGTTTCGCTGCTGGGCAACCTGCCGTGTGTCGTGCAGTGGGTCGACGAGCGCGACGAACTTTTCCCCGACGAAGTCCCGGCCAACGTGCAGGTCGAAGCGACCGATACGCCCGATGCAATCGTCGATCATGCGCCCGCCGGTGCGTACTTTCTCGTGATGACACACAACCACGCGCTGGATTTTGCGCTGGCGGCGCGCATCATGCGAAGGCACGATTTCGCGTACTTTGGAATGATCGGATCGAAGACGAAGCGCGTGAAGTTCGAGCGCCGGTTGATCGAGCGCGGCGTCGGCCCGGAACGGCTCATCGAGATGACCTGCCCGATCGGCGTGCCGGGCATCGTCGACAAGGCGCCGCCCTCGATCGCGATCGCAGTGGCGGCGGAGCTGTTCAAGGTGCGCTCGCAGGAAGCGGCGATGGCAGTTGTTTGCGAAACGTCGCACGCCGCTTCGCGTGAAACCAGGCGCGTTTCGTTGCCGCAGCTAGAGAAGGTCTGAACTTCGAGCGGCGTGTGCGTTTGGCCCATGCCGCTCACGCTAATCGCACATCGCGCCGTTCACCCGCCGGCGGTATCCGTTGTGCTCACTGAGCGCGTTTTCTTCCCCCTCCCGCACCCCGCGCGACCAGCCCATCCGACACCTGCGCCATCAAGCCGCGCAACCAGCCGATATCGCTTGGCCGGTCCGGCTGCGGATGCCACATCTGATAGCACTTGATCCTCGGAAACGGAATCGGCGCCTCGACGACCGCGAGCGGCAGCATGTGCGCGTAGTGCATCGCGAAGCGGCGCGTCGTCGTGAAGATCAGATCGGATTGCAGCAGCACCTGCGGCACGAGGCCGAAGTAGGGCAGCGTCGCGACAATGCGCCGGTGCGCGCCGGCCTTCGCGAGACCCACGTCGATCGCGCCGGCGTTGCCGCCGGTGTACGGCGTCGGCGCGAGATGCGCGGCTTCCAGGTAGGCATCGCGCGTGAGCGGCGCGTTCGCGAGCGGATGATCCGCGCGCATCATGCACACGACGGTGTCGGAAAACAGGTCGCTTTTCTCGAAGCGCGCATCCGGCTTCGCCCAGTTGCCGATCACGAGATCGAGTTCACCCGCGTCGAGTGCGGCGCTGTGATCGAGCGTCGGATACAGCGAATCGATTTCCAGACGCGCATGCGGCGCCGCCTCGCGGAACTGCGCGATGACGGTCGGCATGAAGAAATCGTTCAGATAATCGGGCGCCGCGACGCGAAACGTGCGGCGCGAGCGCGCCGGATCGAAGTCGCCGTGCGGCGTCGCGACGAAGTCGACTTCGCGCAGCACGCGCTGCGCCGATGCCAGCAGCGACTCGCCGTATTCGGTCGGCACCATGCCGGACTTGCCGCGCACGAGGATCGGGTCGTTCAGCGTTTCGCGCAGCTTGCGCAGCGCGGTGCTGATCGCCGGCTGGGTCTGGTTCAGGCGCAGCGCGGCCTGCGTGACGCTGCGCTCGACGAGCAGCGTACGCAGTACGCGAACGAGCCAGATATCGAGGGAAGCAGTGGTTTCGTCCATGCGCGGGCAGGCGTATCAGGCCGTATCGGTACGACAGGGCCGACACGGCGGTTGCAGGGGATTCGCCGGGCAACTCGCTGCGGCAGGACCGCGCCGGTTACCTTGCGTAGCCCGTAACCTTAGTCCTTTGTGGCGCGCCGGCCATAGCGCGCGCGGTATGGCCGGCATCACGGCGCCCAGCCACGCAGCTGTCCACACCTCAGATGGCGTGCGTCAGCCCTGACGGCAGCGAGCTGATCCGTTTCACTTCCTTCGAATCCAGCCAGTTTGGCGTGCGCGCGCAGTACAGCACCATCGGCAACGCGTCTTCGCCCCAGAACAGCTGCTTGTTCATCCAGAAGGTGGGAACGCCGAACACGCCGAGCTTCGTCGCTTCGGTCGTATTGCGGCGAAGCTGTTCCTTCGTTGCCTCGCGTTCGATCATCGCCGGGCCGTCCGGCAACCCGACGCGCTCGCACAGCGCGGCGAAGCCTGCCTCGGTAGACGGATCGCGGCCGTCGCGCCAGATGAAGCGGAACATCTCCCGTACGCAGACGAAGTCGGCCTGGGCGGCCGTCGCGAGAAGCAGCGCCTTCGTCGGGTCGAACGGATGCGCGGGCGGCATCCGGAACGGAATGCCCAGCTGTTCGGCCCTGAAGAGCGCATGCCGGTAGATGAACGTGCGTTTTTCAGGCGCCGTCCCGGGCGCGCGCTGTCCCCAGTGCCGGTACAGTTCGAGCAGCGCGACAGGCGTCAGCACGAACGGCATGTCCGGCCATTTATCGTGCTGTTCGAGCAGGAGATAGGTGAACGGCGAGACAAAGTCGTAAAACCACAGCGGTTGCGTGGGGTCGATGGCATGCGTCATGTTTGTCTCCCGGATTCAGGCGCCGATCCTGCGCGCCCGTCAATTTTGTCTTGATCTTACGCAAACGCGGCCGCGGATGCAGCCTGCCTGCGTCGAACGGTTGTTCAGCGGACACTGAAAGTGCGGTTCCCGTCCGGATTTCGTCCGGCCGGGTTTCCGTGCGCCGTGGCGGCCGTTGTAGCGGTCATGTGGCCTGCGTCGGCGTCGAGGGCGGAGGTGCGGTGGAGTCGTCATCGTGCGCAGCGTCGCGGCTGGCATCGTGCGCAGCGGCGGCGGGCTCTTCGGCAGACTCTTCAGCGGGCGTCTCGTGCGGATGCTCGAGCCGGCTACGCACGAAGCCGATATGCTCGCGCAGCACGTAGAACTGGTCCGCATAGGCGAGCGGCATCTTGAGACCGTTCACGGCGTCTTCGATCGCGTCGAGCCGCGCGATCAATGCCCTTTTGTCCTTTGGCGACGTTTCGCCCAACGATTCGCGTTCGATCGCGATCAGCGTGCCGTACCAGCGGTAGATGCGCGACTTCACGCGCCACGCGTACAGCGAAGGCACCAGCCGCAGACCCGGAATCAGCACCACGATGATCGGCACCAGCAGCACGATCAGCCGGTCGGCGAGGCTCGCGAGCCAGAACGGCAGCGAGCGGTACAGAAAGCTCTTGCCCGACTTGTAGTAGCGCGCGGCGTCGTCGCTGATCGGGAAGTCGTACGCACGCGGCGCCGGAAATTCGCCGGCGCGTTGCAGGATATTCGCCTTGCCGTGCACTTCGCGCGCGGCTTCGATCAGCAGGTCCGAGAGCGCCGGGTGCAGCGAATCGCGCGCGATGAGTTCGGTGGTCGGCGCGACCGTATGGATATCGAGCGCCGGCAGGTTGCGGCCGAGGTCGAAGGAGCCCATCGGGAACGTGATTGCCGTCAGATACGGAAAGCGCCGCGTGTAGGCATTGGTCTGCGTGAAGTCGAAGAACTGCACGTTGGGCGTACGGGTCAGTTTTGCCATCGTCGGCGGCTGCGCGGAGTCGCCAGTGAGAAACGCCGCGTCGACCTTGCCGTCGATCAGCGCCTGCGCCGCGTCGTCGCCGGACAGCGCGAGCAGTTTCGTGGTGCCGCCCGGCGCGATGCCGTTCGCCTTCAGCAGCGCGAGCGCGAGTTCGCGCGTGCCGCTGCCCTCCGCGCCGACGGCGATCCGCAGACCCTTGAATTCCGAGAGCCGTCGCACGAACGGTCCGTGATAGAAGATCGCGACCGGCACGTACGAGACGCTGCCGAGCGACATCAGGCCGCTGGTCGCCGAAGGCGGCGCGATGCCGTCCTGCACGAAGCCGACATCCACCTTCGAGGCCGGATCGGACAGGCGCTTGAGGTTGTCGAGCGCGCCTTCCGACGAAAGCACGTTCAGCGTGATGTGATTGCGCGCGAGGATTGTCTTGTACTTCTGCGCGGCGTTCCAGAACGAACTGCCTTCGGGGCCGGCGCTGATGGTGAGCGTATTGGGCGGTGCGGGCTGGATCAGGCGCACGGCGAGGTAGATCGCGACGGCGCTGATCAGCAGGATCGGGCCGAACGTGACGGCCAGGTCGCGCCAGGAGATCGCGACGAAGCGGGCAACGAGGCGGGGCGCCTTGCGGTCGGTGGGGCCGGGACGGCCTCTGGAAAACTTCATCGGTCGACGGGGCAGCAGGGCAGACGGACAGTGAATAAACACGCCGCGCAATGCAGGCAGGCGGCGTACGCTCGCGCCGATGGTACATGAGATTGACGGCCCGACCACCGCGGGGGCGACCTGGACGCCGGACAAACGCGTAACAAATCGTGAATCGCATGAGCCGCATGAACCGCACGTGGCCGGAGCCCGACCCGGACGCGAACGGCACACGCACGACAGACACCGCGCTACCCCGGTAAAACCCTTTGCGCTTCTGGCGCGGCTAGATTAAATTGTATTTCGCCGCAGCCAGTCAACGCCTGCGTCGCGCCATCCGGCCGTTCAGAAGAGAACCGGGAGCGCACGTCATGCTGCCGCGGTCTGGTCAACGCTCCGCCTGCCGGCTCGCGTCGCCATCGCCTCTCCTGCCTCTCGCACCGCGTGTCGAAGCCAAAGCCGGCCGTCGCCTGTCGCGTCCCGTGACGCCGCGCGACCCGGCCGCGCGTAGTCGTAACGAAGCAGTGAGTCAATGCGGTCCAACCGAAGTAAAAAAGGAGAAGTCATGAAACCGGTCGATTTTCTGAAGGCGCTGGGTGGTGTCGTCTGTGTCGTGGTGGCGTGTAACGCATACGCCCAGTCGAGTGACGCGATGGCGGCAAGCGGCACGATGGCCCCGCCGTCCGCGCAATCCGCGAAAAAGGTGAACCGCTCGCTGGGCCTCGCCGTGCGCAAGGCGCTCGCCAAAAGCTCCATCAACGTGTCGAGCATCGCCGTGCGTGCGCGTAGCGGCGCGGTGACGCTGACCGGCTCGGTGCCGGATGCGAGTCAGATCGAGAAGGCCGGTACCGTGGCGAAGGGCGTTGCCGGCGTGACGTCGGTCACCAACAAGCTGTCGGTGCAGGCACAGTAAGCGCATGTTGTGCCGTGTCGCCGGAGTGACTCCGTGCGCCTGACAACAGAATGACTTCCTGGCAGCGCATACTGTGGGAACGGGCTTCCGGAGAGGCGACATGGCACATCAGGACGACAGCGACCTGCCGACCGGCGAACAGGCGGCGTTCGAACTCGCGTGCGAGCGGTATGGTTTTTCGACGCGCCAGTTCGAGATCACGAACTTTGTCGACGATACGAGCGGCGCGCATGGCCGCTTCGTGACCGTGCGGCGTTATGGCGGCCGTGCACAGTCGTATCACGCCGACAGCGTCGGCCAGTGGGTGAAGGAATTCGAGGCCGATCTGACCTGCCGGTTCTTCAAATAGCGATCGCGCGCCGGGCCGGCTTGAGCGTCCGCGCGCCCGGTGTTCAGCTCATCACCAGTTTCGCGCCGACGAACGTCAGCGTGGCGGCCAGCAGGTTGCGCAGTAGCGCATCGGGCGCGCGCGACGACAGAAAACTGCCGATCGCAATGCCCGGCAGCGACCCCACCAGCAGCGACGCCAGCAGCGACCAGTCGATCGACCCCAATAGCCAGTGCCCGGCGCCCGCGAGGAGCGTGAGCGGCACCGCGTGTGCAATGTCCGAGCCGACGATGCGGGTGGTCGGCAGCGCCGGATAAAGCAGCAGCAGCACGGTCACGCCGATCGCGCCGGCGCCTACCGACGTCAGCGAGACCAGCGTGCCGAGGATCGCACCGGTCAGCACCGTCAGCCAGAATGTGCGCAGCGGCGCCTCGGGCCGTTCGCGGCGCGTGGCGAGGCGGGCAAGCTGCGGGCGGAACACGAGCGCCACTGCTGTAATCAGCAGCGCCACACCCAGCACGACCTGGATCAGCGTGCTGGTGTGCTGGCTGTCCATGCCGTAGCGATGCAGCAGGATCAGCGTCACGGTCGCGGCGGGTACGCTGCCGGCCGCGAGCCGCAGCGTCACGCGCCAGTCGATCGAGCCCTTCAGGCCGTGAACGAGCGTGCCGGTCGCCTTGGTCGCGGCGGCGTAGAGCAGGTCGGTGCCCACGGCGGTTGCCGGATGAACCCCGAACAGCAGCACGAGGATCGGCGTCATCAGGGAGCCGCCGCCGACGCCGGTGAGCCCGACCAGAAAGCCGACGCCGAGGCCGGACAGCGAATACAGCAGGTTGATATGAGGTAGTGACATCGAGGTCGTGGCTTCGCTGACCGTGGGCGGTCTGAAAAAAGGCGGATCGCCGCGAGGGCGAAATACCGTGTGGATGTCCGCGAACGGGCGGCGTCGAGAATCCGCTATTGTCGCAAAACCAGCGGCCTTGCGTACGGCGCATGTGTCTTCGACGGAATGCCGGCCGGATCCGCGTGGCGAAAGTGCCGGATATCGGGATTCAGCGGTCGATGCGCGCAATGCGCCGGATGACGGCGGCTTTGACAGACAGCCGCCGTTGTGGAAAAGAAATGTCAGGCGGTCATCCAGACACTACAGCCAGCGCCAGATGCCCGCGGCCCATCCGGCGGCCGGGATATGAGCCCAGGTCGCCGCGAGCCAGACGACGAGGCCGCCCAAAAGCGCGTGCCAGCCGAATCCGCCCAGCCGCGCACGGCCAGCGGCGATCGCCGCGAACGGCAGGTAGCTCGTCTTCGATTCCCATGCGGGCCAGAGATCGGGCTGGAGCCGCTCTTTCTTCCGGTCCTGCAATGCGGCGCCGACGAGCGCGAGGACGACGATAGCCGCCGCGACCACGATGTTCTTCGTCACCGGAAACACCGCGATGTGGCATAGCCCCCAAAGTGCGAACGACCACATCATCGGGTGGCGCGTCACCGCGTACACGCCGCGCGCCGTTTCCGGGAACGCGCCGGGCCGGCCGCCGGTGGGCAGCGCCGGGTTGCGGACCAGCGAGCCCATCAGGAGGATCGACGCGATCAGCATCACCGCAGTCGCGAGCGCCCAGAGCCCGTTTCCTGCCGGCCACAGCGGTGCCGTCAGGGGCGCGCTCCGGTAGGCCAGGACCAGCCAGCCGAACGTCACGATCGCCACCAGCGAATAGACGCCCTGGAATCCCGCTTCGCCGATTGCACGGACCAGACGCCCGCGCAGCGGATGGGACAGGAGAAAGTGGCTGCCCACGAAGGCGACTGTCGCCACTGCAACTGCATTGATGCTTTCCATTGGCCCGGCTCCTCAAGTCATGTCGTCGGCTGACGGTATGCGCTCATTGTCGACGGCGTGGTGCAGGAATTTCTACTGTCCGTTGTCCTTCAGGCTGTGTTCATCCAGCCGCGTAACGACCTGTTGCAGTTTTTTTGCTCGGGCAATAATAACTTCGTACGACGGTCACGTGGACGACAACGACGAACTTGCGACGGCGTCCATCGTGCGCGGGAATGGGCGGCTGGCTTGCGCTGGCGCGCATTCCGGTCAGGGTTTACCCATTCGGGACGACGCGGCAACGCACCTGCATACAGTTCCTGCATGCCAGCTGGCTTCAGACGCGGGGGCATCTCCACCCAGGAGTGTCCGGCGGTGTTTCCTCAGTTCCACGAACTCACAGGAGATGACAGATGGAAATCCGCAATCCTTCCCCCGGCCTCTACAACGAAGATCTCGCGCCCGCCAGGCAGCGCAACTGGGGCGCCTTCAGTATCTTCAACGTCTGGACCTCGGACGTGCACAGCCTCTGGGGCTATTACCTCGCCGCCAGCCTGTTCCTGCTGTGCGGCAGCTTTATCAATTTCGTGCTGGCGATCGGGCTCAGCTCGCTGGTGATCTTCGCGCTCATGAACCTGATCGGCTACGCCGGCGAGAAGACCGGCGTGCCGTATCCAGTGCTGGCGCGCGCCTCCTTTGGCGTGTGGGGCGCCAACCTCGCAGCCCTGGTGCGCGCCGTGGTCGCCTGTTTCTGGTACGGCGCGCAGACGGCAGCCGCTTCGGGTGCGATGGTTGCGCTGCTGATTCGCAGCGACAGCCTGATGGCGTTCCACAAGGGCCCACAGCTGCTCGGCCACTCACGGCTGGAGGTGATCTGCTACGTGATCATCTGGGCGCTGCAGCTGCTCATCATCCAGAAGGGCATGGAGACGGTGCGCAAATTCCAGGACTGGGCCGGTCCGGCGGTGTGGATCGCGATGCTGATTCTCGCGATCGGCCTGTGCGTCAAGGCCGGCGGCTTCTCGTTCACCCATGGCATTCCGATGAACGTGCTGCTCGACAAGACCCGGGACGTCGGCGTCAGCGGCGAGCCAGGCTCGTTCTGGGCGCTGATGGCAGTGGGCGCGACCTGGATTACCTACTTCGCGGCGCTATATCTGAACTTTTGCGACTTCTCGCGCTACGCCAAAAATCGCGATGCGGTGAAGAAAGGCAATCTGTGGGGCCTGCCGGTCAACCTGATCGCGTTCTCGCTGGTCGCTGGCGTCACCACCATCGCTGCCTTCAAGGTGTACGGCGAAGTGCTGCTCCATCCGGAACAGATCTCGGCCAGGTTCGACAGCTGGGTGCTGGCACTCATCGCGGCGCTGACTTTCGCAGTCGCCACGCTGGGCATCAACGTGGTGGCCAATTTCGTCTCGGCTGCGTTCGACATCTCCAATACGTTCCCCAAGCTGATCAGCTTCAAAAAGGGCGGCTACATCGCCGCGGCCATCGCGCTGGTGCTCTATCCGTTCGCGCCGTGGGAAGGCAACGCCGCGCACTTCGTCAACGCGATCGGCTCCACGATGGGCCCGTTACTGGGGATCATTCTGGTGGACTACTACCTGGTGGCGAGAGGCAACATCAACGTCGCGGCGCTCTACCAGGAGCACGGCGAGTACCGCTACGAAGGCGGCTGGAACATCAACGCGCTGGTTTCCGCGGCTATCGGCAGCGTCTTTTCGACTTTCCTGCCTGATTTCACCAATCTGCTGCCGGTCTGGTGGAATACCTATGGGTGGTTTTTCGGTGTGGCGATCGGCGGCGGCATGTACCTGATCATGGCGACGCTGCGGCCGCGTTCGGCGGTCGCGCCGACGCGCGCTTGAGGTCGAGGGTTTTCCTGCCGGTTTGAATTCTTACGGCCTCACTTACGAAGTTTCGGCGGGAGCGAGCTTCACAAGCAGTCTGGCGGCTTCGTTGCCATGGGACAAGGCGCGCAGTGCAAGGGAGAGCGCCAGCTGCGCGTCGTGGGCGACTGCGCTGCGGTCCTGATCGAAGAGCTTGACGGCGTGGCGCATATGCTGCGCCGCCTGCTCGTGAAGCTCCGCTGCCATTGCGTGATGTTTTGCCACGGTTTCGCTGTTTGCGGCTGAGCCGGTCGATGCAGGTGTTACCGGCGGCGCGCTGGCGCTGTGCGCACCGGCATCGTGTGCCTGGTCGATCGCGTGCAACGTGTGGCCATGGGCCATCATCGCCGGTTGTGCGGCGTGGGCATGGTCTTGACCGGGCTCGAAATGCCGCGATGCCGCGCGGTGATACCGCGCGGCCTGCTCGTGATGTGACGCCGCGGCTTCAAGATGTATTTTCTTGCTGTGCTTCGTGCTCATACCGGCTCCTGCAAGACAGTAAGACCGATTCCGATGACGACCGATTCGAAGACGCGGTGGCGGACCGGAAACCACTGGCCTCGAATTTACACGCACTTGCGCGCTCGATGACGTTTTCAGATTACCCGTTGACCCCGAGTCCTGCGAACCTGGCTTGCGTCTCCTCATACAAATCTGTCCGCGCGGTGAACCGCCGCCTGATGCCCCACGACCTGACCCGCAATACAGTCGCGAACCAGGAAATCCGGCCGGGACGCTCGCATGAGCAGGTCATGCGAAGTTTATGTCACAACGTGATATAAATACTATAATGAACATGAGCCTCATCGTTGTTATCACGGGAAGCAACGCGGGACGCAATGGCGCCGTGGTTGTGCCTGGCTTGCGGGTGGATTTCCGGTGAACAGCCGGAATCAGCCTGCGAACGGGGGCATCGAAGCAGATACCGTGTCGTGACCGCGCGTGCGATTGAGTACATCGGCGACCGGGGTGCCCGTAGCGCCGCCGCGGATGGCTCGACATATGGCAATCGGAAACAATGACCACGGAGGCAAATGATGGGTGGCAAACTTTCCAATCCGGCGCCGCTCGGACTCGCCGGGTTTGCATTCACGACGTGGATGCTCAGCATGGTCAACGCAGGCTGGTTCAATGCCGACGCATTGGGCCTGGTGCTGGCACTGGCGTTCGCTTTCGGCGGCACGGCGCAGATGATCGCGGGCGTGCTCGAATTTCCGCGCGGCAATACGCTCGGGATGGTGGCATTCCTCAGTTATGGCGCGTTCTGGTGGTCCTTCGCCCTGTTTGTCGCGTTCCTCGGCACGAAGGTGCCCGAAGCGTTCGTGGGCTGGTATCTGCTGGTGTGGGGCGTGTTTACGTTTTATATGTGGATTGGCTCCATGCACACCAGTACGTCCGTGCAGGTCGTGTTCCTTGCCCTCTGGATCACCTATCTCCTGCTGGCGATCGGAGCGTGGACGGAGTCCGTTCTCGCCACGCATCTGGGCGGCTATACGGGGCTGATTACGGCCTTGCTGGCGTTCTACGCGTCGGCTGCGATGGTCATCAATGAAAGCTTCGGGCGTGTCGTGCTCCCCACACACCCCTACGTGGAACCCCATCCACAAGTAGCGTAGCGGTTCGGCGCCGGCGGGGCAGCGTGCCCACGGGCGCCTCCGCCGCCGGCATGGCAGCGCAACGTCCTGAAGGAGGAAGCCATGTCTGAGCATCAAATCTTTCCTGTGCCGGCGGACTGGGCAAAGAATGCATGGGCCGACAAGGCCCGTTACGAGGCGATGTACCGGCATTCGACAGAAGACCCGGAGGGTTTTTGGGGCGAGCAGGGCAAACGTCTCGACTGGATCAGGCCGTACACACAGGTGAAAGATGTTTCATTTGCCAGCGACGACCTGCACATCCGATGGTTCCATGACGGTACGCTGAACGCCTGCAGCAATTGCCTCGATCGCCATCTGCGGACGCGCGGCGATCAGGCGGCCATCATCTGGGAAGGCGACGATCCCACTGTCAGCCGGACCCTTACCTATCGCGAACTGCATACGGAAGTCTGCAAGTTCTCCAACGTGCTGAAATCGCTCCGCGTCAAGCGGGGCGACCGTGTGACCATCTACATGCCGATGATCCCCGAGGCGGCCGTTGCGATGCTCGCGTGCGCGCGCATCGGCGCAATTCACTCCGTGGTGTTCGGCGGTTTCTCCCCCGAGGCGCTTGCAAACCGTCTCAAGGACTGTGCTTCCACCATTCTCATCACGGCCGACGAGGGCGTGCGAGGCGGCAACGCGATATCGATGAAGGGAAATGCCGACGCGGCGATGGCGAAATGCCCCGAGGTCGACACGTGCGTGGTGGTCAGGCGTACGGGCGGCAAGATCGAATGGCGTGAAGGCCGCGATCACTGGTATGAGGATCTGATGAGTCGGAGCTCAGCGGATTGCCCGCCAGAGGAAATGAATGCAGAGGATCCGCTGTATATCCTCTACACCTCGGGCTCCACGGGCAAACCCAAAGGCGTCGTGCACACCACCGGTGGCTATCTGACATACGCCGCACTGACGCACCAGTACGTTCTCGACTATCACGATGGCGATGTCTACTGGTGTACCGCCGACGTCGGCTGGGTGACGGGACACAGCTATATCGTCTACGGCCCGCTTGCCAATGGCGCGACCACGGTGATGTTCGAAGGTGTCCCGAACTATCCGGACAGCTCACGATTCTGGCAGGTGTGCGACAAGCATCAGGTGCAAATCATCTACACGGCACCCACCGCGATCCGCGCGTTGATGCGCGACGGAGACGCGCCGGTCAGGAAGACCTCGCGCAAGTCGCTGCGTCTGCTGGGCACGGTCGGCGAGCCGATCAATCCGGCATCGTGGTTGTGGTATTACGAAGTCGTCGGCGAGAAACGGTGCCCCGTGATCGACACCTGGTGGCAAACGGAAACCGGCGGCATTCTGATCGCGCCGCTGCCTGGCGCGATGACGCTCAAACCCGGAGCGGCCACGCGGCCTTTCTTCGGCATACAGCCCGCGCTCGTCGGCGAGAAGGGCGAGGTGATCGAGGGCGCGGGTACCGGCAGCCTGTGCATGCTCGATTCCTGGCCCGGCCAGATGCGTTACGTGTACGGCGACCCGAACCGGATGCGGGAGCAGTACTTCAGCCAGTTCGAAGGCAAGTACTACACCGGCGACGGTTGCTATCGCGATGCAGACGGCGACTACTGGATCACCGGACGGATCGACGACGTCGTCAACGTCTCGGGGCACAGGCTGGGTACCGCCGAAGTGGAAAGCGCGCTGGTGACGCATCCCGACGTTGCCGAGGCGGCAGTGGTCGGCTACCCCCATGCGCTCAAGGGGCAGGGCATCTACGCCTATGTGACGCTCAAGGTCGGCGTCGAGCCGGCGGAGGTGTTGCGCGACGCGCTGGTGGCACTCGTGCGCAAGGAAATCGGCCCGATCGCCAGCCCTGACTTCATTCAGTGGGCACCCGTGCTGCCGAAGACACGCTCAGGCAAGATCATGCGTCGCATCCTGCGGAAGATCGCCGATGGCGATTACGACAATCTGGGCGATGTCTCCACGCTGGCGGATCCACGTGTCGTCAAGGAACTGATCGATCACCGGATAGCGCATTGAAGCGGGGAAAATCAACCAAAGCCCCGGACCCACAGGACGACGCGACCGGTTGTGACAGTGTGACGGTCCCGATACGGTCCGTCATTTTCCGTTGACCGATCTGAGCGCCGAGCGCAGCAGTCCGATCGCGGCCAGAATCCACGTCGCGAAGGCGATCAGCACGGTGATCCGGGCCACGTTGACGAGAAATGGAAGGTGGGCGGCGTCGGCATAAGCGTAGGTGGCGGCAGAGTACATGCCCAGTGGAAAGACGACGGACCATTCGGCAACCGTGTAGCGAACCGGATCGCCGATGATGACATGCTTCTCGATGAAGAGGGCCGCGAGCAGGGGAATCCAGAATGTCGCCATGGCCCAGCACCCGGTAGTCAGTATCTGCAGCACGAGCTGGCCGTCGCCCGGCCAACCCGCCGGATTGTGCGTCGCCAGAATGAGACGGCTGCCGGCGAACGTGGTAATGGCCATCGCGCCCATGTTGATCCACCACGGCTCCGTGAGGTCCGCTGCCCTCATGGGCACGAAGCACCATCGATAGAAAATCAGCGTGATCAGCATCATGTACAGAATGCCGCCGAGCAGCCACGCCGCGAGCGCCAGCAGGTCGAGCGGCACGGAGGCGCCGTGGATCGGTGAGACGGCCGTCGCGAGGACCGCAATGGACTCGGTGGCGACGACCAGCAGCAGCCACGTTCCGTTGAGTCCGGCGTGCAGGCCGGGCTTCCTTTGCCCGATGGTCATTGCGGCGAGGAACGTATACGCGACGACGAGCCAGAGCCCGGCCGCGAGACCCAGCAGCCACGGCAACGCTTGTGGCAGGACGTGACAGATCGACAACTGGCTGCCGAGCACCGCGGTCGCCGCGACGAGCGTGAGAAACCCGGGCCCGCGGCCGTGATCGACGATATCGGCATGCACCGCGCGCGGATAGCGCAGAAGCCGGCATAGCGTAATCGCAAGCAGGACGGGCCAGGCCACGGCATTGATGCCGAGAAGGATCCATCCTGCGACGTCGTAGCCGGTGAGATGCGCCGCGATCGAGACGACGCCCGTCGCCATGACCATCGCGAAGGCCGTTGGTGGAAATTCCCGCAGCCAGGATTGACCAGGATCGAACGTCGACATTCGTTGCTCCCTGACGCCTGCGCGCACCTCGACTCTTCGCTGGTATTCGATATGGCTCGGGGCCGGATTGACCCCGGGGACAAACGGGAGGAAAACATCCGGACACCGATCGGCCCGCGGCGATGCCTGATGGGCATCGACACGCACTGCCGGCGGAGTTACCGTTCCGGCCGACACGGATTACTCATCCACTCATGCAACCCGATTCGACTGCATGTGGCCCGGCATCGGTGCGCCGGATTCAGGCCTTTTTCACGTAAGCGTTACACCATCCCTTTGCATAAACCAGCTTGCCGCCGTAGGTTGGACAGGGGCCTGTCATCGAGCCCGGTTTGCCCTGATACAGCTGGCAATTGGCGCAGGTCTGCCCAGTCTGATAGCGGGGGAATTTAGTCTTGTCCACTTTCGCGGCATCTGCCTTGTAGCCAAGTGCCTGTGCGGTCGGATCGTTCTCGGCAAGCAACGGGGCGTCGGCTCGCGACTCAGTGGAAAGAACCGTCGTTGATGCGACGGATGCGGCAAGGATCATGAAACGCCGGCGGGAGAAGGCCATGACATGGGCTCCTGTAGAAAATGGAGCCGACGGGTGCAAGGTGTGTCACCCTTTGTCCGGTCACGGTGACTGGATCCTGTCGGTCCATGAACGACCGGGCAGCATACGCCATACCCACCGATGAAATAACTGGATTGCTGGCGCTTCGCGTGCCTTGAAATCAGTATGTTTTGTGATTTCGCTGGCATTGGCTGGATAGTGCCAATGCCATGATAATTGTATCACGATGTGATGTATATCTGTGCGTGGGACGGGCGACCAGGGGGCATGTTTCACGCCAGGGCGTGACGCGCCAACGCACCATGCTTGACCCGTTCAAGCGCAACCTGATTCAGATAGCTGGCTAGCTGCTGCATTTACCCTTCATGCCCGCCACCTCTCTCGCTGTCGAACATCACGAATGCACGTAGTAGCCGGGCTGGTCGATGTCGGTGAGCAGGTCCGGCCCGACTGGCCGCCAGCCCAGCAGTTCCTGCGTCCGCTGGCTGGAGGCGGGAATGTCCACTGTCGCGAACAGCGCGAACCAGCCGAAGTGCTCGTTCGCTTCTTCCAGGTGCTGGCTAACGACCGGCAGGTTCAGGCGGCGGCCGATCACGCCGGCGATCTCCCTGAACGGCACGCCTTCGTCGGCTATCGCGTGGTACCGCGCACCGGCGTGACCCTTTTCAAGAACGAGCCGGTAGAGATGGGCCGCATCGAGACGGTGTACTGCGGGCCAGCGGTTGAGTCCGTCACCTGCATAGGCCGAAACGCCTTTCTCGCGTGCGATGGCGATGAGCCCTGGAACAAAGCCGTGGTCGCCGTCGCCGTGCACCGATGGGGCAAGGCGTACCGTGGAGGCGCGCACGCCGCGTGCCGTCAGCGAGACCGCTATCTCTTCGACAGAGCGCGGAAACGTGGCGTTGGGAGCGCGTACAGTTGCCTCGTCCGCGATGCGGCCCGGTGCCAGGAGCGCCACTCCGGAGGTGAGGATGAGCGGCCGGTCGGAGCCTTCGAGCGCGGCGCCGAGCGCCTCGATGGCGCGCCGTTCCGTCTCGCAGTTCCCGGCGAATTTCGAGAAGTCGTGGTTGAAGGCCATATGAATCACGCCGTCCGCCGCGAGCGCGCCGCGCTGCAGGCTGTCGAGATCCTCGAGCGAACCGCGATGCACGTCGGCCCCTGCCGCGACAAGCGACGCAGCCCCTCTATCGGAGCGCGCGAGACCGAGCACCTTGTGCCCCGCATCGATCAATTCCCTGACGACTGCGGAGCCGACGAAGCCGGTTGCGCCGGTCACAAAAACTTTCATGGACATTCTCCCGAACCAAAGTAGACGGGAGTGATTCTTGGCGCGTACGCTATCGGGGTAAAGTAGTGACGTTATACGGGTATAGCGGTTAACAGGATACGAATGCCGGCTGCAAACGACAAACTGCTTGGAACCTACCTGAAGGACCGCCGCACGAAACTCGATCCGGCGACCTTCGGCTTTACGTTGACCCGTCGGCGCACGCCAGGGCTGCGGCGTGAAGAAGTCGCCCAGCGCGCCAACGTCAGCGCGACCTGGTACACCTGGCTGGAGCAGGGCCGGGGTGGTGCCCCATCGGCCGACGTACTCGAGCGCATCGCGCGGGCGTTGCTGCTGACAGACGTCGAGCGCGAGCACCTGTTTCTGCTTGGCCTCGGCCGCCCGCCGGAGGTCCGATACCAGGCAAGCGAAGGGGTTACGCCGCGACTGCAACGCGTACTCGACGCACTGGAACCCAGTCCCGCCCTGATCAAGACTGCCACCTGGGACGTGGTCGCCTGGAACCGCGCCGCCACCGCGGCGCTCATCGACTACGGCGTGCTCGCGCCGGAGCAGCGCAACGTCTTGCGCCTCGTCTTCTGCGACCCGCGCGTACGCGCCGCGCAGTTCGATTGGGAGAGCGCGGCCCGGTTCGTGGTGGGGGCGTTCCGGGCGGATGCCGCACGTGCCGGGGCCACGGGCCAGGTGGCCGCGCTGGTGGACGAACTGTGCCGGCTGAGCCCGGAATTCGAGGTGATGTGGCGCGACCATGACGTCCGCGCTCACGGTGAGGGAGTCAAGCACCTGCGGCATCCGGTTGCCGGTACGATCGCGTTCGAATATTCAGCTTTCGCCGTCGACGGCCGGCCCGATCTCAGTCTGGTGGTCTACAACCCGGCAACGCCAGCCGACGTGGAACGGGTGAGGTCGCTGATCGAATCCCGGTCCGCAACGTTTCGGTGATTCGTGCATGGCGTCCGCGTTTTCGCCGGGAAAATGTAAAACGACGCGAACATCAATATCGGCTGAAAGCCTGGGACTGTCGCTGGCCGGGGAAATCTGTCAACGGCAGGCGCCGCATACGCCGGTTCGCGACACAGCAAGCAGGATGGTGGCCCGTAACGACGGGCCACCTTGCTTTCAATCCGCAGAATGAAAGGTTGCTTCCTCGTAAGGAAAGCGGTCGATTCCGGTTGGGTCGACTAGTGCCCGGACAGCAGGACGTTTGCAATGACACCCGTCGCGATGGCGGCGAGTACATAGTCTCCGTTCACGCCGACCCACTGATACCCGCGCGGCGGTGCCTGCAGGCCGTGCTCGTGCCAGTTGTCGACAACGTAATTACGCTCGCGGTACTCTGCCGGGAGTCGCTCACCCTTGTGCCAGTCGTTGTGGGGAACAGGACCGCCCGGCCCTCCCATGGCCGCCTCGCGCGGGGCAGGCGCGTGACCATGTCCATGCCCATGCTGGTCGTGACCCTGATTGGGTTTGCCGTGCGAAGGCTGGCCGCCGTGATTGTTCTCGTGTTGCTGCGCAAAAACGGCAACGGGCGCGCCGAGTAGCGAAATGATCAAAAGAGGTGCGACGATTATCGACTTCATGACTTTGCCTTTAGGAGAATGGCCCGATAACAGTTTGGCGTTTGAAAGGTGTGTCTGTCGTGAAGCGCCGGCTGCGTGTCGATTGTCTGGCCGCGCGACGTGGTTCGTTCATCGACGTTCGCAACATCTGCGCTGGCAAATAATGTCATAAGAACGCGTGTTCGCCAAAACCATGCGTGATTGCCTCAATACCCGTGTGCCGGGTTACCGGAAGCGGCATTTCCCGTCCGGACGCCCGTCGTCCGGATATTCGTCGACAAGCGGAGTCCTCAGCTTCGCAGTTCATCAGCAAGTCCGATAAAAATGAATCCCGGCGTCGCCTGCGCATTTCTCGCTTTCACGTTGTGGGGCCTGTTTCCGCTCTACTTCAAGTCGTTGCATCAGATCGCCGCGCTCGAAATGCTCGCGCACCGGATGGTGTGGTCGATGCTGTTTCTCTTCATCGTGCTGACCCTGCGCATGCACTGGCGCTGGCTTGGACCGGTGCTGCGCGACCGGCGTCTGCTTGCGCGCTTCGCGGCGAGCGCGGTGCTGCTGTCGTCGAACTGGGGCATCTATATCTGGGCCGTCAACGCCGACCATATCGTCGAGGCGAGTCTGGGGTACTTCATCAATCCGCTGATCAACGTGCTGTTCGGGCTCGTGTTTCTCAACGAGCGCCTGCGACGCATGCAGTGGTTCGCGGTCGCGATCGCGACCGCCGGCGTCGTATGGCTTACCTGGGAGAACGGGCATTTGCCGTGGATCAGTCTTGTGCTCGCGGTGAGCTTCGCGGGTTACGGGTTGCTGCGCAAGACCGCGAAGCTCGGCGCGCTCGAAGGGCTGACGCTTGAAACCGTGCTGCTCTTTCCGGTCGCGGTGCTGTATCTGGCGTGGCTGGCCGCGCGTGGCGACAACGCTTTTGTCAGCGCCTCGTGGGGCGTTCAGGTGCTGCTTGCGATGGCGGGGCCGATCACCGCGATTCCGCTGTTGCTGTTCGCGGCCGGCGCGCGACGGATTCCCTATTCGATGCTCGGCCCGATCCAGTATGTGACGCCGACACTGCAACTGCTGATCGGCGTGGCGATCTATCGCGAGCCGTTTAGCGGCACGCAGTTGATCGGCTATGGAGCGATCTGGATCGCGCTGGCGGTGTATTCGCTCGAAGGCGTGTGGCGTGCGAGGTTTCCGGCGCGCGTAACGTAGCGTTCACGCTGGCATGCGCTGTCTGCGTGACGATTCGCGGAAGGGAAACGATGCGCTAAAAGCAGGGAGTGCGGTGCGAACGTCGAGCGAGGTTCGCGAAACCCGGACGGCGCAGCCGCCCGGTCATGCGATGAATCAGCGCTTTTTCTGCGCTTCGGCGACGTGGGGCGCTACCTTGATCGGTGTCGAGCCGAAAGGTGTCGAAGCCGGTGCGGTCTTTTTCGCCTGTTTGGGTTTTTTGACTTCGCGATTGCTGCGTAGTTGACCTTTTGCCATGACGCTACTCCCGTTGCGTGTATCGCTGACCAGATGGTTCTAGCGTCTCGTGAGTGTGCGCTGTTTCAGCGTTGCTGTCGCGCAGCATTTTTGCGGCCATGAAGACATTGTCCGGTGAAGCGCGGTTTGCTCAAACGCACCTTCCGAAAATGTTCTGGCGAATCCTGGCTAAAGGTGACGCCCTATGCATCGGGCGCGTCCTAAAGGCAAACCCTGATTGCTGCGATGAATTAAGCGCTGCTATGGTTTGCACGTTTGTGGAAGCGCTTCCACTTCGCGCCCCGCAACGATCTGTCCAAACGAATGCGTGCAGGAGAATCCGTGGCAAACGACATATCCGCTCTCGCTGACGACGTGTTTTCGCCGCCGTCCGATTCCGCGCTCTGGCGCAAGGATTTCCTGCTGGGCGCGGCGACTGCCGCGTACCAGATCGAAGGCGCCGCACAGGAAGACGGCCGCTTGCCGTCGATCTGGGACACGTTCTCGGCGCTTCCCGGCAAGGTGCTGGCGGGCGACACGGGCGCCGTCGCCTGTGATCACTACAACCGTTGGGAAAGCGATCTCGACATGCTGTCGGCGCTGAACGTCGATGCGTACCGGCTGTCGATTGCGTGGCCGCGCGTCATGGACGAAACCGGCCGCCCTAACCGGAAAGGTCTCGATTTCTACAGGCGCCTGCTGGGACGCCTGAAGGAGAAGGGCCTCAAGACGTTCGTCACGCTGTATCACTGGGACTTGCCACAGCATCTGGAAGATCGCGGCGGCTGGCTCAATCGCGACGTGGCGTACCGCTTTGCCGATTACGCCGATCTGATGAGCCGTGAACTCGCGGGCCAGGTCGATGCATGGATGACGCTAAACGAGCCGTGGTGCTCGGCGTTTCTCGGCTATGGCAACGGCCATCACGCACCGGGTCTGGCGAACGGCCGCTTTGCGACCCAGGCGATGCATCATCTGCTGCTCGCGCACGGCATGGCGATTCCGGTGCTGCGTGCGAACGATCCGGTTTCGCAAAAGGGTATCGTTGCCAACATCGGGCGCGGCACGCCGAACTCCGGCAGTGCGGCCGACCGGCGCGCCGCGCATCTCTTCGAGGTGCAGCACAACGCATGGATTCTCGATCCGCTGCTCAAGGGGGTTTACCCGGAAGATCTGTTCGAACTGTGGCCGGGCACCGATCCGCTCGTGTTGCAGGGCGACATGAAGACGATCGCCGCGCCGCTCGATTTTCTCGGCATCAACTATTACTTTCGCACGAACGTGAAGAGCGATGGCGCGCACGGCTTTACGGAAGTGCCGCTGGAAGGCGTCGAGCGCACGCAGATGGGCTGGGAGGTCTATCCGGACGGCCTGCGCGATCTGCTGACCGGCTTTAACGAAACCTACGCCGCGCTGCCGCCCATTTACATTACGGAAAACGGCATGGCGTCGGACGACAATGTGATCGATGGCCGCGTCGACGACGCCCAGCGTATTGCGTTTCTCAAGCGCCACCTTGCCGCTGTCGATGAAGTGATCAAAAAAGGTGTGGATATTCGTGGCTACTTCGTGTGGTCGCTGATGGACAACTTCGAATGGGCGTTCGGCTATGAGCGCCGCTTTGGCATCGTGCATGTCGACTACGATACGCAAAAGCGCACCTTCAAGCGCAGTGCGGAACTGATCGCGAAGTTTTTGAAGGAGCGCGCCGCACGCGCTTGAGCGGGTTATATCCGGTTGTCCCTGTATCGGTCTGGAAACACGGGCGCAAAGCCTGGAGGAGACGGAATGAACAGTAGAAGAAAGGTACTCGCCTGCATCGTCGCGACCATTGCGATGGGCGGTTTTGCAACGCAGGCCGTACAGGCCGCCGAGCCGCTCAAGGCCAACGTGATTCACTGGTGGACGTCGGGAGGCGAATCGGCCGCGATCCGCCAGTTCGCCGATGCGTATAACAAGGCAGGCGGGCAATGGATCGATAACGCGGTAGCCGGCGCCGATCAGGCGCGCTCCACGGCGATCAACCGCATCGTCGGTGGCGATCCACCGACGGCGGCCCAGTTCAACACGTCGAAGCAGTTTCATGACCTGATCGATCAGGGTCTCCTGAACAACGTCGACACCGTGGCCGCGAAGGAAAACTGGAACGCGATCTTTCCGGAGTCGATCCTGAACAGCATCAAGGTCAACGGGCATTTCTACGCGGCGCCCGTCGACATTCACATGCAGGACTGGTTCTTCTATTCGAAGCCGGCCTTCCAGAAGGCGGGTATTGCCGGTGAGCCGAAGACCTTTGACGAGTTCCTTGGCGACCTCGACAAACTCAAGGCGGCTGGCGTGATTCCGCTCGCGCTCGGCGGTCAGCCGTGGCAGGAAAAAATCACGTTCGACGCCGTGCTTGCGGATGTCGGCGGCACGGATCTGTATCTGAAGGTGTATCGCGATCGCGACCAGAACGCAGTCAATTCGGCTGCGTTCAAAAACGTGATGACCACGTTCAAGCGTCTGCATAACTACGTCGATCCGGGCTCGCCGGGCCGCAACTGGAACGATGCAACCGCGCTCGTGATTTCGGGCAAGGCCGGCGTGCAGATCATGGGCGACTGGGCGAAGGGCGAATTCTCGGCGGCGAAGCAGGTGCCGGGGAAAGACTTCGGCTGCTTCCCGGGTTTTGGTCCGAAGTCGCCGTACATGGTGGCCGGCGACGTGTTCGTCTTCCCGAAGACCGACAACGCGACGGCGATCAAGGCGCAGAACCTGCTCGCCACGGTGATGACATCGCCGCAGGCGCAGGTTGCGTTCAGCGCGAAGAAAGGCTCGATTCCGATTCGTCCCGATGTCGATCAGACGTCGCTCGACATGTGCGCGAAAGAGGGCATTGCGATCATGAAGGACAAATCGCGCCAGCTGCCGAATCCGGAAATGCTGATACCGCCTGACGTGCAAGGCGCGCTGACGGACGTCGTTACGAACTTCTGGAACAAGAACCAGTCGGTCGACGATGCGCAAAAGGCGTTTGCCGGCGCGCTCAAGAGCTGACGGCCGCGATGGCCGCGCTGACATTGCAACCCCGCTTGCGACGCAGGCGGTTCCCGCTGGCTGCCTGGGTCGCGATGATACCGATGGTGCTCACGGTTGCATTCGCGTACCTGGGCACGATGCTGTGGACCGCGCGTGTTTCGCTCAGCAATTCGCGCACGTTTCCTTCGGGTGACTTCGCGGGCGTGACGCAGTACGTGCGGCTCTTTCACAACGACCGCTGGCTGTTGTCGCTGCAGAACATCGTGATCTATGGCGCGTGTTTTATCGTCGCGTGCATGGTGATCGGTCTGCTGCTCGCGATCTTCATCGACCAGCGGGTTGTTGCGGAAGGCGCGCTGCGCACGGTGTTTCTGTATCCGTATGCGATGTCGTTTGTCGCGACCGGGCTGGTGTGGCAGTGGATCCTGAATCCGCAGCTCGGGATTCAACAAGTCCTGCACAAGCTTGGTTTCGTGCATGCCCGCTTCGACTGGATCGTCGACCAGGACTATGTGATCTATACGCTCGTCATCGCGACCGTATGGCAGGCGTCCGGCCTCGTGATGGCGCTCCTGCTGGCGGGCCTGCGCGGCATCGATGACGAAATCTGGAAAGCCGCGCGCATCGACGGCATTCCGCGCTGGCGTGTCTATGCAAGCATCGTCGTGCCGATGCTCGGGCCGTCGGTTTCAACTGCGTTCGTCCTGCTGTTCGTGATGGTCGTGAAACTCTACGATGCGGTGGTCGCGATGACACAGGGCGGTCCCGGCACGGCCAGCGAAGTGCCCGCGAAATTCATCATGGACTACCTGTTCGGACGTGCGAATATCGGGCTCGCTTCGGCGGCCTCGATCGTGCTGCTCACGACAGTGCTCGCGATTCTCGCGCCGTTCTTCTATGTGCGTAGCCGCGCCGCCTTGCGCAAGGACGTTTGATGAACGTGTCCCATCCCACGCTTCCTGCTGCTCCCGCTGTCAGGCGGCGCTCACGCTTTACGCCGGCGCGCGTGGGTGTCTACGCGTTCCTGCTGAGCGCCGCGCTGTTTTTCCTGTTGCCGCTTTACGTGATGCTCGTGACGTCGGTCAAGCCGATGTCGGAGATCCGTCTTGGCCACCTGCTCGCCTTGCCGGTTCATTTCACGCTGGAACCGTGGAGCACCGCATGGCAGTCCGCGTGTACGGGTCTCGATTGCAACGGCATCCGGGTCGGTTTCTGGAACTCGGTGCGCATCGTCGTGCCAGGTACGATCCTGTCGATTTTCGTCGGCGCGGTGAACGGATATGCGCTGTCGTTCTGGCGTCCGCGTGGCGCGGGCGTGCTGTTTGCGATCCTGCTGGTCGGCGCGTTCATTCCCGTGCAGGTGATGGTGTATCCACTGGTGCGCGTGCTGGCAAGCGTTCATCTCTTCAGTTCATTGCCGGGCATCGTCCTGATTCATACGATCTTCGGCATGCCCGTGATGACCCTGCTGTTCCGCAACTACTATGCGTCGATTCCGCTCGAGCTCTTCAAGGCGGCGCGCATCGACGGCGGCGGTTTCTGGCGCATCTTCCTGCAACTGATGCTGCCGATGTCGGTGCCGATCATCGTCGTCGCGATCATCATGCAGGTCACCGGCATCTGGAACGACTTCATTCTCGGTCTCGTATTCGCCGGCACGAAGAACCTGCCGATGACCGTGCAGCTGAACAACATCATCAATACGACAACCGGCGAGCGGCTCTACAACGTCAACATGGCCGCGACGATACTCACGTCGATGGTGCCGCTCGCGATTTACTTTATCTCCGGCCGCTGGTTCGTTCGCGGTATTGCTTCCGGTGCAGTCAAGGGCTAACGCATGTCCAACGTATCGAATGTGTCGATCCGCAAACTGAAGATCCAGCTAGGCGCGAATACCGTGATCGAAGCGCTTGATCTGGAGGTCGAGCCGGGTGAATTTCTGGTGTTGCTCGGGCCGTCGGGTTGCGGGAAATCGACGCTGCTGCATAGCATCGCGGGCCTGATCGACGTGACCGGCGGCAGCATCGAAATCGGCGGACAGGACATGACGTGGGCCGATCCGAAAGACCGCCGCATCGCGCTCGTGTTCCAGTCGTACGCGTTGTATCCAACGATGAACGTCGAGCGCAATCTCTCGTTTGCGCTGCGCATCAACGGCACGCCGAAAAACGAAATCGCGCGCCGTGTCGGGCGCGCCGCGGAAATGCTGCAGCTCGGGCCGCTGCTCAAGCGCCGTCCGGCACAGCTTTCGGGTGGGCAGCGCCAGCGCGTTGCAATCGGCCGCGCGATCGTGCGCGAGGCGGACGTGTTTCTGTTTGACGAACCGCTGTCGAATCTCGATGCGAAGCTGCGCACGGAATTGCGGCGTGAGCTGAAACATCTGCACAGGCAGCTCGGCGCGACGATGATCTACGTGACGCACGATCAGGTTGAAGCAATGACGCTCGCGACCCGCATGGCGGTGATGCGCGGCGGCGTGATCCAGCAGATCGGCACACCCGCGCAGATCTACGCGAAACCGGACAACCTGTTTGTCGCGACGTTTCTCGGCTCGCCGCCGATGAACCTGCTAAAGGGTGAGCTTGAGCGCCGCGAGAACGGTGTGTGGTTCCGTCATTCGCATCTGGAACTGGACGTGTCGCACTATCCGTTCAAGGCAATGCCGGAGGCGAATACGCCGTGCGTGCTCGGCATTCGTCCCGAAGACGTGAGGCCAGGGCAAGGCGCGGTGCACGAGGCAAGCGTTTCGCTCGTCGAGCCGATGGGCAATCATCGGGTCGTCTGGCTCGATTATCATGGCAACCAGATCGCTTCCATCGCGCAGGACAAGACATCGTTCGTGGTGGACGAAGCCGCGGGCTTCACGCTCGACGGCGAACATATTTCGCTGTTTGACGAAGCAGGCGGTTCACGTCTATAGCGGGCGCATCAATACATATCGACCAGTGGAGCACGCGTGGCAACCTTGAAAGACGTCGCGATACTAGCCGGGGTCGGCATGTCGACGGCATCGCGGGCAATCTCGGGCAACGGTCCGGTTTCGGCCGATGCGCTCGCACGCGTGCAGGCTGCGATCGAGCAGCTGAATTTCCGGCCTTCATCAATTGGCCGCGCAATGGCGACGCAGTCGCTCGGCATGATCGGACTGTTCGTGCCGACGTTCTTTGGGTCTTACTACGGCACGATTCTGAAGCAGACCGACACCGAACTGCGTGCGGTGCGTCGTCACGTCGTGGTGGCGACAGGGTGCGGCGACTCCTCGCCCCGCGAGCGTGCGATCGAAGCCGTGCAGTTTCTGATCGGGCGCGACTGCGACGGCGTCGTGGTGATCAGCCACGATCTGCACGACGAAGACATCGCGAAGCTGCACAACATGCATCCGCGCATGGTGTTCCTCAATCGCGCATCCGGACAACTGCCGGAAGCGTCGTTCTGCGCCAATCATCATCTGGGTGGCGCGCTTGCGGCACGTACGCTCGTTGAGCACGGACACCGCGATATCGCCGTGATTTCCGGTCCGTTTTCCGCGTCGGACAATCACGCGCGGATCGAAGGTTTCTTCGACGAACTCGCGCGGCACGGCATTGCGCGTTCCTCTGTCGCGCTGGTCGAATCGGACTTTTCGCTGGAAGGCGGTTATGCCGGTGTGCAGACACTGCTCGAATCGAAGCGGCGTTTCACCGCGCTCTTTTGCGCCAACGATACGATGGCTGTCAGCGCCCTGGCCCGCCTTCAGCAGGCGGGCATATCGGTGCCTCATGACGTATCGGTGATTGGCTACGACGACGATTATTCCGCGGCCTATACCGCGCCAGGACTCACATCGGTTCATATCCCCACGCAAGAGCTGACGCAGAATGCGGTGCGCTGGCTCGTCAACGAATGCTACGGCACGTCGTGGGAAATCTTCCGCGACTTTCCAGTGACCGTGACAATGCGCGCTTCGGTTGCACCACCGCGGCGCACCTGAAGTGGTCTATCGGGATCAGGGATCGGGGTTCAGGCACGCCACGCGGCGCCATCGGGAAAGTGATAGTCGTCGAGCGAAGCCGCATGCATCTCGATGCTGTACCCGGGCATACGCGGCGGCATATAGCGTCCGTTGCGAATCACGACCGGCTCGATAAAGTGCTCATGCAGATGGTCGACGTATTCGAGCACGCGATTCTCAAGCGATGCCGACACGCAGATGTAGTCGAACAGCGAAATATGCTGGACGTACTCGCATAATCCGACGCCGCCCGCGTGCGGGCACACGGGTACACCGAATTTCGCCGCCATCAGAAGCACGACGAGCACTTCGTTCAGGCCGCCCAGACGACAGCTGTCGATCTGGCAGAAGTCGATCGCATGCGCCTGCAGCAGTTGCTTGAACATCACCCGGTTGTGACAATGCTCGCCAGTCGCCACGCCGATCGTCGGTGCCAGGCGTTGCCGGATCGCCGCGTGACCCAGAATGTCGTCCGGGCTTGTCGGCTCTTCGATCCACCACGGATCGAACTCCGCCAGACGCCGCATGTTCGCAATGGCTTCGTCGACTTCCCAAACCTGATTGGCGTCCATCATCAGCTTGCGATCGATGCCGATCTCTTCACGCAGGATGCGTGCACGCCGCACGTCTTCGTCAAGATTGCCGCCTACCTTCTGCTTGAAATGCGTCCAGCCCGCGGCTACGCCTTCGCGCGCAAGACGCCGGATCTTGTCGTCGTCGTAGCCAAGCCAGCCTGCCGATGTCGTGTAAGCCGGGTAGCCCTGCGCGAGCATTTCCTTTTCGCGCGCTGCCTTGCCCGCAGCGTTACGACGCAGGATGGCAAGCGCTTCGTATGGCGTGAGCGCATCCGTCACGTAGCGAAAGTCGAGACACTTCACGAGCGCTTCAGGGCTCATATCCACGAGCAGCTTCCATACCGGCTTGCCTTCGGTCTTCGCCCAGAGATCCCACACGGCATTGACGACGGCGGCTGTCGCGAGATGGATCACACCTTTTTCCGGGCCGATCCAGCGGAGCTGGCTATCGGAGGTGATCTCGCGCCAGAAGCCACCCATGTCGGCGGCGATGTCTTCGATCTGCCGGCCGACGACAAGCGACGCCAGCGCATTGACCGCCGCCACGCAGATCTCGTTACCGCGCCCAATCGTAAACGTCAGGCCGTGCCCGGCAAGACGGGCTGGCGAACCGGTTTCGAGGATGACGTATGTGGCGGAATAGTCCGGCGCGGCGTTCATCGCGTCAGAGCCGTCGAGCGAGCGCGACGTGGGAAAGCGGATGTCCCGCACGGACAGATTGGTGATTCTGGTCATTCGGGCACCCTCCCGGCGGCGACGAAATCGAGAGCCCCTGGCCGGCGATCCAGTAACGCTAAAGAAGCGCGACCCAGGCGTTAGCACTCGTTGACAGTGTTAGATCCACCTTCTAGCATGCTAGCATGTTAGTCGTAAAACAGGCGTCCCGTGGGTCTTTTGAACGATGAAGCGAGTGCCGCGCAAGACCCGTATGGTGCATTGCAAAAACTGCAGGGTGCCGAACGGGGCAGCCTTACCGACGCAGTCGAAGCCGCGCTGCGCGAAGCGATCGTCACGCTCGCGCTGGAGCCGGGCATGATGATCGACAAGCTGGCCGTATGCGATCGCATGGGCGTGTCGCGCTTTCCCGTTTCCTCGGCGCTCGCGAGGCTCGCTGGAGCCGGGCTCGTTGAAGTTTTGCCGCAGCGCGGCACGCGTGTGATGCCGATCGTGATTCACGATATTCGTCAGCATCTGTTTATCCGCAGCGCGCTTGAAGTGGAAACCGTGCGTGGCGTTGCCATGCATTGCAGCGAAGGCACGCTCAACGCGCTGGCCGCCAATCTTGAGAAACAGCGCGAGGCCGTTGCTTGCGACCTGCGCCACGAATTCCATCTGCTCGATCTCGGTTTTCACGAGATCCTGCTCGATGCCATTGATTTGCCGCGTGTGAAAGAAATCGTCGCTGTGTCACGCAGCGCGCTCGATCGCGCGCGTCAGCTTCTCGCGAGTCCGGAGCGCCACGTTCATACGCTCGAAGAGCACGAGCGCATTTTCGCGGCCATCGAGGATCGCGATCCGGAAGCGGCGGGGCACGCGATGCACAGCCATCTGGATGAAGTCGTTGCCGAATTGCGGCGATTTGCCAGCGAACGGCCAGACCTGTTCGAGGAGTGACAGGTACAGACACGTTTGCCGGGCCCTCGTCGGAACATTCGAGCCGCCATCAGCGCGGCGTTCCGCATCTGCAGTTCGACGGAGCATGACCCAATGTAGTCAGGGCGCGTAGTCAACTCAGTATGGAGGAGACAGGAAATGAAATTCATAAAAGCCTCAAGCGTGGCCGTCGCTTTCGCCGCCGCGTGGTTCTTTACGGGCGCACAGGCCACTGCCGCTGAAGATTTTCATGGCGTAACGGTCAACGTCATGACGTTCGTCGGTCCCCAGATCGCCGAGCCGTTGCAGCGTCGTGCGCCTGAGTTCGAAAAGCTGACCGGTGCGAAGATCAACATTCTGACGGTGCCGTTCTCCGATCTGTACCAGAAGCTGCTCACCGACTGGGCGTCGGGCACGAACTCCGTCGACGCAGCTGTCTTCGCACCGCAATGGATGGTCGATTACACGAAGGGCGGCTTTCTTGAGGATCTGTCGTCACGTGTCGCGCACGATCCGGCGCTAAAAGAAGACGACGTCATGCCGTTCTTCCGCGATTTCTCGCAGCGCTATAACGGCAAGACCTATCTGGTCGCGCTCGACGGCGACTTCCAGATGGTCTACTACCGTACCGATATCCTGAAGGCGCTTGGCAAGCAGCCGCCAAAAACGTGGGACGACTATCTCGACATCGCCAAAGCCGCAAACGGCAAGACGTTTGGCGGCGACGGCAAGCCGGTAGCGGGTTCGTGCATTTCCAAGAAGCGCAACGCGCAGGCGTACTGGGCGATCATCTCGATCGCCGGCGGCTATCTGCAATCGAAGGGCACGGCACAAGGCGCATTCTTCGATCCGACGAACTTCAAGCCGTTGATCAACAACGACGCGTTCAAGGCCGCGCTCAACGTGCTCAAGGCATCGACGCAGTACGGTCCGCCTAACGAAATCAACCTCGACGTCGGCGATACTCGCAGCGCGTTCATTTCCGGGCACTGCGCGCTGACGCTCGACTGGGGCGATGTCGGCGTGCTGGCGATCGATCCGAAGCAGTCGAAGGTCATCGACAAGGTCGGCGCGGTCATTCTGCCGGGTTCGACGAAAGTGCTGGATCGCGCAACGGGAAAGCTGGTTGCATGCGACAAGAGCCGTTGCCCGTATGCGGTGGATGGCGTGAATCACGCTCCGTTCGCGGCGTTCGGCGGCTGGTCGGGCGGGATCAACGCCAAGGCTAATCCGAAGGTGAAGGATGCGGCTTACGCGTTCCTGTCGTTCATGAGCGAGCCCGCGCAATCGAACGTCGACGTGACCATTGGTGCGACCGGCTTCAATCCGTACCGGCGTTCGCAATTCACGGATATGTCGATCTGGAAGAAGAGCGGGATGAGCGACACAGCGGCCGCGTCGTATCTCGGTGCGATCAAGGCGAGCCTGCAAAGCCCGAACATGATCATCGACCTGCGCATTCCGCAAAACCAGCGCTATGAGCAGGTGGTGCTCGATACCGCCATCGCGCGTTTTCTTGCCGGCGAACTCGATGCGGATGCCACGATGAAAGCCATCGAAACCGGCTGGGATGAAATCACCGACGATCTCGGCAAGGACAAGCAACTGGCTGCGTATCGGGCGTCGATCGGCGCGAAGTAGCGCGGACCTTCGCTCGAGCCGGCGTGACACGAAAAGGGTTTATGCAATCTTCGTCGCACGTTTCGTCATCCGCGTCGTCGCATCACGCGACGCGGAGATCGTCCTTCACCAGCTGGCTCGACCGGCAGGCGCCGTACGTGTTTGTCCTGCCGACCGTGCTGCTGATTCTCGCGTTCTCGATTTTTCCGCTCGTGACGTCGGCGTATCTGTCGTTACTGCGGTTTTCGCTTGGCGAAGGCGGATACGAACTGCAGTTCGTCGGGATGCGCAACTACGTGCGGCTCTTTAGCGGCAGCCAGCAGTTTCATTTCGTCGGCGTGTTTCGACCTGCGGGAATGATCAGCATCGCGGTGATGGCGGTCACCGCCGTGGCGATCGCGTGGTGGCTCGTGCGATACGTCATGAGCACGCGTCGCTCCGTGATCGGCGGCATTGGCCGGCTGATCGCGGCAGCGGCGCTACTCGCCGTCGTCTGGCTCGCGGCGAATACTGTCGGTAACGGCGGCGAGCTCGGCAGCCTGATGGTGACGCTCTTTTACGTCGTGGTGGGCGTCGCGCTGCAGTTCCTGCTGGGCCTGGGGTTAGCCTTTCTTTGCACATTGCCGCTAAGGGGCGGCCGCTTCTTTCGCATTCTGTTCTTTATTCCACTGATGGTGACGCCCGTTGGCATCGCCTACATGTTCCGCATGATGGCCGACACCGCAGTGGGCCCGCTTGCGCCCCTATGGGCGTGGCTCGGTCTTGGCCAGATCGCGTGGGCAGCCAGTTCGTGGCTCGCCCGCTGTGTCGTGATTATCGGCGACACCTGGCAGTGGGTGCCGTTCATGTTTCTCGTGATGCTCGCCGCACTCGAAGGCACGTCGCGCGACCAGATCGAAGCGGCGCAACTCGACGGCGCATCCGGATGGCGGATCTTTCGCGACGTGACGTGGCCGTCGATCGCGCCGGTCGCGGCGAGCGCCGTGCTGATCCGGCTGATCGAAGCGTTCAAGATCGTCGATCTGCCTAACGTGCTGACGAACGGCGGCCCGGGTATCGCAACCGAATCGATGACCCTGCACGCGTTCATCGAATGGCGCACGTTAAATCTCGGCGGTGCTTCCGCGGTAGCCTACATGCTGTTCTTCGTATCGACGATTGCATGCGTGTCGTTCTTTCAGCTCGTCGTGCGACGGGCAAGAGGAGCGCAGACATGATCCGGCGTCTCTTCGTTCATTCGCGGCTTGGCGAGCTTCCCGCCGGTGTGCGCTTCATTGCGTATCTGCTGCTTGGCGCGTGGACTGTTGTCGTGCTGTTCCCGCTTTACTGGATGGCGATCACGTCGTTCAAGTTACCGATCGACGTATCCAACGGCCCCGCGTACCTGCCTTTTGTCGATTTCAAGCCGAGTCTCGATGCGTGGCATTACATCTTTGTCGACCTGGGGCCGGACACGTATCGTCCGTACGTGAATTCGCTCGTGATCGCGACGTGTTCAACGGCGGCTTCGGTGTTCCTGGGCTCGATGGCCGCGTACGCACTGGCCCGTATCGAATACCGGCCGCCTGTCGCGGCGGTCGGCGTTGGCGTGCTCATACTGGCGGTGATCGTGGGCGTCACCGGCTGGGCCGGAGTGGATCTGAGCGTTGCCGTGACAGCGGGCCTCGCGCTTTTCTTCCTGCTGTTGCGCCCGATTATCCGTCGTGCGCGGCGCCGGTTCGGCAATGACGACATCCTGTTCTGGATCATCTCGCAACGTATCCTGCCGCCTGTCGTCACCGTGATCCCGATCTACCTGATGTTCAAGAGCGTCGGTCTGCTCGACACACGGCTCGCGCTGATCATCACCTATGCGACGGCGAACGTGCCGATCGTGGTGTGGCTCATGTTCGATTTCTTCGCCGCGGTGCCGAAGGAAGTCGAGGAGAGCGCGCAGATCGACGGCGCGACGCGCTTTGCGATCCTGTTTGGCATCGTGATGCCGCTGGTCGCGCCGGGTATCGTCGCGACCGCGCTGCTCGTCCTGATCCTGTCGTGGAACGAGTATCTCTTTGCACTTTTTCTCAGCACGGCGAATGCGCAGACCTTGCCGCTTCTGGTCGCGGCACAGAATGCGACGCGCGGGCCGCAGTGGTGGAACATGTCCGTGCTGATCCTGATCATGATCTTCCCGGTGATGGTGCTCACGCTCACGTTACAGCGCTTTATCGTCAAAGGTATTCTCGTGGGAGCGGTTAAAGGATGAACGACGCACACACGGCTACGGACCTCGCGGCGCTCGCCCCACAATCGAAGAGCGTCTCGCTGCGTAACGTCAGCAAGGACTTTGGCGGTACGCGGGTGCTCCATGATCTTTCGCTGGACGTGCGTGCCGGCGAATTTCTCGTGCTGCTCGGTGAATCCGGCTGCGGCAAGACGACGGCGCTGCGCATCATCGCCGGACTGGAATCGGCCACCGAAGGCACGGTGCACGTCGGCGAAAAAGACGTGACCCAGCAGTTGCCGCGCGACCGCGACCTGGCGATGGTGTTTCAGTCATATGCACTGTATCCGCACAAGACGGTGTTCGAGAACATCGCTTACCCGCTGATCGTTCGCAAGCGCGCGAAAGCGGAAGTCGATGCGGCGGTGCGCGAGGTCGCGGCAAGCGTTCATCTCGAGGAATTCCTTCAGCGCTATCCCCGCCAGCTTTCGGGTGGACAGCGTCAGCGGGTGGCGCTGGCGCGGGCCATCGTGCGACGCCCGGCGGCGTTTCTGATGGACGAGCCGTTGTCGAATCTCGACGCCAAGCTGCGCGGACATATGCGCGCGGAACTCAAGCATATGCAGCACGAACTCGATATCACGACGCTATACGTCACGCACGACCAGATCGAAGCGATGACGCTGGCGCATCGCGTCGCGCTGATCGACAAGGGCGTATTGCAGCAACTCGACACGCCCGCGCGTATTTATTCGGATCCCGCCAATCTGTTCGTGGCGGGGTTCATCGGTTCACCGCCAATGAACTTTTTGCGCGGCACGCTGGCGAACCAGCGCTTCGAAACCGACGGACTTGCCGTGCCCGCGAACGTGAATCATCAGGGCGCCGCGACGTTAGGCGTGAGGCCCGAAGAATGCGCACTGGTTGGCCCCGGAGAAGGCGAGGGCCGTGGGCGCATCTATCTGGTCGAACTCATTGGCGATCATTCGCTGGTGACGCTGAACGTCGGCGAGCAACAGGTGGTCGTCAAGGTGTCGAACATGTTTGCCGGTGAAATCGGCACTGAGGTGGGCCTTAAGCTTAATCGCGAGAGAGTGCATTTCTTTGACCAGCAACTGGGGCAGCGGATACGGTCGGGGTAGTTCGCGTGGTCGAACTACCCCATCGGATCACCTGATAACGTGACCTGCTAGAGCGCCTTGACCGGATGGGGCGTGTCGTCAAAGCCGCCCCACACCGACTGGTCGTAGTTCACCATCGAACCCGTCATCAAACCCGACTCCGCACTTGCGAGGAATGCCACTGCGCGCGCGGCTTCGGCAGGATCGATGAGGCGGCCGAAGGGTTGCGCGGCATTGGCTTCGGCGAGCCAGTCATCCGATGCGCCGTGATACGTGCGCTGGATCTGGTCTTCGCCGTCAGTCGCCATCCAGCCGAGATTCAGGCCGTTCACGCGGATATGGTTGCGCAGCAGCGCATACGCCGTGTTCCGCGTGAGCGTGGCAAGTGCGCCTTTCGAAGCGCAGTAAGCCGCGATGAACGGTTGCCCCGCCAGGGCGGACATCGAGCAGATATTCACGATCGTGCCTTCCGTCTTCTCGCGACGCATGATTTTTACGGCTTCCTGCATGAGAAAGAACGGCGCGCGGACGTTGGTCGCGAAGATGCTGTCGAAGCGTTCCGGCGTTGTGTCGAGTATCGTGCCGCGATCGGTCATCGCCGCGGCGTTGACGAGCACGTCGACCCGTCCGAAGTGTCGATCCGCGCTTGCGATCACGGCCTGACAGTCCTCGACGCGTGACAGGTCGGCTTGCACGAAGCGCACTTCCGCGCTGCCCGCCTCGCTGAGTTCGGCGGCCTTTGCCTCGCCCTTTTCCCTCGCGCGCCCGCAGATCACGATGCCTCGCGCGCCACGCTCCACGAACAACGCCGCGATTGCCGCGCCGAGTCCCTGTGATCCGCCAGTGACGACGACCACCTTCGAGTCGAACTGTCCCATCCTGTGTCTCTCCATCAAGGTTTGATCCATGCAGCACCGTCACTTTCCGGACCGGTGTCTGCTCGAGGGTCATGGCTATGCGCGGCTTGATGTGCCGCAGTGGTGATGCGATGATCGCGTCATCGTCGACGACTGATCCTGCCGGGCTTTACGATCCATTCATGACTAACCGCAAGTCCAGCACTACTCGCCGCAAAACGAACATGGCCGATATCGCGAAGGCCGCGGGCGTTAGCGAGGCGACCGTCGATCGCGTGCTGAACGGTCGTGGTGGCGTATCGCGTGAGAAAGAAGCGGTGGTGCTCGAATGGGCGCGCAAGCTCAGAATCGATCGCGCGCTCGATTCCGTTTCGGTACGCTGGCTGCGCATCGCCATTCTTTTGCAGCAGCCGGTCGCGCAGTACTACGTGTCGCTCAAGCAGGGTTTCGAGGTGGCGCAAAAGACGTTCGAGGCGCAACGTGTGATCTGCGCGGTGACGTACTTCGAGAGTCTTGAGCCTGCATGTGTCGTCGAGACGATCCGGCGCGCGACGCAAAAAGCCGATGCACTCGTGATCGTGGCTTACGAGCATCCCGACATCACGACCGCCTTGCGGCAACTGAGCCGCTCGATGCCGGTCGTCACGCTTGCAAGCGATCTGCCTGGCACCGGGCGGCTTGCTTACGTCGGTATCGACAATCGTTGCGCGGGACGCGTGGCCGGCGAACTCATGGGACGCTTTCTTGGCGATGCGGGCGGCAAGGTGCTCGTACTCACGGGCATGCATGATTTCCTCGGCCATGAAGAACGTGAAAGCGGCTTTCGTTCAGTGCTGCGGCGCCGGTTCCCGAACTGCGACATCGTCGAAACGGTAGAGAGCCGCGAGCAATCGGTCGTGACCGAACGATTGACGCGCGACGCCTTCCGGCGTTATCCCGACCTGCGCGGGATCTACAACATTTCCGTCGGCGACGAGGGCGTCGGCGCCGCGCTCCTCGCACTGGATCGTGTCCGCTCGACGATGTTCATCGGCCACGAGCTTAATGAAACGTCACGGCGCCTGCTGATCGAAGGCACGCTGGACGCCGTGCTCGACCAGAATCCCGCAGGCGAAGCGATGCGCTCGATCGAAATCGTCCTGCGGCACTATCACCGTGATCCGGGTGTCGCGTTTCCTCAACAGATTCCCGTGACCGTGCTGCTGCGTGAAAATCTTCCGCCTGGCGACTGACGGCCGGAAGTTGAAGTTTCATTCTGCTTGAGCCTGACGTCGCCAGCGGTGGCTCGGGGCGGCAAGGATGCTCGCCGCGATAACGATAACGATAGTTGAAGCCTCCCAGACCTTCACTCCGAAAAATGATGGCTTGCCATCAAAATGAAAGTCCTGCCGCGCCAGATAAGGCTTTCGAAATGGAAAATAAATTCCATGAAAATATCGTGTGCAATTATTCTTGCAATCTGACCATCTCGTCTCTTATGCTTGTTCATGACGCAGCCGCGAGCGCTGCGCATGGAGAAGGAGACGGTCGTGAACAGTGTCGATAGCGGTGTTGCCACAGCGGATGGGATTGTCGAAGCGTTGATGCATGGCCCGGGCGCGATCCGCATTCGCGGGCTCTTTAGCGAGGCGCAGATTGCCGAGGCGCGGCGTGTGGTGATGGCGCATTCAGAAGATCGTGCGCAGACCGTCACGCACTTTCAGGGGCAGGCGGCAGAGGAGCAGCGCCTGCATCTGCAACGACGCGTATGGAATCTGCTTGCCAAGGGCGACGTGTTTTCGCAGATGTCGGAGCAGCCGCTGATCGTCGATGCGATGCGGCGTTTTCTGGGTTCGGATTTCATCATGGGTTCGATAGCGGCGAATCGAATCCTGCCGGATGGCCCCGGCCAGGAACCGCATATCGACTACCCGTACTGGGATTTCCACGCGCCGGAATCGTTTCCGCTCGCGATTAATACATCGTTTCCGCTTAACGCGCAGGTGACGATTCCGCTCGATCCGTTCACGGCGCAAACAGGCGCGACCGCGTTCGTGCCGCACACGCAGCACGAACTGCGCTATCCGACCGAAGCCGACCGGTTCTTCGAGCGCTGTGAGCGCATGGAAGCGGAGCCGGGCGATGCCATCGTGTTCTTTGGCGCGACGTGGCACTGTGCGATGCCCAATCGTAGCGTGCAGGATCGTAGCGCGGTGTTGATTCAATACCTGCCGAAATTCGTCAAGCCGATGGAAGATCTCAGGGCGATGGCAGGCGAAGCGTTCGTCAAGCATGCCAGTCCGACGATGCGTCAGCTGCTTGGCATGCACTATCCGTATCCGCAGAATCTGGAAGAGATTGCCGTCGCGACCAATGCAGAAGGGCGCAGGAATGCGATGCGGTAGACGGATTGCGACGTCGACCTGCTGCGCGATCGGCGAGGCGCTGGAGCATGCCGCGCAGATGCGCGCAGCGCGGTGTGAATTGCGCACTGAGCCAGCGCCTTGAGCGTCTTACGCCGCGTGAGCGTGAAGTAATGGCGCTGGTCGTAACGGGGTATCTCAACAAGCAGGTCGCAAGCGAACCCGCCACGGTCGAAAAACGGTCAAGACACGTCGCGCACGCGATACACCGCTGGAATTCGTCCAGTCCTTCAGCACAAATCTCCCCACAAGCCGGAATCAGGTGTCAGGGTGATCTCGCGAAACCCCAAAAACCCATCCGAACCTGACAGAAACCTTCTCTGAATATTTAGGTTGTTAATGCGAATCATTTGCATTAACATTCGGCTTTCGTCGATTAACCTTCCGCTTGACTACTCCGTGCCCGAGTGATGCCTTGCCGCGCAAAGTCGCGTCGCACGGGCGTTTCACTCTGCCCGGTCAAAAACAATATGCAGAACCAGACCATCGTTCGCCGTCCTGTGTTGGGGCGTAATTCCAGCCGCAATCCGTCATCGCTTCTCAGTGCCGCGCTGCTGGCCAGCGTGGGCCTGACGCTTTCCACCCTGTCGACGTCCGGGTGGGCGCAGGCTGCCGCAACCGGCGACGCCGCGCTGCCGACGGTGAGCGTGACAGCATCGCGCGACACGACGGTCGCGGCTGCGGACTCCGTCAGCGCGGGCGCGCTGGGTTCGCGCAAGCAGGTCGATACGCCGTTTTCGACGCACGTCGTGACGAGCGAGGAAGCGCAGGATCTGATGGCGAACACGGCTAACGATCTCTTCAAATACGATCCGGCCGTGTCGGCCATATCGGATAACGCGATCAGCGAAAACTCGATGCTCACCGTGCGCGGCCTGCCGATCGATACGCTTAACGGCATCAAGGTCGACGGTCAGAGCTTCCCTTCGTGGGACACCGATCTCGCACTGGATCAGTTCGAGCGCGTGGAACTGCTCAAGGGTCTTTCCGGGTTCATGTACGGCTTCGGCTCGCCGGGCGGTATCGTCAACTACGTGCTCAAGCGTCCGACGGACGATCCGTACCGCAGCTTTTCGGTGGGCTATCAGTCAGCCGGTGTGTTCAGCGAGAAGCTCGATCTGGGCGGCCGCTTTGGTAACGACGACCGCTTCGGTTTTCGCCTGAATCTCGTGAACGAAGACGGCAACACCGCTGAAGCGAACGGTCATCTGCGTCGCAAGATGGCTTCGCTCGCGATGGACTTCCGCATTACGCCGGACCTGACGTGGTCGGCCGACGCGTTCTACCAGAAGCGTAAAACCAATGGCACGCTGTTCGGCCTCATGTTCGGCAGTGGCCTTGGCATTCCCGACGCCAGCACGATCACGCACGATCTGACGCAGCCGCAGAACTTCTACCAGGTCGAGATGGCATCGTTTGGCACGGGCCTCGACTATCGTCTGTCGGAGAACTGGCACGCGAGCGTGAAGTACCGCTTCGCGAAAGAAAACCGCACGAACTCGGACAGCCTGCTGTACGTGTTCAACGACGCCGGTGATTACTCGAACACGCTGTATGCCGCGATGACGCGTTACTTCTATCAGAACGTCGACGCGATGGTGCAGGGCAAATTCAACACCGGCAGCGTGAAGCACGACATCGTGTTCGGCGCCGGCTATCAATCGCAGATGACCGAGTACGACAACAGCGAAGGCTGGAATGACGGCTACCCGCTCGGCACCGGCAGTCTGTACGGCAGCACGTTGCTGACGAACGCCGAAGTCAACATTGGCGAAAACCTGTACCGCCAGTCGCGTACGACGCAAACCGCGCTCTACGCGAGCGATACGGTGGCGTTCACGTCGCGTCTGTCCGCGCTGCTCGGCGTGCGTTATACGCAGTACCGTCAGCACACGTACGACACGGACGGCTCGGCGCTGGCCGAATACAGCGCGAATCCGGTCACACCGACCGTTGCGCTGATGTTCAAGACCGACGCGTACTCGACGCTTTATGCGAGCTATGTCGAGTCGCTTGAGCAGGGTGGTTCGGCTTCGAACACGAACGTCAATTTCCCGGCTACGTATGGCCCGCTTCGCAGCAAGCAGTATGAAGTCGGCTTCAAGACGGATCGCCAGAAGTGGGGTGCCAGTCTTGCGCTGTTCCGCGTCGACCAGGGCTATAACTACACGAACCCGGAAAACATTTTCGTGCAGGACGGCACAAAGCGCTATGAGGGTCTTGACACAAGCGGCTGGCTGCAACTGTCGAGTGACTGGCGCGTGCTGGGCGGCGTGATGTGGCTGAACACGAAGGCAGTCGATATCGACGACGCTACTGTCGAAGGCAAGCGCATCTACGGCGCGCCGCGCTTCACGGCGACGGGCCGCATCGAATACAACCCGTCATATATGCGCCCGTTGACGCTGGCGTTCGGCGCGAAGTACGTGAGCGATATGGCCGTCGACGCTGCGAATACGCAGTTCGTGCCGGCGTACGTCACATACGATCTGAGTGGCAAGTATGAAACGCGGATCGCCGGCAAGGACGTGACGTTCCGCGCGGGGATCAACAACCTGTTGAACCGTCGTTACTGGACGACGGCGTGGGGCTACTACGTGGCCCCGTCGCCGACGCGTACTGCAGTGGCGAGCGCGACGCTGCAGTTCTAGGCGTCTGCAAGGATCGATACGCTGCGAGAAAAGCGGCCACAACGTTTTTGTTGTGGCCGCTTTTTTGCGGGCCGGGTTATCAATGCCGCCTGTACTTCGTGGTGCGCGGCACCGCAAGATCCGGGATCGGATAGCATGACGATTATCTTCAGATACGTTCACAAGCGAGGCACGCATGGCGCAAGCAAGGCAATACCAGCTGAGAATGAAGGTCTCGGCAGAACTTGCGGTGATCTTGCGAGGCGATCCAGCGGCTAACGCGCACGCTGCGCTGCATGATGTGCTGTGTGGATACGACGCAACCTTGAAGTGCCAGTACGACGCGTTCGCTGACTACGTCAGCGAAGCCGAAAAGATGGGCGTGGAGAAATATCCTCTTTACGAGTGGACCCGCGCGACCATTAAAACGCCCGCGAAAAAACCCCGCTATCTGCAATCGTTTACGGTCTACGTCGATGGCGAAGAGATATACGACGGGGATGTCGCCGACGCGCTGCACGAGGCGTTGTCGGCGCTTGCGGGCGCGGACGGTATCGTCAGCGTGATGAAGTTCGACACGAATCCGGCGAATAATCCGCAGCCGCCTGCGCGTGAGCGTTAAGGCCGGGCACGTTGATGTGCCTTTAGCGTGGGCTTTTCAGGTGCGTGACAAGCCCTGAAGCGTTCGGCCGAAAAGCGGCGACGCGAGGCTCGCAGCCGCGAGTTCGTTTGCTGCGGACACGAGCGTCGGTCCCAGTGTCTCCATGCGCTTTTCCGTCAGCCGCACAGCCGGCCCCGCAATGCTGATCACACCGATTGCCGGGTAACCGCGGCGTTGAACGGGCGCGGCCATCGCCGTCATTCCCGGAGCGAACACTTCATTGATCGTTGCATAGCCACGGGTTCGGGCCGCATCGACAAAGGCGAGCAACGCCTTGACCGTGGTCGGCGCTTTAGGCCCGTACTGTTTCGGCTGCCCGAAACCCTGACGCGTCACCAGTTCGAGCGCCCGCTCGTCGCTCATGGTCATCATCCATGCATGGCCGGTCGCGCTGCATGACAGCACGGTATCCATGCCCATGTCCGGGTCGTAGCGCAGGCCCTTTAGCGCGCCCTGCGATTTGGCGACCCACGTCAGCCTGTCGCCGTCGACGATCGCCAGCCGCACCAGCTCTCCCGATGTTTCCGCAAGGCGGTCGAGCATGCTTTGCGCGATGTCGATGATGCCCGACGTCGCGAGATAGCCAAGGCCCAGTCCGACAAGTTTCGTCGTGAGTACATAGTCGCCCTGCTCGCGCAATTGACGTACGTAGCCGCATTGCTTGAGATCGGCAAGCAACCGGTGACAGGCGCTACGCGGAATCTCGAGTTGATCTGAAATCATCGCGAGCGGCGTGCCTTCCATTTGCGTCGCAAGAAATTCAAGTACGGCCAATGTCCTTTCAGTCACGCCCGGCATGACACCTCCCGCGGATTTCTCAAAGCGGCATGATTGCACAATGCGAGATGGGATTCCACCCTGGAATGACGTCCCACTGGCGCTGTTAATCTGCGCAGCATGCAGTCTCGCCCGACGGTTCACCGCCCTGGCGCGATGGGATGCATACCAAAAGACAGGCCCCGCGCCGTCGGCATTAAACGGTTCACCTGGATGTGACGCCGACAGAGGTCTGGAACAGAAACAGGAGACAACCACAACATGGATCAGCAATCTCAACTTTCCGCGCATCAGGCGATGCGTACGCGCGCCGTGACCGCGGCAGCCATCGGAACCGCACTCGAATGGTTTGACTTCACGTTGTATGGCGCGCTGGCCGCCACCGTGTTGCCCAGGCTCTTTTTTCCGTCGATGAATCCGACTTCCGCGTTGCTGGCATCGCTCGCCACGTTTGGTGTTGGACTCGCCGCGCGGCCGCTTGGCGCGATCATCTGCGGTCATCTGGGGGACAAACTCGGGCGGCGCAACCTGATGCTCGGCACGGTCACCGTGATGGGTGTTTCCTCGATGCTAATAGGCTTTTTGCCGACCTACGCGAGCATTGGCGTATGGGCTCCGATGCTGCTGGTGCTCCTGCGTATCCTGCAGGGTTTCGCACTGGGCGGCGAATCGACGGGCGCGCAGTTGATGGCAATCGAGCATGCGAGCCCGGATCGTCGCGGCAAATATTCGGGCCTGCTCGGACTGTGTTCGCCGCTTAGCCAGATCATGGCTAACGGGGTATTGCTGCTGCTTTCATCGACCATGCCCGCACAGGCGTTTGACACGTACGGGTGGCGCATTCCGTTCATCCTGAGCTTTATTCTGGTGATCGTCGGTCTTTACATCCGGCTGCGCGTCAGCGAGACGCCCGCGTTCGTCGCGTTGCGCAAAACGGAAGTGGTCCACGTGGGGAGCCCGCTGCGCGATGTATTGCATCTTCACTGGCGAACCGTGTTGCGCTGGATGCTGTTCTTCTGCGGCCCTGCTGCGATCTTTTATCTGATCGTCGTCTTCTCGTTGAGCTACGTCACCAAGACGCTTGGCGTGCCGAAGCAGACGGGCTTCCTTTTGCTGATGGGAGCGAACGTGTGCGCGATCGTCGGCGCGCTGGCTGGCGGCATGCTGAGCGACCGTATCGGCCGGAGGAAGGCGCTTGCGATCGGCTCGACGGCGACGTTGCTGATGCTGTTCGTGTACTTCCAGATTCTCGATACGAAGAGCTTCGTACCGATGCTGGCGGCCATGGGTTTCTTTCTCGGTTTCACGCAGTTCCAGAGCGGCATCCAGCCAGTGGCCTTCGCCGAAGCATTCCCGACGAACGTGCGCTATTCCGGCTCCGCGCTTGCCTATACCGGCGCCAATCTGGTGGCGGGCGGGCCGATGCCTGTACTTGCGGTCTGGCTGTTCGCGCTATGCAATGGTTCGCCATGGGGCGTCGTCGCGGTGTGCGCAACCTTCAATGTGATTTCGCTGATCGCCATTCTCACCGCGCCTGAAACGCTTGGTATAGACATGAACCGTGTCGACTCCGCCGAAGAAGTGATCGGCGCATCAGGGCAGGCGTCCATGCAATCTCATTCACACTGAAATTCAGGCAACACAGATGAAACCACTTGTTTATGTGCTGAACGGTTCGAACCTGAACATGCTCGGCAAGCGTGAGCCTCACCTGTACGGCTCGACCACGCTTGCCCAGGTGAAGGAACGTACGGAGGCACTCGCGCTGGAACTGGGGCTTGGATGCGAGTTTCGCCAGACCAATCACGAAGGGGTGATGGTCGACTGGCTGCAGGAAGCGTTTGAAAAGGACGCGGCCGTCGTCATCAACCCGGCGGGTTTCTCGTTTGCATCGATACCGGTACTCGATGCTGTCAAGCTGATTCGCCAGCCGGTGATCGAGGTGCACATCACAAACATTCACCAGCGCGACGAGCAATATCGGCATTCGTTGATCTCACTCGCTGCACGCGGCGTGATCTGCGGTCTTGGCGTGGACGGCTATCTGCTTGCCGTGCGCGCCGTCGCGGCGGCGCTGGAGCGTCAGGAGATGCAGGCAGGCGGGAGCCACGGTGGTTAGTGTTCGTACAATGCGTTCTTCAGGCGGGAGCATGGACGCGTGCCAGAAGCGCACCGTTGTGACTGTTCAATTTTCGAAATAACCCGGCCGGTCCAGACCGGCATTCAGCCACGCGGTAGGCAGCCATTGGGTTGGAACGAAATGCCTGCGGTATTCCCTCGCTGGACCGATCACACTCGCGTATTCCGCCTTTGCCGTGGATGGTGACGACGGGTTGAGCATGGTCGTCTTCGCGCCCGTCTCGCTGGACGACGCAAAGGCCGTCGAAGCACTCCTCGCGCTGGCAGTCTGATTGCGGCGGACTGACGGTAACAGCTTCGGTATCAGGTAACGCGACGGTCGTCCGCACGAATTGCGAGCGAGGCATAAGATCACGATATGGCGAGGTCGATCCGGTCTTGCCTTTCATTTTCGTGAGGACACTGCGATGAAAGCACGACGCTTCGTATATGGCATGGCGGCGCTTTTTCTGGCGTTCGCGTCGAGCGCATGGGCGGACCAGAAACCTTACGACAAGACACAGTTCGAGCAGAACGTCGCGGAGGGCAAACCCACGATTGTTTATCTGCACGCCACCTGGTGCCCGACCTGTCGCGTACAGCAGCCAATCGTCGACCGCCTTTCGAAGGATCCGCAGTTAAAGCAGGTGACCATTTTCGTCGCGGATTTCGACAAGGAAACGGCACTCAGGAAGTCGCTCAGGATCAGCGAGCAGTCGACGTTCGTGGTTTTCAAACAGGGCCATGAGGTAGCGCGCTCGACCGGTCAGACCCAGGAACCGGCGATTCGCGAGACGTTCGACAAGGCGCTTTGATGGACTTCGGGGTCGGCACCTATGCGACCGGTTTTGTTGCGGGCGCTGCATCGAGTCTCTCGCCGTGCGTTCTGCCGCTTCTGCCGATCCTGGTTGCATCCGCGCTTTCAACGCATCGCTTTGGCGCCGTGGCGCTCGCAACGGGTTTGAGCCTTTCGTTCGCGGCGGTCGGCATTTTCGTCGCGACGCTCGGCGCATCGATTGGACTCGACCCGGAGACGTTCCGGCGCGTAGCGGCGATTCTCATGATCGTCTTTGGACTGGTGATGTTGTCGGCGCGCTTGCAGGACATGTTCGCGCGCGCGACATCGCGCCTGAGCGGAGCCGGGCAGAGCGCTTTAGGTGGTGTGCGTGGCGACGGATTGATCGGGCAGTTCTGTATTGGCCTGCTGCTTGGCCTCGTGTGGAGTCCTTGCGTGGGCCCAACCCTGGGCGCGGCAACCACGCTTGCTTCGCAGGGGACCGACCTGGGTCATATTGCTTTGCTGATGGCACTGTTCGGACTCGGTGCGGGATTGCCGCTGATGATACTCGGCGGTGTATCAAGGGCATCGTTCGCGCGTGTCCGTGGCGCGTTGTCGTTGTCAGCGAAATTTGCGAAGGTGGGGCTCGGGACAGTTTTCGTCGTGCTTGGCGTGCTGATGTTGACCGGGCTGGACCGGAGCATCGAAGCGGCGGCGCTCGCGGCAAGCCCGATGTGGTTGACCGTGTTTACGACGGCGTTCTGAAATGCCCCCTCGCATCCTCGTTTCTCAAGACGGTTGAGCGTTGTCGACAAACGCAGGCGGCGTCTCACCGATCCGAACTTTACGGGTGCCCCGCAAAATCGTTACGTCAATAAAGACGAGAAAACGGTATATACTGTTTTCATCGATTATAAAGAGGAGGTCGCATGAGCGAACCCACGATCAGGAAGCCGACGAAAAAATCTTTCCATTTTCCCAGGGCGACGAACGGCACCGTCGCGCAAGCAGACAAACAGGCCGACAACGCCGGCACAGTTGTTAAGACCGTCGTTGAAGCCAGGGCTAAGGCAGCGCCAAAAGCACCGCCCAAAGCAACGCGCCAGAAACGCACGGCGACTGTTGAAGCAAAGCCAGTCGCAGCTGCTGTAGAAGAGAAGCCAAAACGCGCAAGGAAGGAAAAGGTTGTGCGCGACAGCTTCACCATGCCCAAATCGGACTATGCGAAGATCGCGATCCTGAAGCAGAAGTGCGTGGACGCGGGCGTTTCCGTGAAAAAGAGCGAGTTGCTGCGGGCCGGATTGCTTCTGCTGGCGTCCGTTCCGGAAAAGCGCTTGCTGGCAGCGGTTTCAGCCGTCGAAACGGTCAAGACGGGACGTCCGGCGAAATCCTGACCGGCCGATGCACGGCAGCACAAGGAGCGGGCATGTCGCGCGCTGCTTGTGCTGCGGCGTATGCTTCGATGGGACGTCTGAACGGCCGGCGAGGACCCGATCCGGGATTTAGGCCGGGGCAAATACCACTGCACCGACATTGTCGATGTGTGTGAAGCTTCGAATAAACCGGTACGTCCGGTCACCTATTGCTATCCGGTTTACGCCTGCCTGGGTACGCTCAAGTATTTCGTCAGCCATTGCCGCTGCAATGGTTCCGTGATCAGTCAGGTTGACATCTTCGCCTGCTGGGTCACCGACATAAACTGAACAGACGTCCGTACCGTGGCGCATCATCACGACGCGCGCCCCCTTGTCGAGCGAGAGTTCGAGAAATTCGGCGAGCGTCAGCAACGATTCCGGCGTGTTGTCCTGCGAGCCGCTTACAAAATCAGAAGAAGTAGTCATACGGTCGCCCCCGTCAAAGACATGTGCCCTGAAGTGGAAGATCACCCACGGTCGACCACGGTTCCACTATAAGCGCTGGCGCGTGAATCCGGAGCAGATCAGGAAGAGTATTTGCCCAATTTCCAGCGCAGAGGGGATATCAATCCGAACGCACCGGCCGCAGTTCTCCCTCAAGGGTGATCACGGCTCATTCAGTGCCGAACCGACGGTCTTTGCCACTGACAGTAAGCATAGTCGATGAGTTTTTCCGGTGCGAGGTCGCCGTGCGTGACAAGGCAATTGAGCCTCATCGTGAGGCCTATATCTGCGATACACCATTCGCCAAAGAGATTTTCGGATTCCGCTGCGAGCAACACCCCGGAGGCTGCAAAGAGTTTCTCTTCAGCGGCGGTTGCCGTGGCTAAAAGCGGTGTCGCCTTGACGCCGTGGAACACGACGTCAGTGGCTTGTTCCGCGCGGCATCAACTGCTTAAGGGAGAGAATTGATGACGGTACTTGACGAATCTTGAGCCATTTACCGGTTGGCGCCGTTCGGACATATCGGGCACCTGAGGTTCACCGCATCCCTTTCCTGTCAAAGGTTGTATTTCGGTTCCGCATGGAACGTCTGTTCCGGGAATGGGTGACACAGGGCAGGTGTGACCTGACCACACTTCGTCATAGCCTGACTTACGACACCGTCAGAATAAGGTGATCACGCAATATAAAATACAGTTACAGTATATGTTATGACGATGATTTCTATCAAATAAGCACTGTCTGGACGTTTTTGTGACATAAAAAATATCAGATATTCGTGCAATTTTCATCCCGGGCGGATGTCATAACGAATGATTGCACGGCCCCAGGCAGGGCGGTCTTTCGGGTTGATGCGAGGAACTTCGATGAAGCTGACGGATTACACGGACTATAGTCTTCGCACATTAATGTATGCAGCGCTGCGGGACGATCAACTGGTGACGATCCAGGAGATTTCAGACGCGTTCAGCATACCGCGCAATCACCTTGTGAAAATCGTTCATGCACTCGGCAAAGCCGGTTATCTGACTACCGTCCGTGGACGGCGAGGCGGCATCCGCCTCGGCCGCGCTGCGTCGAAAATTGTTGTTGGCGATGTGGTTAGAAGCATGGAGCCGGACTTTCACATGGTCGAGTGCTTCGATACCGAACACAATCAATGTGTCATCACGGCCGCATGTGGCTTGCGCGGTGCGCTGAGTACGGCACTCAAGGCATACCTTGATGTACTCGATCACAGGACGCTCGCAGACCTGATCGAAAAACGGCAGACGCTTTCGCGTTTGCTGGAGACGTCGGTGCCCGTGCAGTTCATGCCAATGCCCGCGAACGACGCGCCGCGCAAGACAGCGGCGCAGAATAGACGGGAACGGTAAGCATTGCCTTTTTGCACTGTTGCGCATCGCTAAAGGGCCGGACGCACCGACATCTTGTGAAGTACGGCAAGACGCAAGGAAGAACGGCAACAGCCAGACGCGGGCCCGTCGCGAGTCGCCCGTTTTCCCAGGTTCTGAATCATGAATTCATTCCTTGTTATCCGCTCGATTCATATTACCTGCGTGGCACTCAGCCTGGGTGGCTTCGTCACACGAGGCATACTGCGGGCCTTCAACTCACGCCTGCTGCAAACGCGCTTTGTGCGAGTGATTCCGCACGTCATCGATACATTACTGCTCGTGAGTGGAGTGCGGCTTGCGATGCTGATTGGCTTCGCGGCAAATGCGAACTGGCTGCTCACGAAACTCGGCGCGCTGCTTGTCTACGTGGTACTCGGCAGTGTCGCGCTAAAGCACGGCAGCAGTCGGCTGATCTGCGTCGCAAGCTGGCTGGGCGCGATTGTTATTTTCGCATTCATTGTTTCCGTGGCCCGCACCCATCTTCCGCTCGGATTCTTCGCCAGGAACTGAATCGGTGCATCCGCAGCGTTAGCGTGGCTAGAACCAGGCAAGCCAACCATGACGTTAAAAAACGGGATGCAAAAACGGGGGGCATAGATTTTTCATGGCGAAGCAGGGTGAGCAGTCCAGGCAACTGGCCCTCGCTAAAGCCGACGCGCCTTGCCAGTAATCCGCGGGCAGGACTTTGATGGAAAGCCATCAAATTCCGTCGTGATCGCTGGTTGTCGATCAAGTAGTGTTTGTTCCAGCCGGGCGGCGTTTACCGCCGGTTTATAAGCGCGGCAGCCTCACGCAGCCAGCGAACAGACCGCAACCGCAACAAGTTGCATGGGACCAGAGTAGCGCGCTAAAGCGCTAACTCTGGTCGACCGCAACAAGTTGCATGGGACCAGAGTAGCGCGCTAAAGCGCTAACTCTGGTCGACAGGAGACAGGCATGTCATCGACGCCCCCGCCCGGAATCACGAAACCCGGCCTGACAGACGAGACGTTCGACGATCGCATCAGCGAGCAGTGGTATCAGCCGCGCATTCCGCGCGCTGTCCTCAAGGAACTGATGAAGCGCAGCGACGCGCCGGGTTTGCGCAATTTCGGACTGTGGCTTGTGCTGCTGATCGCATCGGGTGTTGTCGCGGGGTTCAGCTGGGGTAGCTGGTGGGCCGTGCCGGCGTTCTTCGTGTACGGCACGATCTACTCGTCGAGCGACGCGCGCTGGCACGAACTCGCGCACGGCACGCCGTTCAGGACGCGCTGGCTCAACGACGCGTTCTACCATCTGTCGTCGTTCATGACGATCCGCGAGGCGTACTGGTGGCGCTGGAGCCACGCGCGGCATCATACGCATACCTACTTCACCGGGCGCGATCCGGAGATCCAGGTGGCACGCCCGACGAAGGTGCTGCCGATTCTCCTCGATTTCCTTGCGCTCATCGGCGGCACCGCCGAGATTCGCAAGACCATTCGCCACGCGTTCGGCCGCATCGACGCCGCGACCGAAGCGTTCCTGCCCGCCAGCGAGAAACCGAAGATGATCTGGTCGTCGCGGATCTATCTCGCGGTGATCGTCGCGACAATCGTGCTCGCAATCGTGTTCCGTAGCTTCCTGCCGCTGATGTTCGTCTGGACGCCGCGTTTCTACGGCGGCTGGCTGCACCAGTTGCTGGGCCTCACGCAGCACGCCGGACTCGGGGTCAACGTGAAGGATCACCGGCTCAATACACGCACCGTCTACATCAATCCGGTATTTCGTTTCCTGTACCTGAACATGAACTATCACCTCGAGCATCACCTGCTGCCGATGGTGCCGTTTCATGCGCTGCCGCGTCTGCACGATGCCATCAAGGACCAGTTGCCGCCCGCATATCCGAATCTTTACGCAACCTGGCGCGAGATGGTGCCGGCATTGTGGAAGCAACGGCGCGATCCGGCTCATGTGATCGAACGCACGCTACCCGAACCATCAGCGGGCGGCCAGGCGAATTTCACTGCACAGCCGGGTACCTGAAAGAGACTGCTTCGGCTTCTGCATCGCTGTAAATCCATTACTTCTTGCATCCATGGGAGGCATCGTGGCAGTCGATACCGACAACACGAAGTGGGTCGTCGCATGTACCACCCACGACATCGACGAAGAAGATGTACTGCGTTTCGATCATGAAGGCACGAGCTACGCGGTGTACCGGCTGGCGGATGGCTTTCACGCATCGGACGGCTGGTGCACGCACGAACAGGCGCATCTCGCGGAAGGCTTCGTCGTGAACGGCGAGATCGAATGTCCGCTCCATCAAGGCCGTTTCGACATCGTCAGCGGCAAGCCGATGAGTCCGCCCGTCTGCGTGAAACTGAAAACCTGGCCGGTGCGCGTCGAAGGCCACAACGTGCTGATCGGCGTACTTTCTACAGCCGCAAAGGATGCCGTATGAAAACCGCCGAACATGCCGCGATGGTGATCGTGGGCGCGGGACAGTGCGGGGCGCGTACCGCACATGCATTGCGCGACAACGGCTGGGACGGCGAGATCACCCTCCTTGGCAACGAGGGACTCGCACCGTATGACAGGCCGCCGCTCTCCAAGGCCGTGCTGCTCGGGCAAAAGACCACCGGACAGTGCACGCTTTTCGATGAGGCGTTCTATCGCGACAACCGCATCGATCTACGCGTCGATGCACCGGTCAGCGGGATCGATCGCGCGGAGCGCAGGGTGGTGCTCGGCGATGGCCGCACGGTGTCGTACCGCCGGCTGCTGATCGCGACGGGTGCCGAGCCGCGCCGGCTCGCCGTGCCAGGCGCCGCGCTTGCCGGAGTGCATCTGCTGCGCACCGTGCCCGATGCGTTGTCGATTGTCGACGAACTGTCGCCAGGGCGGCGCATCGCGGTGGTCGGTGCGGGTTTTATCGGACTCGAAATCGCGGCGACCGCGATCGCGCGCGGCTGTAAAGTGGTCGTCATCGAAGCGGCCGCGCGTGCGTTGATGCGCGCCGTGCCGGAAATCGTCGCGGGTTATCTGGTCGAGCGGCATCGCCAGATGGGGGTCGATGTTCGCTTCGCCACACAGGTCGAACGTATTCTTGGCGATACACGGGCAACGGGTCTCAAGCTGTCCGACGGCACCACGCTGGAATGCGATGCGGTTGTCGTGGGTGTCGGTGTGACGCCGCGCACCGTGCTCGCGGAAGCAGCCGGTATCGATGTCGCGGACGGCATTGCGGTCGACGATACGCTGCGTACCAACGATCCCTGGATTTTTGCCGCCGGCGATGTGTGCTCATTCCCGCACCGGCTGTTCCGCCGCCGTATCCGGCTCGAGTGCTGGAAGAATGCGGAAGATCATGCGCGGATCGTGGCGCGCAACATGCTCGATTACGGCGAAACCTATTCGGCGGTCCCATGGTTCTGGTCGAATCAGTACGACATGACGATTCAGATCGCCGGCATGCCTGCGTTCGGCACGACGAGTGTGGTACGTGACACCGGATCGGCTTCGCGCGTGTTCTTCGCGCTCGACCGCGAAGGTGTGCTGGTCGGCACAAGCGGTGTTGGCCAGTTGAGCGAGGTCGCACGCGAAGTGCGCGCCGCACAGGAACTGATCGGCCGTCGCGCACGCATCGATCCGGCGGTGCTGGCGGATTGCTCGGTGAAACTGAAGTCGCTGCTGGCGGCGGAGGCGCTATGAGCCAACGCTTGCTGGTCTTCCAGTCGATGTGGGCGATGGAACGGCGTCACGGCGATGGCTTCGAGCGATCGCTCGAAGAGAACCTGCGCATGATTGCCGGGGCCGGTTTCGACGGCATCAGCGCGCACTACGCGGACCGTGCAGAAGTGCGGCGGCTAGCGGCGCTACGCAAGACGTATGGGCTGGACGTGGAGGGTCAATGCTTTCCGCGTACCGTCGACGATCTGCAACCGGTGCTCGAGAACGCAACCGAATCTGGCGTGCATCACATCGACCTGCAGCCCGATGTGCGGCCGCGCGGCACTGCAGAAGCGGTGACGCTGCTCGACGGGTGGTCGCGTCTTGCGGAGCAGGTGGATTTCCCGGTGTACATCGAAACGCACCGCGACCGCATGACCACCGACCTCTATTTCACACTCGACCTGCTCGATGCGCGTCCCGGGACAAAACTGCTCGGCGACATTTCACATTACCTCGTAGGCCGGGAGTTCGCATGGCCGGTATCCGGCGAGAACCATGCGCTGATGCATCGCATTCTCGACAGTTCCTGGGCGTTTCATGGCCGCGTTGCGAGCCGCGAGCAGGTTCAGATCGAGCTGTCATTCGAGCCGCACAGGATGTGGGTGGACCTGTTCCTCGACTGGTGGCGCTACGGTTTCGCGTCGTGGTGCAAACGCGCGGGAGCGGACGACACGCTCGCGTTCACCTGTGAGCTTGGTCCGAAGCCCTACGCGATCATTGGCCGCGACGGCAACGATACGACGGACCGTTGGGCCGAATCATTGCTGTTGCGCGACTGGATTCGTGACGTATGGCGCGACGTGCGGCAGCACCACGCCGCATCCGTGCAAGCGGTGTTTCCTGAGTAACGCATGACGCAGCCGTGGCTTGTCTCAATCTTCACGCGACAGGTCCCCGCGCAGGATGCCTTCGTCGCCGGCGGATAAGTCGCAGATGCCATCTGCCTTGACCGCCGCGCTCCGCAACGCAAGGTGGGTCTGATTCCTGTCATCGAACGCATTGGTATTAACCGGTCCAGCGCGTTGTGATTCAGACGTGCTGGCAACCACACCTTGGTCGTTCAGCATCCGCCCATCATCCACGGCGATCTCCATGCCGACTTATCCGAAGCCAGATACACGATGGCTTTCGCGATCTCCCAAGGTTTGCCGAAGCGTTCCGCGAGAATGGAATCGACGATCTTTTGATTGTCAGACGCGGGATTGGCGGACCGTCGAAGGTGCGCTCCAGTATTCATGGATTTCATCGCGGACGTGTTTGCCGGCATCTCCGCGCTAAACGAAGCGTCTCGCCCGATACCGCCTCGCGCGATACTCTCCGCAAGGGAGCGCAGAAGTCGCAAACAGACATTTGAGCGCGCGTTACCTGCCGGCAAGAACAGGCCCAGCAGGCTTTACCCAGGCGGTACAATCCTTCATTCTGCTTTCAATGGGATTTTGCTGAACGTAGTAACGTATAGAAGAATCTATTTTTAGCACGATCACCCTGGTTATTGAGGCGCTTATGTCCACGGACGCAGACACGATCACCGATGAGCTGGTCGCTGCAATCGCAGATCGCATGGTCGAAGAAGGCAGAAGGGTTTCTCCAGTCACAATCTGGTCAGAGGTTCGCGGCGGTTCGCTGGTTGCGATCGTGGCGGCCCTGCAGCGCTGGCGCGAAGCGCGGCAGCCCGCAACACAGGAATCGCTGGTCCAGGCGGGATTGCCCGAGGGCCTTGTCGAAACGATGATGAGCGCCGCAGGTCGCATCTGGACGGTGTCGCACGCGGAGGCGGAGAAGGCGTTCAGTCAGCGTCTCGTGGAGATGAACGAGCACGTCGCCACCGCTCATGTAGAACGGGACGAGGCGCTTGCCGAGTTTCAGAAGATACTCGAAGAAGTCGACGCGGGGCGTAAGGCGCGTGAGGAACTAACCGCGGTCGTCTCAAGCAAAAGCGAAGAGATTGCGCGAACAAACCAGCAGCTTGACGCAGCGCGGCAGGAGATCGCAACGTTGAGCGACGCCTGTCAGGCGAAGTCGGAAGAGGTGGCGCGCTGGTCGCAGGAAGCGGGCACGGCTTCATCGCGCGCGGAAGCTGCCGAAACGCGTATCGAGGAACTCGTACTGCGTGCATCCGAAGAAGCTGCTGCGCTGGAAGCGACGAAGGCGTCGCTTGAGGAAGCACACAAGGCGCGTGAAGAATTAACCGCGGTCGTTTCAGGCAAAAACGAAGAGATTGCGCGAACGAACCAGCAGCTTGACGCGGCGCGGCAAGAGATCGCAACGTTAAGCGACGCCTGTCAGACGAAATCGGAAGAGGTGACGCACTGGTCGCAAGAGGCAAGCGCGGCTTCATCGCGCGTGGAAGCTGCCGAAACGCGTATCGAGGAACTTGTACAGCGTGCATCTGAAGAAGCAGTTGCGCTGGAAGCCACGAAGACGTCGCTCGAAGAGTCACACAAGGCGCGTGAAGAACTGACTGCGATCGTCGCTAGCAGGAGCGACGAGATCGCTCAGAGGAACCAGCAGCTTGACGCAGCGAGGCAAGAGATCGCGACGTTGAGCGACGCGTGCCACGCAAAGTCGGAAGAAGTGACACGCTGGTCGCAAGAGGCAAGCGCGGCTTCATCGCGCGCTGAAGCTGCTGAAACACGCATTGAGGAACTCGTACAACGTGCGTCGGAGGAAGCAGCGAAACTGGAAGCTGCAAATGTATCGCTTGAAGAGTCACAGAAGGCGCGTGAAGAGCTGACTGCGATCGTCGCTAGCAGGAGCGACGAGATCGCTCAGAAGAACCAGCGACTTGACGAGGCACAGCATGAGATCGCGACCCTGAACGACGTGTGCCAGGTAAAGTCGGAAGAAGTGACACGCCGGTCGCAAGAGGCAAGCGCGGCTTCCTTGCGCGCCGAAGCCGCTGAAACACGCATCGAGGAACTCGTACAGCGTGCGTCAGGGGAAGCAGCGAAACTGGAAGCTGCAAATGCGTCGCTTGAAGAGGCGCATCATGCGCATGAACAGTTGAGCGCAGTCGTCTCAAGCAGGAGTGACGAAATCACGCAGGTTAATCAGCAGCTCGACGCGGCACGGCAGGAGATCGCAACGCTGAGCGACGCCTGTCAGGCGAAGTCGGAAGAAGTGACGCGCCGGTCGCAGGAAGCGGGCACAGCTTCATCGCGCGCTGAAGCGGCGAGAGCAGAGGTGAACGAGTGCGTTGCACGGCTTGCCGCGATGGAGGCTCAACGGGATCAGGCCCGTACAGCGTTTGTGACGGAGCGTAAGGCAGGCGCGGCGCGCAAGGAAGAGGCATTGGCCCAGCTCACCGAACTGCAGCGCATAACCGGGGAACTCGGTGAGGCCCGCGAACGCGAAAGCGTCTTGACTGCCGCGAAGATGGCCGCGAGTGCCGAACTCGCCCGCGTTTCGCAGGAAGCCTCTGCCGCGGAGGACCGCGCGGATGCCGCCGAAAAACATGTCGCGCAACTGGAGCAGCGTCTCGCCGCGCACGAGGCAGCCGACTCGACGGAAAGCCAGCGCGCACGGCAAGTTGCCATGCACGCCAGTGAATCCGCGGGCGCGGAAGACATCGATGCTTTGCAACGTCAGCTGGCGGCACAGGCCAGAGCCCACGAAAAGGCCTTCGACGAGCTTCGTGCCAATGCCGAACAGTGGGCGGCGCATGCCAAAGAGCTTAAACAAAGACTTGGCCAGGCAGGCGAGAAGATATTGTTCATCGACGCGCGCAGCACGGGAGAAGTCGCGCTGTTGCGGCGACTCTCATCCGAGCTGGAGCGGGTCAAGCCGGATCACGAACTGGTATCCCGGGAAATGCAGCAGAAACTGATCGGCGCGACGATGGTTCAGCAACTCGCCCAGAAGGGCTACCGGTATAACCCGGCTACGGCCGTCATGTCCAGGGTGGATAGTTGAGGAACGCGATGACACAACAACTGACAATCGATTTTGTTTCCGATATCGCATGCCCGTGGTGTGCGATCGGCCTGTCTTCACTTCAGCTTGCATTATCGCGACTTGGCGAAGCGGTCGACGCCCGGATCGTCGTGCATCCCTTTGAGCTGAATCCGGAGATGGGAACTGGCGGCGAGGCTATCGTCGACTATCTCGGCAAGAAATACGGACGCACACCGGAACAGATCGCCGAAACACAAGCCATGATCCGTGAGCGGGGCGAGAGTGTGGGCTTTGCGTTCGGCCCGCGTACGCGTGTCTATAACACCTTCGACGCGCATCGCCTGATGCATTGGGCCGGTATCGAAGGCAGGCAGTTGCCGCTCAAAATGGCACTGCTGCGGGCTTACCATTCCGGGGGCAAGGACCCGAGTGACCACGAAGTCCTGGTCGAAGCGGCCCGGTCCGTGGGACTCGACGCCGCGGAGGCAGGCGATGTGCTGCAAAGCGATCGCTATGCAGACGACGTTCGCGCCGAAGAACAGAAATACCAGGCGATGGGCATCCACTCGGTGCCGGCGATCATCTTCAACCAGCGCTATCTGGTGTCCGGCGGGCAACCCGTGGAAACCTTCGAGCAGGCCATCCAGCAGATTCTGTCCGAAACGTAACGTTCAGGCCGGGCGGGACGATGGGCGAGGCAAGCCGGCGAAATTGCATCAATCCGGCGATGGCGATTTCAAACGCTGGTTTCGCAGATGGGCGATCATCTACCCGGTCGGGCTCTGAACATCCGGTCAGAAAAAATCGCCTGCACCGCTCAAGAATCGCGAACTATTGCCGATAATGCGTGCGGAGGATTTGTTTACCCGATTCCTGGGCGTTCATCGCCGGACGCACCGCACCAGGAAGGGCACACGAAGACCTGAACAGGCTGGAATTTGCAAGGCACGGCCGGTGGGTCGCCCCGTCGGGTCGGGGTTGCGGACAACAATTCAACGATGCGACGTTCCGCTGCGGAGGCACTGTGATTCGAAACTGGCTTGGTGGTGTGCTACTGGCGGTATGTTGCACAGGCAATGCCTTTGCGGCTGGACCGGATTGTTCCCGACCCTTCACACTCGGTTTGCACGACCATGGCCTGCTTTATTCGCTCGATACGGATAGCGGCATCGACAAGGATTTCGCGGAAGAACTGATTCGCCGCAGCGGCTGCCAGATCAAGGTCAGCCTGATGTCGCGCGCGCGGATCTGGAAGCTGATCGAATCCGGCGCGCTCGACTTCAGCCTTTCAGGTATCGCCAACGACGAGCGTAACCAGTACGCGTCATTCGCGTGGTACTTCAGCAACAAATATTATTTGCTCGTTCGCAACGACGCTGGCATTCATAACGTCGCGGACTTCGAGAACGACAAACACGCGCAGCTCGGCGTGATTCGCAGTTTCCGCTATAGCGATTCGGCGAACGCGCTGGTCGACAAGCTCGCGTCGGAGAACCGTGTCAGCCAGGGTGGCGGCCTGGAGCCGCTGTATCAGGCGCTCATTCTGCACCGCATCCAGGGCATGATTATCGAGCCCTTCGATTATCCCGCGATCGACGAGAAGAAGATTCGCGACGTGACGACCATCATCGAATTCAACGATCCGTCGGTGCCGCACGGTCTGATCATGTCGAACAAGGCGCTCCCGGCCGCGGAACGGGCGAAATGGCGTGCGCTCGTGGACGAGATGCGCGCTGACGGCACGGTGCGCCGGATTTTCGACAAATACTTCAAGCCGGACCTCGCTAATTCCATGGTCAACTTTCAGGCGACACCGTGAGCAGGGCGCGTTCCGTCCTGTTGCCGCTGCTCGTCCTGTCGACGTCGCTTTGCGTGACGTGGAGCGTCTGGAATCACGAGCGGCAAGCCACCCGCAACGAACTGCGCACCCAGTTCGAATATTCGGTGGGCGATGCGGTCAGCCGCATCGAACAGCGGATGGCGACGTATGAACTCATGCTGCGCGGCGTGCAGAGCCTGTTTGCCACGAGCGGCATGATCGATCGTGCGAAGTTCCGCAGCTATGTCAACGCGCTTAATCTCGACGTGAACTTTACCGGGGTTCACGCCGTGGGTGTCGTCGAATGGGTGCCGGCGGCGCGCAAGGACGCACACGTCGCGAAAATGCGCGAGGAAGGCGTCACCGGATACGCGATTCAGCCTCCGGGAAGTCGCGAGGATTACGCGCCGGTCATTCAGCGTGAGCCCTATGTGGGTCCCGCGCGCAGCTCGCCCGGCTTCGACGCCTGGGACGATCCGGTGCGCCGGCTCGCGCTCGAAAAGGCGCGTGATTCCGGCATGGCGACGCTTTCGGGCAAGGTGAGTCTGTCAGCCGATATGGGTGCTGACCGCAGGCCGGGTTTCATCATGTACCTGCCGGTCTACGCACCCGGCGAGACGCAGGACAACGTCGCGCAGCGTCGTGCGCACATTACCGGCTGGGTCTACGCATCGTTTCGCATGCGCGACGTGATCGCCAGTCTCTACGGCGAGCAGCCCAACGGGCTCGCGTTCGCGATCTACGACGGCGTGGCGCCATCGAAGGCAACGCTGCTCTATCGAACGTCGGATGCCGGCAACCGGCACACGACGCCACTGATTTCCACCAATGAATATCTGGTCGTCAACGGACACGACTGGATGCTCTCCGTCAGCGCGTTCGACGAATTCCGCTCGCGCCTCGGGCGTAACGCTGAAGTGTTGATCGCCTGCGCCGGTACGGGCTTAAGCCTGCTATTGACACTCCTCAGCTGGCTCATGATGACAGGGCGCGGGCGTGCGATGCGTCTGGCGTCGAAAATGACGCAGGAACTGCGCGAAAACGAAGAGAAATTCCGCGCGATCGCAGACTGCACCGTGAATCTGGAGATCTGGTGGGGACAGGACGGCAAGCCGCGCTGGATCAACCCGTCAGTCGAGCACTACACGGGTTATACGGTAGAGGAATGCATGGCGATGCCCGACTTCTCCCGCACGCTGATTCACCCGGACGACATTCCGCGCGTGGCGCCGGAATTCCAGAAAGGTCTGCAGGGGTATCGCGGCGACGATCTCGAGTTTCGTTGTGTGCGCAAGGATGGCTCGCACGTGTGGCTTTCGGTTTCGTGGGTGCCGATCAGCAATGCACGAGGTGGCTTCATCGGTTTTCGTACAAGCGGTCGCGACATCACCGAGCGCAAGCAGATCGAGGCGGAACTGCGTATTGCCGCCGTGGCGTTCGATTCGCAGGAAGCCATGATGGTCACTGACGTCGAGAGCACGATACTTCGCGTGAACTCGGCGTTCACCGAATGCACTGGATACGCCGCCGAGGAAGTCGTCGGGCGCACGCCGCGGCTGCTCAAGTCGGACCTTCACGATGCCGCGTTCTACAAGGAGATGTGGCAAACCATTCGCCGCGTCGGCGGATGGCAGGGTGAAATCTGGGGTCGCCGGAAGAACGGCGAGATCTATCCCAAGTGGCTGACGATTTCAGCGGTGACCGGCGAAGGCGGCGCGGTGACACATTACGTCGGCACGCACCACGACATCACGCAGCGCAAGAAGTCGGAAGAGAAAATCCGTGAACTCGCGTTCTATGACACGCTCACGCGCCTGCCTAACCGCGCTCTGCTGCTTGAACGGCTGAGGCAGTCGATGGCGAGCAGCCACCGGGACAAGGTCTGCGGTGCGTTGATGTTCATCGACCTGGATCACTTCAAGACGCTGAACGATACGCTCGGTCATGACAAGGGCGACATGCTCCTGCGGCAGGTTGCCTACCGTCTGTCGAGCAGCGTGAGCGAGGGCGACACAGTCGCCCGGGTAGGCGGCGACGAGTTCGTTGTCGTGCTGGGGAACCTGAGCTTCGACAAGGCGACGGCGACTGCGCAGACCGAGGCGGTGGGCGAGCGGATTCTCGCCGTACTGGGCAGCACCTATCAGTTGAGCGGCGTCCAGTTCCGCAGCACCGCAAGCATTGGCGTGGCGGTATTCGATGGAGAGCAAACCTCCACCGACGAGCTTTTCAAGCAGGCCGATCTCGCGATGTACAAGTCCAAGGAGCGCGGCCGCAACGCGATGTGCTTCTTCGACCCTGCCATGCAGACCGTCGTGCTGAAGCGGGCGGAGCTGGAGGTGGGTCTGCGCAACGCGATTGAAGAGAACCAGTTTGTGCTTCACTACCAGGCGCAGGTCATCGACGGCGGTCATATAACCGGCGCCGAAGCGCTCGTGCGATGGGTGCATCCGGTGCGCGGGCTGATCCCGCCAGGCGAATTCATTCCGCTCGCGGAAGAGACCGGCTTGATCCTCGAGATTGGACAGATGGTCCTTGCGTCCGCGTGCAGCCAGCTGGCCGGGTGGGCGACGCGCCCATCGATGGCGCATCTGTCGATTGCGGTGAACGTCAGCGCGCGCCAGTTTCGGGAGCCTGACTTCGTGGAGGGCGTGCTGACGGTCATCCAGCGAACGGGTGCGAGGGCGGACCGGCTGAAGCTGGAACTGACCGAAAGCGTGCTTGTCGAGAATGTCGAGGACATCATCGAAAAAATGAGGGCGCTTCGGGCGTACGGTGTGACGTTCTCGCTGGATGACTTCGGCATTGGTTATTCGTCGCTCTCTTACCTGAAGCGTTTGCCTCTCGATCAACTGAAGATCGACCGGTCGTTCGTGCGCGATATCCTGGACGACCCCAACGACGCCGACATTGCGAGAACCATCGTGGCGCTCGCGCGAAGCTTCGACCTGGGTGTGATCGCCGAGGGCGTCGAGAACGAAGCACAAAGGGATTTTCTTGCCATGGCAGGCTGCCATGCCTATCAAGGCTTCCTCTTTTGCAAACCGCTGCCGATCGAAGGCTTCGAGCAGTTCGCAAGCAGCTTCGGCGCCGCGGATCAGGCAACGGATCAGGTGGAAGGAAACGATGAACGAAGCGTCGATTCAGGCACGCTGAACTGATCCGTTCTTCATCAAAGGGGCAACTGGTGCCACGCGCACGTGCGATACGTGTGCGTGCATGCATGCGCTGGAAGATCGTGAGTATGATGTCGGTTCAACCAGTCCATTTCGAGCACGGGAACCAACAGCATGACGACGCGCAGGAAACCTGCAGTTTCGGCGGGCGTGCCGACCAAGGACGATATCGAAGCGATGTCGCTTTTTCGCTATCAGCTGCGTCGGTTTCTTCGCTTCTCGGAGGAGGTGACGCATACCGAAGGCATCACGTCCCTGCAGTATCAGTTGATGTTGCACGTCCGCGGCTTCGCGGGGCGTGACTGGGCAACGGTCGGCGAACTGGCGGAGCGGCTTCAGGCGGCGCCGCACGGCACCGTCGCGCTGGTGTCGCGCTGCGAGGCGAACGGACTTGTCTTGCGTCGTGCGAGCAGGGCAGACGGGCGTCAGGTCGAAGTGCACCTGACAGTCAAAGGGGAGCGGTGTCTTGCGCGACTCGCGTCGAAACACAAGCTGGAAATCGAGGCCTTCGGATGGGCGTTCAACCGGACACCTCCGCAAGAATGACGGTCAGTGAATATTCACAGGTTGTGCGGAAAGACCGATCACGTGCCCATGCCACAAATTGCACGTCGCCTTGACGGGCATCCACACATACTTGCCACGGACCTTGGCAAAAGCAGATGTCTTCACCACTGTGTCGACCGGCAGCGGAGTCGTGTCGCGGGAAATCCGCTTGCCCTTCAGGATGGTGGCCTTCAGCGCATGGCGTTCTGAAATCACGAACAGGTCATAGCGCGGTGTGGTTCTTACCCAGCGGTCGAACGCGGCCACGCAATTCACGACTACGCCAGGAACATGCATGCGCCTGAGATAGGCGTAGTCGTCCGGAGAACTGTCTTGCGGCTGTGCGTCCGCGTAGTGGCAGGCCAGGCTAAAGGCCAGGAGCAGAAAAAACGCGGAGATGATCTTCATGGAACAGGATGACCGCTGAAAGCGGGGAACCTCATGGCAGCAAAATAGCCGACGAGTATACATGCGGTATCTGCACGAATGGTGAGGATCGTTGCACTGCGATGCTTTGCCCCCGATTGGATCGTGATTGAATGTATGGCGGAAGCCTTAAGCCGGACTTAAACACAGCATCCATCCAGTGCATCTGGCAAACCGGAGGGCACGTGGGCTGCACGGTTATCCGGGATGTGAAATTGATCATCGCGACGTGTCGGGTGCCACGGCGGCGCAGGATAAAAAATGGACCCGGCGGTGTGCGCGGGTCCTGAATGCCAGCCACGCTACAGGGAAGCAGGCTGGCAGGCCACCCCGTAAAACCGAATTGCCAGAACACTGCATGACTGCGCTTTGATGGTTCAATCCGAACCGGGTCGCAAGCACGAATCCGTTACCGATATAAGCATCAAGGCACGCAGACCCCTCGAAGATACGACCAGACGACGAAGTCGATAATTCGTTGAGGCCCGGTCGACTTTATTGTGAAGGGCTTAAACGAAACTTAAGGCCGACATTGGGAAAAACCCGGGAGATCATTCGGAGTGCCGGACGACACAGAATCAAGAAGTTGTCTGCAGGCAGAAAGTCTCGATGACCGGCAAATAACGGGTGAGTCGAGCGTATTCATGATGCGGCGTCAGACCCTGCGGAATCGCAGGTTTGGTGTGAAGGCAAACTGTCCCGTGAAGCCGCATTCGTCGAAATGTACTGGCGGCGCGGGCTACCTGATGCGCCTGAGCCGCTTACCGCACGGCATCCGGCTCAGATTCCCTATAGACCCCAGATAATATCGGCATTCCGTTTTTGGGCCTCGCGCATCATGTCGAGCAGCGGCCACGCACGGTGTGCAACCCCACCACGATCTTCATTCACGTCGTAGTGATGCCCACCCCAGACGGTATAGAGCGCTTCGAGCGCAGTTTCGGCGTCGGTCTCCCCGGAAATGGCCGCCTCCAGACGGGCAATCACGTGAGGCAATTCGTCGTGCGCGATTACCCCGCGCGTGTCCAGGCGCTTGCCAATCAGGCCAAGGAGGTATTGAGCGAGGTTCCTGAGCATGACGACGTCAGGCGCGGCAGTGGATTGAAACGTAACCAGCATGATGAGACCTCCTTGCGTAGAGGTCTTCCGCATGGCGGAGTCCTGTTTATTGGACCTGGAGCGTGTCCTCCCTGTGGCGCGCGCAGGCTCCGCACTCGGTTTCCTGTTCCGGTATCGGCCCTTGCAGCGCCAGATATGGTCATGAGAAGACCTGTCTTAATTTTATATCACAACGTGATAAATTTAAAGGAGCTGCTCGGGCAGCCATGCAAGGGCTTCGGATTCAGGTGAACAGGGTTTCGATGTTTTAATCAGAAGGAGACGTGCCCGGATCTGCGAAAGGGGCTGTACGCTGCGTTCGTTCATGCCTCTCCGCGTTCATCCTGCCCCACCACCACACTCGTCGTGGACGCAAACATATAGCGCGGTACATCCAGGTTTTGCGGTGCCGGTTTGTCCTTGAATACTCGCCCAGCGAGATCGTACGTGGAGCCATGGCAGGGACACAGGAAGCCCCCAGGCCAGTTGTCCGGCAGGTTAGCCTGTGCGCCTTCCTGAAACCGGGGGCGCGGCGTGCAGCCGAGATGCGTGCAGACGCCTACGACGACGAGAATGTTCCGATGATCCCCGCGAGACCGGTACGTGTTCCTGCAATATTCCGGCAGCGGCATGGAAAACGGATGTTTTGTCGTGGGATCGACCACCATTGGGTCTGCAGTCACGACGTCAGCCAGCATTTTCTCCGTCCGGTTGACGAGAAACACTGGCAGGCCGCGCCACGCAATAGTCATCATGTCGCCGGGCTGCAACCTGCTGATGTCCGCCATGACAGGCGCGCCAGCTGCCCTGGCCTTTGCCGACGGAGCGAACGAGTCGACAAATGGCACCAGCGCGGCAACCCCTCCAGCGCCTCCAGCAATCGATGTTGCGATCAGCCATTTGCGGCGATCGATATTCAGGCCTTCGTGCAGATACTCGCTCATTTCGCACTCCATCCATTCGAGCGCCTATATGCGTTTGAGTGTCATTGCGTCGATGCGTTCGGGGTAGATCCGAAATGTCAAAGACTTTACGAAGTGCCTGCTTTTTAACCGCGATGCCCGAAAAGACGGGTCTCGCGTAGATGGAGTCTGGGTGGGAGAGCGATACCGTCGACAACGAACCGACGCTGTGGGTCACGTTAAACGATCATTTCGTGTTTCCGTGCAACTGCCATTCAAACCTGTCACCGTGCAAACGGGCGCGCCAGCCGCCATTGTAGTTTTCATTGTTTCGCAATGCGGGGGAGATCACCGGTCCGTTATTCGATCGTGCGGGCGTATAGGTGATACGCGCCAGATCAGCTTTCCAGGGCGCGACGTGGTTGGCCATATGCGGTGAATCCGGATCCACGGTAACCATCGCGACGTCGATGCGACGCTCCATGGGCGTACCCGAAAACGTGCTCGCCATCGACGAGGGCAAGACCGTGAATAACGCGATCAGAAAATACTTCACGCTTCGATTTCCGCAACGCATGCCGGCCGGGTTTTTCTTGCACATACCGGACCACCATTCTTTCTTTTCTGAAAGAAAACAGGAAAATAGCAGTAGAAAAACCATGATAGGTCATAACGTGACATATTTCCAATGCTGGCCGAAACTGGAGCGGACAGGACCCGGAGCGCGAGGAAACGGCTGAAGGGTGACCGCAAGGCGGTTCAAGTTTCGTCGTTGGCTGTTTCAGGGATTTTCTTGCATCAGGTTCTGTCCAACCATACATGAAGTCACGCCCCTTCCGTGCCGGACAACGTGAAGAGCGCGACGGTCTCAGCCGCAAAGAAAAAAGAAAATATACGCTGGCGAATCGAGGGACGGGGAGGTCAACATGAGTACTATCTCAAGCCTGACGTTATCGGGAAAACTACGGCGCGATGCCGGAGTCGTAGGACTTCTGCTTGCCAGCACGACGAGCATTATCGGTTCGGGCTGGCTATTCGGCGCGTACCATGCAGCGAAAATCGCCGGACCGTTAAGTATCGGAAGCTGGGTTCTCGGCGCAGTCATCATCATGCTGATCGCGCTATGTTTCGCGGAACTGGCCGCGCTGTTTCCGCGTAGCGGCGCGCTGGTGCACATGAGCCATGCGAGTCATGGCGAGGGTCTCGGCCGCATCTGGTGCTGGCTGCTCTTCCTCGCGTACGTGCCGGTGCCGGCGGTCGAGACCGAAGCGATCGTGACCTATGCGAACAACTACTTGCCGTACTTCATTCGCCCCGGGAGCGAAGGTCTGCTGACCACGACCGGCTTCGTCGCGTGCGCCGCGCTTCTCGGGATCATGGCGTTGCTGAACCTGATGGTTGTCCGATGGCTACTCAACGTCAATTCGACCATTACATGTTGGAAAATTCTGGTGCCTGTACTCACCATCATTGGGTTGATGATGGCAAGTACGCACTGGTCGGTGATGAGTGCGGCACCTGATACCTACAAGCTCTCAGGTATGTTTACGGCTCTCCCGGCAGCCGGGATCGTCTTCAGCTATCTGGGCTTTCGCACGGCCATCGACCTCGGCGGAGAAACGGCGAATCCTCACCGCAATATTCCACTCGCCGTCATCGGCGCGGTACTGATCGCAGCCGCGATCTACATCATGCTTCAGGTCGCGTTCATCTGGGCGTTGTCGCCGGCCGACCTGGCGCATGGCTGGGCCAATCTGAGCTTCAAGGGCGAGATGGGGCCGTTTGCAGGCCTCGCGGCATCCCTGGGACTTGGCTGGATGGCGACGTTGCTATACATCGATGCATACATCTCCCCGGGCGGTACAGGGCTGATGTATGTCACCGGCGGTTCGCGCATCCTGTTCGCGGCCGGCGAAATGGATGCAGGGCCTCAGTGGCTCATAAAGCTGAATCGCAACAAGGTGCCGTGGTTGTCGGTGCTCGTGATGTGGGTGGTCGGCGCAATTTTCCTGCTGCCGTTTCCCGCATGGCAGCAGATGGTGAATTACATCACGTCCATTACGGTTCTGACCTACGGGCTGGGCCCGATTGCGTTACTTGTGTTGCGCCGCAATCTGCCCGAACTCAAGCGGCCGTTTCGCATGACGGGAGCATCCGTGATCGCACCGCTCGCGTTCATCTGCAGCAACCTTGTGATCTACTGGACGGGACTCAAAACCAATAGCTTTCTCTTTTCGATGGTCGCGATCGGGTTCGTGCTGTACGCCATTTACTACCACTTTGTCATGCGAAAGCCAGCGGCCGCGTTCGGCTGGAAGAACATTTCGTGGCTGCTGCCCTGGTTCGGCGGAATCTGGCTACTGTCGTGGCTCGGCGGCATCGGCGGTGGACGCGGCGTGATCGGCTTTGGCTGGGACATTCTGCTGGTGTCGATCTGGAGCGTGATCGTGATGGCGCTCGCGATGCGCTGCGCGCTGGGCGCGAATGAAACATCGGCCATGATGGAGCGGATGGACCGGACGAGCTAGACGATCACTCCGCGCGTGAAGATGCCGGTGAACCGGTAGCGTTGGGCTGGCTATGTTTGCTCGCGTTTGTCGCGGGCATCGACACGGGGCTCAAGGCGGTCGTATTTCACCGGCTTTTGAGTCGAGCCCGGGAGATACTGAATCCGGACCCGGACGTACTCGCGATCGACCTTGCTAGCGGACGATCGCGCTTTTTCCCAAACACGCGAGCTTACTGATAGGCCAGATCTGCTCGCCGGTTCTGCGCCCACGATGCCTCGTCGTGACCCAGGGCGATCGGCTTTTCCTTCCCGAAGCTCACCGCTTCCAGTTGCGAGTCGGGTACGCCAAGGGTTTCGAGATCGTGGAGTACTGCTTCCGAGCGCTTTTCACCCAGCGCAAGATTGTATTCACTTGTTCCGCGTTCGTCGGTGTTGCCCTGAATCCGCACATGACGATTCGGGTGAGCTCTAAGATACTTCGCATGGGCTTCAAGCAGCGGCTGATAGTCGCTCTTCACCGTATAGCTGTCGAAATCGAAGTAGATGCTTCGCTTTGCAAGCGGCCCATTCGGATTGTCAAGTTCGTCGACTACGGTGGGTCCGACATTTGCCGGTTGACTGCTTGCGGAGTTGCCCTGAGTGGCGCCTCCTTGCTGGTTTAGCTTTACACCCGAATGACACCCGGCGAGAACGCTCGCCATGAGTATGGCTGCGCAGAATCCAATCCTGGTCATGGCAGGTCTCCTCTGACCGAAGGCGCAATCGCGCCTCCACAGGACTACTGTTACCGCTCGAGAGCGGGGATAGGTTGACGTCGCGAACGACGATATCCAGTTGATACGCAAGACAGGGATGCAGGTTTCGGCCTTCTATACTCAACGACATGGAGTAAGCAATTTTTAATCTGGCCTGGTCGCTATGCTTCATCGCACTCTTTGGCACGGATTAAAGACTCGCTGACGATTCGGTAAACATCTGCGGATGCGGATTTGATGTTCCGTCAGCTATCTATAACAGGTCTCGTGTTATCTGTCATTTCGACATGAATAATGCCACCTGGGTTCACGCCCGGCGAGTCTTGTTGAACCGGAATGAGTAATGAAAGGGTTTTGAAAAATTCTCACCGTGAGAGCAGGCCAGGGTCAACGAATCCCCTTGCTTAAGCCTCGTTTAAGGAAGGCGAAATAGATTAGCTAAAGGTTGCCTGCCAGAGGCAGCAGGCGAAACGTCCGGACGTCCCCTTGGTTTTGTGTTGGGGACGATCTTTTGGGATCCGGTGTCCTCAGCCGGATCCGTTTTTTCACGTGTGCCGCGTGGCGTTTCGCGTGTTGCCTGACCGAACGATCAGCTTTCTCCGGACGGCAATAATTCTGCTTCCACACGAGTCCGTATTTCCCGCTTGCCCGGTGGACCCGCGCCGGCGCCGCCTTCCCCTACTGCACCGTAATGGTTTCCTTCATATTCGGGTGTATCCCGCAGAACACCTTATAAACCCCCGGCTTGTCAAATCTGAACTGATACGTATCGTTCTGATCGAGTGCTGCCGAACGAAAAATACCGGCGTCGTTCACAACCGTATGCGGTTCGCCGTCGAGGTTTTTCCACGTCACGGTCGATCCCGTCTTGACCGTCAGCGACATCGGTGAAAACATGAAGTTCTTGATCACGACAGCATTGGCCTCTTGCGCCTGCGCGGCAGTGATCCCGGAAACCAGCATCGACATCAGTATTCCGCCTCCGAGGCAAACAGCGAAGGCGCGACGAAAAATAGCGGATTGCATGAGCTGAATCCTCACAGTTGAGCGATGCCTGGCGTCAGGCGAGCGTCGTGTCGGCAAGCGTTGCCTTGAGCGGGTGCTGCGAGACGGTGATGGTGGTCACGCCAAGCATCCCCGGAAGCTGGCCGCTCGATACAGTGAGCGGCATCGGTCCCGGTCCATTGCCGGCAGCCGGTTGCGGATAGGCGGTCGAGCGTGCGGTATGGAAGGTGATATTGCCTTCCACCTTCGAAACGATCTGATGGATATGGCCGTTCAGAACGGTGACCGAACCAAAGCGTTTCAAATAGCTCATCGCCTGGCCGGCATCGCCGGTGCCCCAGCCCCACGGCTCGTAAATCGTCCACATCGGCATGTGTGCAAAGACGACGATCGGTGTGCTGGACGAACGACTCTTCAGATCGTTTCCCAGCCAGGCAAGCTGGTCGTCGCCAAGGCCACCGAGACCATTCGGCTTGAAATGCATCACGTTGACGAGCCCGATGAAGTGCACGCCATTGTGGTCGAAGCTGTAATAACCCCTGTTGTTCGAGGCCTTGCCGAAGCGGCTGAAGTACCCGGTTCCGGGCCCGTCTGTCACATCATGTTCACCGGGCACGGTATGCAACTCAGTGATCTTCAGCTCCGACAGCAACTGGGCCGCGAGATCGAACTCGGCGGCTCTGGAAAGATGGGTGATATCGCCCGTATGAATCGTCAGGGCCGGTTTGGCCGGCATTGCATTGACGAACTCGATCGTCTGCCTGAGCGTGCCCGCGACATCCGGATTGGCTTCCTTGTTAAAGCCAATATGCGAGTCGCTGATCTGCAGGAACAGCGGAACGCCCGACATCGCCGACGTGTCTTTCGGACTGGCGGCGAGGGCGAGCGCCGTTGGTGTGAGGACACCACCGGCAAGCACAAACAGGGTGCCTGTACCGCCGAAAGCGAGACACTTCAACGCGCTGCGGCGCGACGGTTGGGAAGGAAGATCTGACGACATGGTTTCCTCTCGATCAGGGTTCCGGAGGAGGTCATCCGCCAGCTCATCCAGCGGGCCGTCCTGGCCGGTCTGGATGTGAAGACCGTCGCGACGTCCGTTTTATTCCACCCTCTGGAGTCGCATCGCCGGCGCCTGATATGTCGTCTTGTCAACGCGGCGCGTTATACGCCGCGTGAGGGGGAGGTCGCCTTGCCGGTTGCCCCAGGCAAAGGAGAGGGATGTGCGTAGCGGTCGGGAACGAAGGCGTTCTGACGTTTCCCGTCAATCGATGATGCTTCGTCTGGCGCGATTCAATGCGGCAACCGCACGTTCAGCCTGAACGTTACAAGCCGCGCGACGAGGATGAACGCAGTGCTGATCAGCACGCTATAAACCGTATCGACGTTCATGTAATCGAGCAGAACATAAATCCAGCACCCGGCGAACGCACACGTGGCGTATGGTCTCGAATCGCGCAGGATCAACGGAACCTCGTTACACAGCACGTCGCGGATCACGCCGCCAAAAACGCCGGTCAAAACCCCCATCATCACCGACGTGAACCACGGCATCTGTGCGTCGAGCGCAAGCGACGTCCCCGAGACGCTGAAGAGTCCCAGTCCGATCGCGTCCGCCACCAGCAGCACGCGCTCGGAAATCACCCGCGAGATTGCCCGGAACGTCATCGGCGCAAATAGCGACATCACGAAAATCACCAGCACGTAGTTCTGGTGCTGGACCCAGTAAAACGGGCGTCTTTCAAGCAGCACGTCCCGCACCGTCCCGCCGCCGAACGCCGTCGCCAGCGCGACCAGAAACGTGCCGACCGCGTCGAGACGACGCGTCCTCGCCTCGATAAATCCGGAAATGGAATACGCCATGATCGCAATCGCCTCCATGACGGCGAATGCGAGCGTGAGCCTCGGATGCATCAATGACGCTCCATTACGGTTTGAGCTGGTCGGGATGATAGTGATGGGCGGCCACGGCGGCCGGCTGCAGCAGCACGAGCACCGCGCCCGCACCGCCATCGTGCGGACGGGCCTGACAGAACGCGATCACTTCCGATTTCTGGACGAGCCACGCGCGCACCTTGCCCTTCAGCACCGGCTCCTTGCCGATCGAGCCCAGGCCCTTGCCGTGAATCACACGCAGACAGCGCAACCCGCGCTTCACCGATTCGCGGATGAATTCAGCGAGCGCCTCGCGTGCTTCGTCCCGGCGCATGCCGTGCAGGTCGAGTTGCGCCTGCACGATCCACGCGCCGCGCCGCAGCTTGCGCACCACTTCCTGGCTGACGCCCGGCCGGCAGTACGACAGCGTCTCGTCGGTCTCCAGCAGCACCTCGGGATCGTATTCGTCGGAGATTGCTTCGTGCAGGACGGCTTCCTCGTCGAGCTTCGTCTGCACGGGCAGTGGAGATGGCGGGTTGCGCGGCGGTGTCGCACGCGGCGGCACGGCTAGCGGTGCCACGGAGCCGATCTCGCGGCGGAACAGATCGGCGTCGGCGGAAGCCTCACGCTTTGCCTGCACGGCTTCGGCACGTGCTCGCTCGCGTTTTTGCGTGTCGACCTTCAACGCGTCGCGCAATGCACCGAGGCCCGCCAGTCCGGCAGCAGGGTCGAGCAACGGCTTTCTGGGCGCGCCCGGCGCCTGCTCTGCACGCGATGCGGCAGCAGGGGTGGAACGTGGACGTTTCGGTTCGTTCGGATGGGGCAGATTTTTCGGCATGACGATGAGTCGCGCGGCAGGTGCGGAGAATGCGTTTGAACGGGAAAACGTGGATACGGGCACGAACACCGCACCGGACATAAAAAATGCAAAAAGGGCCGCGTGCCTCGCGGCCGCGGCCCTTGATCTGCGTCGGGTGGCGCCCTGACGCTATTTTACCGGTCTGCTTCGGCGCTCATCACATGTTCGCCAAGCGCTTCGTCATGGAGCGTTTCCAGATAACGCTGCGCATCCAGTGCGGCCATGCAGCCCGTGCCGGCGCTGGTGATGGCCTGACGGTACACGTGATCCTGCACGTCGCCGGCCGCGAACACGCCCGGCACGCTCGTGCCGGTGGCATTGCCGGAGAGACCGCCGTTCGTGATGATGTAGCCGTTCTTCATCTCGAGCTGGCCTGCGAAGATGTCCGTATTCGGCTTGTGACCGATCGCGACGAAAAGACCCTGCAGATCGAGATCGGTCGTTTCGCCTGTCTTCGCGTTCTTGATGCGCAGGCCGTTCACGCCGCCTTCGTTGCCCTTCACTTCGTCGAGCACGTGGTTCCACTTGATGTCGACGATGCCTTCCTTCTGCTTTTCCAGCAGGCGGTCGATCAGGATCGGCTCAGCGCGGAACTTGTCGCGACGGTGGATGACGGTGACCTTCTTCGCGATGCCGGCCAGATACAGCGCTTCTTCAACGGCCGTATTGCCGCCGCCGACGACGGCAACGTGCTGCTGCTTGTAGAAGAAGCCGTCGCACGTGGCGCAGGCGGACACACCGCGGCCCATGTACAGCTCTTCGGACGGCAGGCCGAGATACTGTGCCGATGCGCCCGTCGCGATGATCAGCGAATCGCACGTGTATTCGCCCGAATCGCCGATCAGGCGAATCGGCTTTTCGTCGAGCTTTGCCGTATGAATGTGATCGAAGATGATTTCGGTGTTGAAGCGCTCCGCGTGCTCCAGGAAGCGCTGCATCAATTCTGGACCCTGCACGCCGTTGCCGTCGGCGGGCCAGTTTTCGACATCGGTCGTGGTCATCAGCTGGCCGCCCTGGGCCAGACCCGTGACGAGCACCGGCGAAAGATTGGCGCGCGCGGCGTAGACAGCGGCGGTGTAACCGGCAGGGCCGGAACCGAGAATCAGAACCTTGGCGTGTTTCGTGGGTGCGGGCATGATCGAAATCCGTAAAAAGCGTCTGGCTCGCCTGTGCGATGCCGGATGACTTGTGTCGAAACAGTAGATGGGTGTTCGTCCGGCATTATAAAGGGCGAGGCCTCTCGCTGCTTCATGAAGCTTTGTGATCGGTTCGATAGCGTTCCGGACGTTTTTGCCGGTTTCTGGCGATCCCGGGCGATTTTCCGGCCGTTGCGGCGGGTGAACAGCCGTGGGCGGCAGTTACCGTCATTTACAGCCGTGGGCGTAACAGTGCGTTTACAATAGGCCGCATCGAATGAACGGCGGCCGGGCGTCTCCGGCAACCCGTTCCGGGCCGCACACGCTACAGGATCAATGGCAAAAGCTACCTATTCCGCGAACGCGCAGGCATTGCCGCATCGCATGTCGCGCCTCTTCACCGAAATCCGCTGGATCTTGCAGGTCGCGCTCGGCGTTTTCCTGCTCATGGCGCTCGTCAGCTATACCCGGCGCGATCCTAGCTGGACCCACGCCGCGCAGGTCGACCACATCGCGAACTGGGCCGGCCGCGTCGGCGCCTGGACGTCCGATATCCTGCTGCTCCTCTTTGGCTTGTCCGCGTACTGGTGGGTCGTCCTGCTCGCGCGGCGCATTTCCGCCAACTATCGCCGCATCACCCGGCACGAAGCCATCGACGAAGACGCGCCGCGCGACCACAGCTGGCTCGCCGAAGCGTGCGCGTTCGTGCTCGTGCTGCTCGCCTGTGACGGCATCGAGGCGCTGCGCATGTGGTCGCTGAAGGTGCCGTTGCCGCGCGCGCCGGGCGGCGTGATCGGCGAAGCGGTCGCGCATGGCGTGTCGCACGCGCTCGGCTTCACGGGCGGCACGCTCGCGCTCCTGATCGTGCTGGCGATCGGCCTCTCGCTGTATTTCCGCTTTTCGTGGCTGTCGGTGTGCGAGCGCGTTGGCGAATCGATCATTTCGGCGGTGACGTTCGCGAAGCTGCGCCGCGAAGCGGGCCGCGACCGCAAGCTCGGCGAAGCGGCGGCCGTCAAACGTGAAGGCAAGGTCGAGCAGGGCCGCGTGCGCATCGAGGAACACGAGCCGGTGATGATCGTGCCGCCGGTGGTCAAGCCCGAGAAATCGGAGCGCGTCGAGAAGGAACGCCAGGTGCCGCTTTTCACCGACCTGCCTGGCGATTCCACGCTGCCGCCGATCTCGCTGCTCGATCCGGCGCCCGCCATGCAGGAAACCATTTCCGCCGACACGCTCGAATTCACGTCGCGTCTGATCGAAAAGAAGCTGAAGGATTTCGGCGTCGATGTGAGCGTGGTCGCGGCGTATCCGGGTCCGGTCGTCACGCGTTACGAAATCGAGCCGGCCACGGGCGTGAAGGGCAGCCAGATCGTCGGTCTCGCGAAGGATCTGGCGCGTTCGCTGTCGCTCGTGTCGATCCGGGTGGTCGAGACGATTCCGGGCAAGAATTTCATGGCGCTGGAATTGCCGAACCAGCGCCGCCAGACGGTGACGCTGTCCGAAATTCTCGGCTCCGCCGTCTACGCGGACGCGGCCTCGCCGCTCACGATGGGCCTCGGCAAGGACATCGGCGGCAAGCCGGTGTGCGCCGACCTCGCGAAAATGCCTCACCTGCTGGTGGCCGGCACGACCGGTTCCGGCAAGTCGGTCGGGATCAACGCGATGATCCTGTCGCTGCTGTACAAGGCGAGCGCGGAGCAGGTCCGCATGATCCTGATCGATCCGAAGATGCTCGAAATGAGCGTCTACGAAGGCATTCCGCATCTGCTGTGTCCGGTGGTCACGGATATGCGTCAGGCCGGGCACGCGCTGAACTGGGCGGTCGCCGAAATGGAGCGCCGCTACAAGCTGATGAGCAAGCTCGGCGTGCGCAATCTCGCCGGCTACAACAACAAGATCGACGAAGCGACGAAGCACGAGGAAAAGATCCCGAATCCGTTCAGCCTCACGCCGGACGACGCGGAACCGCTGGCGCGCCTGCCGAACATCGTCGTCGTGATCGACGAACTCGCCGACCTGATGATGGTGGTCGGCAAGAAGGTCGAGGAACTGATCGCGCGGATCGCGCAGAAGGCACGCGCGGCCGGGATTCACCTGATTCTCGCGACGCAGCGTCCTTCGGTCGATGTGATCACGGGCCTCATCAAGGCCAACGTGCCGACGCGGATGGCATTCCAGGTGTCGTCGAAGATCGATTCGCGCACGATTCTCGACCAGCAGGGCGCCGAGTCGCTGCTCGGCATGGGCGACATGCTGTATCTGCCGCCGGGAAGCGGCTTGCCGGTGCGCGTGCACGGCGCGTTCGTATCGGACGAAGAGGTGCATCGTGTCGTCGACAAGCTCAAGGAGCAGGGCGAGCCGAACTACATCGAAGGCATCCTTGAAGGCGGCGTGCTGGGCGAGGGCGACGAAGGTTCCGCGGGCGCCGCGGGAACCGGAGCGGCCGGCGGCGAGTCGGACCCTCTTTACGATCAGGCTGTTGAGATCGTCACCAAAAACCGTCGCGCGTCGATTTCGCTGGTGCAGCGGCATCTGCGCATCGGCTACAACCGCGCCGCGCGGCTCCTCGAACAGATGGAGCAGTCGGGCATCGTCTCGGCGATGTCGTCGAACGGCAATCGCGAGATTCTCGTGCCAGTGCGCGAGGCCGATTGAGCCGGTTCGATTGCCGGTATCTGACTGCAACGATCAATACGCGGCGGCGGCATGAAGCGCGTCATGCCACCGCCGCCATTCCGGAAACGGCTGCGGTCGCGGCTACGGATTCCTTCCATGGAGAAAGACATGCAGCAACAAATCGGGCTGAATGCCCGTGTTTCCCGTTTCGCGTTCCTTCAGGTGACGCGTTCGCTGGTTCGCGTCGTGGGTAGCGTCGCGGTGGGCGCATCGATGCTGTTCGCGTCGCAGGCCTTCGCGAGCGGAACGGAGCAACTGAAGGCGTTTGTGTCGCAGGTGCATGCGGCGCGTGGCACGTTCGTGCAGCGCGAAATAAAGGCGCCGAGTGCCGCGCAGGGCGCGAGCGGCGCGCTGTCGACGATGCCGAAGTCGGGCGGCACATCGAGCGGCACGTTCCTGTTCGCGCGGCCCGGCAAATTTATCTGGTCGTATGAGAAGCCGTATGAACAGGTGTTGCAGGCCGACGGCGACAAGCTTTACGTCTACGACAAAGACCTGAACCAGGTCACGGTGCGCACGCTGGGCGGCGCGCTCGGCGCGAGTCCGGCAGCGATCCTGTTCGGCAGCAACGATCTCGACAAGAACTTCACGCTGCGCGACGCGGGCGTGAAGGATGGCATCGACTGGCTCGAACTCACGCCGAAATCGAAGGACACGCAGTTTCAGCGCGTCGGTATCGGCTTTCGTGACGGCAATCTGGAGGCGATGGAATTGCACGACGTGTTCGGTAACGTCACGCTGCTGACGTTCTCGAACATCCAGAAGAATCCGCCGCTCACGCCGAACCAGTTCAAGTTCACCGTGCCGAAGGGCGCGGATGTGATCAACGGCTAGGCGTTTCCGCCCGTTTCGTTTGCGGCGATTGCTTCGCCCGGCGGATGGGCGGCCTTCATGTCGTCGATGAATGCTTCGACGATATCCGTGCGATGCTGCCGCGCACGCGTGACCATCTGGAACGCGACGCGGTAGCGCATCGCCTGCGGATTCAGCGCGGCGAGCAAACCCGCCTTCAGATACGGCGCGGCGTAGTGCTCCGGCAGATAGCCGAGATGGCAGCCGGAGAGCACGAGCATCGCAACCGCCTCCATGTTGTCGGCCACGGCCGTCACGTTCTGCGTTGCCGTTGAACTTCCGGCTTCGGGCAGCGGATAGCTGCGCCATGCCCATGCGTGCTGCGCGGCTTCGGCCGGGTCGATGCCGCCGGCCCGCGCGAACAGCGGGTGATCCTTAGCGCAATACGCGAACTGGTCTTCGGCGAAAATTTCCGTGTATTCCAGCGACGGCACCCGGTGCCAGAAGTAGCCGATTCCCACCTGAATGCGCTCGCTCAGCAGCAGTTCTTCCAGCTCGCCCGGCGAGCGCACGAGGATCGAGAAACGCACGGATTCGTCGCGCGCGCGAAAGCGGCGGATCGCCTCGCTGATCCGCGCGCTTGCCGACACCGGCGTGTGTCCGATCATGCCGATCCCCAGTGTGCCCACCAGCTTTCTTCCGACGTTGCGAGCCTGCATTCCGAACGTATTCATCGCCGAGAGCAGGGTGCGCGCGGCGTCGACGAACTGCGCGCCGCGCGCGGTCAGCGCGAAACCGCCGCGTCCGCGTTCGCACAGCCGGTAACCCAGGCGCGTTTCGAGCGTGGCGAGCTGGGTGCTGATCGTCGACTGGCCGATGTTGAGCGTCGCCTGCGCGGCCGTGACGCCGCCGGCGTCGACGATTGCCAGAAACACGCGGATCAGCCGTAGATCGAGGTCGGTGAGCTGGGAGAACATGGCGTTGTGCGGTGTGGCGCGGCATGGCGCGATGAGCCGGCATGGAAACATCGATGCCGATGAATGTGAAGTTTATTCTGTTCGCATTTTACATTCGCGAAAAGTGCACAAGAATGAGAATTCGACCGGGTTCTGGATTGATCGGGATTACCCCATGTAAGCCAGACCTCCTTCGCACGATTTACATCTCTTTCATGGGCGAGCCACGATGAAACCTTCAGCCTTCGTTTTCCCCGACGCCAACGTGGAGCATCCGCAACCGCTTTCAGGCAACCAGATGGCTCGCTGCGGCGGCATCACGACGATGATGCGGCTGCCGTACGTCGAATCGGCTGAGGGACTGGACGCGTGCTTCGTCGGCGTGCCGTTCGACCTCGGGACGTCGAACCGGACGGGCGCGCGTTTCGGCCCGCGCCAGATCCGCTCGGAATCGGTCCTGCTTCGCCCGTACAACATGGCGACGCGCGCGGCGCCGTTCGATTCGCTGCGCGTCGCGGATATCGGCGACGTGGCGATCAACCCGTACAACCTGCTCGATTCGATCGCGCGCATCGAGACCGCCTACGACGAGATTCTTCAGCACGGTGCGAAGCCGGTCACGCTGGGCGGCGATCACACGATCGCGCTGCCGATCCTGCGCGCGATTCACCGCAAGCACGGCAAGGTCGGTCTGATTCACGTCGACGCCCACGCGGACGTCAACGACACGATGATGGGCGAGAAGATCGCCCACGGCACGCCGTTCCGCCGAGCGGTGGAAGAGGGGCTGCTGGATACCTCGCGCGTCGTGCAGATCGGCCTGCGGGGTACCGGCTACGCGGCGGAGGATTTCGACTGGTGCCGCGATCAGGGCTTCGAAGTCGTGCAGGCCGAAGCGTGCTGGAACCAGTCGCTGGCGCCGTTGATGTCGCGCGTGCGTGAGCGCATGGGCGACGACCCGGTGTACATCACGTTCGATATCGACGGTATCGATCCGGCGTTCGCGCCGGGCACGGGCACGCCGGAAATCGCAGGGCTGACGGTGCCGCAGGCGCTCGAGATCATCCGCGGCTCGCATGGGCTGAATATCGTCGGCTGCGATCTGGTTGAAGTCGCGCCACCCTACGATCCGTTCGGCACGACCGCGCTGCTCGGGGCGAATCTTGCGTATGAGCTGCTGTGTGTGCTGCCGGGCGTCGAGTATCGGCCGGCAACACGCCAGGCGTAAAAACCGGATGGCCCGCGATGTGAGCGGGCCATTTGCATTTACGCGTACGCTGCGCGCCGCGTGGACACGAAGGCGAGATAACACAGGGCGCCGATCGCAAGCGCCGGCAGTGTTGCGCCGAGATTCGGCAGCCATTGATTGATCGCCTGATAGGCCGCGATGCCGATCGCCCACGCGATGAACGCGCTGACGTGCCAGCCACCCGAGAAACCATAGCGCCCGCGCACGTCGCCGATTACCGCCGCATCGATACGACGCTTGCGGACGATGAAGTGATCCACCAGCACCACGCCGAAGAGCGGTGCGAACACCGAGCCGATCAGCAGCAGGAAGTTCTGGTACTTCGCCATCGGCACAGCGAGAGCGATTACCGTACAGACCGCGCCGAACGAAGCCGAAAGCAGCGGCACACCCATACGGGTCCAGAACGTGCCGGTCGACACGGCAGCCGAGTGAATATCGGCGAACGCGTTGTCGATTTCGTCGATCAGGATCAGCAGCAGCGCGAGACCGCCGCCGGCCTGCGCGAGCGCCGCGGTCAGCAAGGTATCGCCGCCGCCGGCCGCGAGGCCATAGATCGCGCCGAGCGCATAGAACCAGATGTTCGCGATGCCGTAGCCGAGCAGCGTGCCGCGAAACGTCTCGCCCGCGCGACGGCCAAAGCGCGTGTAATCCGCGATCAGCGGCAGCCACGAAAGCGGCATTGCAACGACCAGATCGATTGCGCCGCCGAACGGCATTTCGCCCGTGCCTGGACGCTGCATCAGCGCGGCGAGATCGTGTTTCGCGAGCAGGTTCCACGTGAGCCACACCGCGCCCGCCAGCAGGAGCCAGATGCCCCAGGTGCGCAGGAAACGCCGCACGAACGAGAGCGGCCCGCTGATCGCGAGCAGCGTGGCCAGTACGCCGAAGATCACCGTCCAGGCGAGTGGCATCGAAAGACCGAACGACTGTCTGGCAAGCGCATCGGCGGAATCGCGCATCACGATGATTTCGAACGAGCCCCAGCCGACGAGCTGCACCGCGTTGAGTACCGCCGGTACCGAGGCGCCGCGCACGCCCAGCGTGGGCCGCAGCGACGACATGGCCGCGAGCCCCGTATCGGTGCCGATCACGCCCGCCAGCGCCAGCAACACGACGCCGATCACGCTGCCGATCACGATCGCAGCCAGCGCATGCGGCAGCGACAGGCCGGGCACGAGCAGCGCGCCCGCCTGCGCGACCAGCAGGCCGATGCCGAGCGAGAACCACAGGGCGAATGCGTCGCCGGTGCGGAACGCGCGCCGCGAATCCGGCACCGGTGTAAGCGGAGCGTAAGTAGAACCGGCTTCGCCGGAGACTGGATCGTTTGCCATCAAAAGGTGTCCCTGTGTGTTGCTGATTTATCTCGATGCGACTGGTCAACGCGCGCGCCCCGCTTCGGACACCACGACCGCATTGTGCCGCGCGCGTGGCGCGCCGTGACCCTGGCCGGATGGCTAACGTCGCGTGCGCGCATCTCGCCCCGGTCCGCCGGCTGTCATAATGCAGGACCGTGCAGGCGTGCCGCCCGTGCACGCGCCTTGCCGTACCGAATGCGAGATTATCCACAAAACGCCATGTTTGAAGAAATCCGTGCCAACGTGCCACTCGCCGAGCGGCTACGCCCTCGCACTGTCGACGAAGTGATCGGACAGAAGCACCTGCTGGGTTCGAACAAGCCGCTGCGCGTCGCGTTCGAATCGGGCGAGGCGCATTCGATGATCCTCTGGGGTCCGCCCGGCGTCGGCAAGACCACGCTCGCACGTCTCATGGCCGCCGCGTTTCATGCGGAGTTCATCGCGCTGTCGGCGGTGCTGTCGGGCGTGAAGGACATCCGCGAGGCCGTCGAGACCGCGCAGGTGCATCGTGCGCACGGCCATCAGACGCTCGTGTTCGTCGACGAGGTTCACCGCTTCAACAAGAGCCAGCAGGATGCGTTCCTTCCGCACGTCGAGTCGGGGCTGTTCGTGTTCGTCGGCGCGACCACCGAGAACCCGTCGTTCGAGGTGAACAGCGCATTGCTGTCCCGGGCCGCTGTCTATGTGCTGAAAAGTCTGGACGACGACGAGCAGCGCGAACTGCTCGATCGCGCGCAGAAGGAACTCGGCGGCCTCACGTTCACGGACGAAGCGCGCGACGCGCTGATCGGCTCCGCCGACGGAGACGGCCGCAAGCTGCTGAACAACCTGGAAATCGTCGCGCGGGCCGCGGCCCAGCAGAAGACGACGGAAATCGATGGCGCGTTGCTGGGTAGCGCGCTCACCGAAAACCTGCGCCGTTTCGACAAGGGCGGCGACGCGTTTTACGACCAGATCAGCGCGCTGCACAAATCCGTGCGCGGCAGCAATCCGGACGGCGCGCTGTACTGGTTCTGCCGCATGCTCGACGGCGGCGCGGACGCGCGTTATCTCGCGCGGCGCATCGTGCGCATGGCGTGGGAGGACATCGGTCTGGCCGATCCGCGCGCCGCGCGCATCGCGCTCGACGCTGCCGAAACCTACGAGCGTCTCGGCACGCCCGAAGGCGAGCTCGCGCTCGCGCAGGCGATCATCTATCTTGCGGTCGCGCCGAAGTCGAACGCGGGCTATATGGCGTACAACGAGGCACGCCGGTTCGTCGGCAAGGACCAGTCGCGCGGCGTGCCCGTCCACCTGCGTAACGCGCCGACGAAGCTGATGAAAGAGCTCGGCTACGGTCACGACTATCGCTACGCGCACGATGAGCCCGACGCGTACGCGGCGGGCGAAACCTATCTGCCCGATGGCGTGCGCGAGCCGCACTGGTATGAACCGACGCCGCGCGGTCTTGAAGGCAAGATCGCCGACAAGATGAACCGCCTGCGTGAACTCGATGCGCAATGGCGCAGCGAGAACAGGCAGAAGAAAGATTGATGCCGCGCACAACGCCGTGCCGCGCGGCTGATCCGCCGGCCGGTTGCGCTAAAATCGCACCTTCACACAACGAATACCCGCCCCAATCCCATGCTCGACATCCAGCTGCTGCGTAAAGACCTCGACGGCGTCGCGAAACGCCTCGCCGACCGCGGCTACATCCTCGACGTGGCCGCGTTCTCCGCACTCGAAGCCGAACGCCGCGCCATCCAGACCCGTACCGAAGAGCTGCAGGCCCGTCGCAACAGCCTGTCGAAGCAGATCGGCGGCATGAAGGGGCGTGGCGAGGATACGTCGGCCGTGATGGCCGAAGTGGGCGGTCTGGGCGATGAAATGAAGGCATCAGCGGCGCAGCTGGAAGATATCCAGAAGCGTCTGTCGGATCTGCTGCTGGGCGTGCCGAACCTGCCGCACGAAAGCGTGCCGGCCGGTCGCGACGAAACGGACAACGTCGAAGTGCGCCGCTGGGGCACGCCGCGCCAGTTCGATTTCGAGGTGAAGGATCACGTCGATGTCGGCACGCCGCTCGGCCTCGATTTCGAAACGGGCGCGAAGCTCTCGGGCGCGCGCTTCACGCTGCTGCGCGGGCAGATCGCGCGTCTGCATCGTGCGCTCGCGCAGTTCATGATCGACACGCACACGCAGCATCACGGCTATACCGAGGTGTACACGCCGTACATCGTCAATCCGGAAATCCTGTACGGCACCGGCCAGCTGCCGAAATTCGCCGACGACATGTTCCGCGTCGAGAAGGGCGGCGGTGAGAACACGGTCACGCAGTACCTGATTTCGACGTCTGAGATTTCGCTGACGAACACGGTGCGCGACAGCATTCTCGATGAGAACGCGCTGCCCGTTAAGCTCACCGCGCATTCACCGTGTTTCCGCTCGGAAGCGGGATCGTACGGCCGCGACACGCGTGGCCTGATCCGCCAGCATCAGTTCGACAAGGTCGAGATGGTGCAGATCGTCGCGCCGGAAACGTCGTATGACGCGCTGGAGCAAATGGTCGTGCACGCTGAAACAATCCTGCAGAAGCTCGAGCTGCCGTATCGCGTGATCACGCTGTGCACGGGCGACATGGGTTTCTCCGCGACCAAGACCTACGATCTCGAGGTGTGGGTGCCCGCGCAGAACACGTACCGGGAGATTTCGAGCTGTTCGAACACCGAAGCGTTCCAGGCGCGTCGCATGCAGGCGCGTTATCGCAACGCGCAGGGCAAGCCGGAACTCGTGCACACGCTGAACGGCTCGGGCCTCGCGGTGGGCCGCACGCTGGTCGCGGTGCTCGAAAACTATCAGAACGCGGATGGCTCGGTGACGGTGCCGATGGCACTGCGTCCGTATCTGGGCGGAATCGAACGTCTGGTAGCGCCTGAGGTCGCCTGAGCGCATCGCGCCGGGTCTTCACGAGTTTTTGCAAAAAGGGACTTGGAAAGCGGTTTCAACTGTTCTATAATCTTCGCTTCCCCGAGCAGCGACCCGCTTGAGGATTGGCGCAGAAGCGAACAGGCAGAGCGTCAACAATGCCGGAAAGGTGGCAGAGTGGTCGAATGCGCCGGACTCGAAATCCGGTGTACAGTTTTGCTGTACCGTGGGTTCGAATCCCACCCTTTCCGCCAGAATCCAGAAAACCCCGCACGACGAAAGTCGTGCGGGGTTTTTGATTTGTGCGCCCAGCATGGGCGCACTCTTGTGGGTGCAAGTCCCACCGTAAGTTGATCACAGCGAGCGAAGCGAAGCGCAACTGC